>CAZYAW010000088.1:0-81808 GCA_964646045.1 uncultured Victivallales bacterium | reverse complement strand
TCCGACGCGACGCTTTGGCACGTAGTAGTAGGCAGGGATCCAGTAGTGTTCCTCCGACTGCACGTAGATCTTGTGTCGGGTGAACGCCTCCGTTTCGGTTGTTTCAGCCCAATCGACTTTGAGGGGCACTGGGGCGGGTTCGTGTCCTACGAGCAGACGAAGTCGTCGCGCGAAGCGCTTGCGCCAAGCCTGGTGTTGTTCGGCGTTAGTCGCTCGCCATGTCAACCGCGGAGCAAGCGTCGACTTTTGCTCCATGAAATAACGCATCAGATCGCTGTTACGTCTCATATCACCTTCCTTCACGCAAATCGGGGTTGCGGTCGCAGTCCGCTTCAGGGCCGGGGACGGCGCCCGTCAAGCAGGGTCTGGAACGTTTCGCGGCCCAGGACGGCGCGGCAGGTCATAAAGGCCGACATCATGGCTCCGACCAGGCCGGGCAGCACGGCGCTTTGTCCGGCGGCATAGAGGTTGCGCAGGGGAAGTTTGCCGCAGACGTTGAATTGTCCGACCTTTTGCCGGATGCCGTAGGCCGAGCCGTCGGGCGACAGCAGCCAGTCGCGGAAGGTGAGCGGCGAGGCGTCGTCGAGAACTCGCAGGCGGTCGCGGTAGTCGGCGGAGTAGGCGCCCATCCGTTCCCGCATCCGTTCGATACGACCCTGTTTGTAGGTCTCGTAGTCCGGCGGGCGGTTCCCCGGGCGGCTGTCGCGCCAGGGGGCGACGGTTTTGAGCGAGGCCACTTCCAGTCCGGAGACGGCCAGGCGCGCCGGACCGGCCGTTCCGTTTTCGCGACTGCGCAGAATGACCAGAGCGGAATCGCCGACGTGATCCGGGCTCATCAGGGCGTCGAGATCGGCGCTCGGGAAAAGGGAGACAATGGGGTCGCTGGCTCGGTGGTCGTCTTCGAGCGCGCCTTCCGCGAAGAGGGAAAAAAAGCCGCAGGTCGGTTCAAAGTCGGCAATGCGCTCGGCGAAGGCGGGCCGGACGTGGGAAGGCGGCAGCAGGCGCAGGATTTCGGCGGGATGCAGGGTGAGGATGCCCGAGCGCGCGGCGATTTCCTCGCCGGTATTGAGCCGGAAGCGCCGCGCCTTGTCGTCTTCGATGTCCAGGCAGGCTTCGATCCAGGTGCGGGTGGCCGTTTCCACGGAGGTGCTGTGAAAGGCGCGGCGGAAGGCCTGTATGAAAGCGTCGCCGCCGCCGCCCACGCGCGCCACCGACTCGTACATGGCGAAGCACATGCGACTGTGATCGGCGAAGGATACTTCCTGCGGCGCGCTGCCGTAGCACATGCAGAAGGCGGACAGGATGGCCTTGAGCAGGCGGTGGTCGGTGAGTTCGTCGAGCACGGCGCGCAAGCTGATGTAGTCGTCTTCGATGCGTTGGGGGGAGAGCGCCAGCGCCTGCAGTTTCACGGCGGACGATCCGGCGCAGACGTGTCGCATGCGGTCGAAATAGCGTTGCACGGCGGATTTTTCGCTCGGGAACAGCGTTTGCAGGCGGTCGCGTATGCGGTCGATGCCGCAGGGCATGTCGAAGGTCGTTTGCTCGGCTTCGAAAACGAAGCGATGCGCGCAAGCGGGGTTGGCGAAGATGGGTCGGATGGCGTCGCGCAGGCGCAGCGCACGCAGCATGTCGTCCAGCACGCCGCCGGGAGCGAGGCCGCCGGTGAAATGGAAGCCGGTATCGAAGGGCAGGCCGTCGCGCCGGAAGCGTTGCAGGGAACCGCCGATACGCGGCGCTTTTTCCGCCAGTAGTACGCTGCGACCGGCCAGGCTCAGCAGGCGGGCGGCGGTCAGACCGGCAATACCGCTGCCGGCGACGATGTGGTCGACCGATCTCATGTCTTTTTTCGCTTTTTGAGGGGGCGCAGCGGAGCCAGCGTTGTGCGTTGCGACTGACCTTCCTGACGGGCCGCCGCGACGGCGTTGCGATACAGGATTTCCTGGCTGCGCAGGCCTTTTTTGCCTTTGGCCGGCAGGACGGCTTCGTAGCCGCCGACGGGCAGGATGCGCGAGGCTTTGACGGTGTCCGTGAAATAGGTTTGCAGAATGGACTGTGCGCGCGCATGGCAGGCGGGATCTTCCACGGGGATCAGCAGTTCGATGCGCCGATTGAGATTGCGCGGCATCCAGTCGGCGCTGGACATGAAGATCTTGCGTTCGCCGCCGGCGTGGAAAAGAAACAGGCGCGCGTGTTCGAGAAAGCGGTCTACAATGCTGAGGACGGAAATGTTGTCGCTCAGTCCGCGGACGCCGGGTTTCAGGCAGCAGATGCCGCGCACGTTGAGGCGCACTTCGACGCCGGCCTGCGAGGCGCGGTACAGGGCGCGGATCATGTCCGGATCGGCCAGCGAGTTGACTTTGGCCATGATCAGGGCTTTCTGTCCTTTGCGGGCGCGTTCGGTTTCGGCGTGAATGAGATCCAGCAGTGTTTCGCGCAGTTTGAAGGGGGCCGAACACAGCTTAAGCAGATCGCGGGGTTCGGAATAGCCGCAGATGGCGTTGAAGAAGGACGAGGCGTCCGCGCCGAAATCGGCATGGCAGGTGAAGAGGCTGAGGTCGCTGTAGATGCGGGCTGTTTTTTCGTTGTAGTTGCCGGTGCCCAGGTGCAGGTAGCGCACGATGCCGTGCGGTTCGCGTCGTACGACAAGACAGATTTTCGAGTGGGTTTTGAGGCCCTTGACGCCGTAGATCACCTGCGCGCCGGCTTTTTCCAGGTCGCGCGCGCGGTCGATATTGCGGGCCTCGTCGAAGCGGGCCTTGAGTTCCACGAGCGCCGTGACGGCCTTGCCGTTTTCCGCCGCCTCCTGCAGGGCGGCAATGACCGGGCTGTCGGCGCTGGTGCGGTACAGGGTCTGCTTGACGGCCAGGACGTGCGGGTCGCGGGCGGCTTCCTGCAGGAAGCGCAGGACGGGTTCGAAACTGTCGTAGGGATGCAGCAGCAGGATGTCGTTGCGCGCGATCTGCTCGAACAGGCTCTTTTGCGATTCCACCTGCGGCGAGGCTTGCGGGGGCCAGGGCGCGTAGCGCAAATGATCGAAGCCCTCCATGCCGGTCAGTTCGCTCAGGGCGCCCAGATGGACGAGGTCGGGAATCATGTACAGGTCGCGCGGCGCCACGCGCAGCGCTTTGCGCAGGAAATCGGAGAGGATGCGCGAACAGGGCTCGGCCAGTTCGAGCCGTACGCTGCCGCTGTTTTTGCGACGATCCAGAACGGTCTTCATTTCCGCCAGAAAATCGGCGGCGAAATCCTCGCGCGCGTCCAGGTCGGCATTGCGTGTAATGCGAAAGGCGGTTACTTCCATGACGGACTCGCCCGGGAAGAAACGCTCGACGAACATGCGAACGGTTTCTTCCACTGCGATCCAGGCAAAGCCGTCCGCCGTCGGCAGCGCGACCAGACGTCGCATGTGCGGGGGCAGGGGAATGACGGCGAAACGCGGTTTGCCGTCTTCCCGGGCCGGGTCGGGTTTGAGGCGTACGGCCAGGTGCAGGCCGAGATTGCGCAGGAGCGGGAAACGGTCGGTCGCCTCCACGCGCATGGGGGTCAGGACCGGATAGATTTCCTCGTCGAAAACATTTTGCAAATGGCGGCGCTGCGCTGCGGACAGGTCGCCGCGGCGCACCTGGACGATGCCCTCCTGCGCCAGGGCCGGTTCCAGCATATGGCGGTAGCAGTTGTACTGATCGTTCACCATGGCGCATACCCGTTGCGCGACGGCCTCCATTTGCTGCACGGGGCTCATGCCGCAGGGGTCCTTGCGAATCATACCGCTGGCCGCCATAAGCTGCAGGCCGCCGACGCGCACCATGAAGAACTCGTCCAGATTGGACGCGGTGATGGTCAGGAAATTGAGTCGTTCGAGCAGCGGCACGTTCGGATTGAGCGCCTCGTCCAAAACGCGCTGATTGAAATCGAGCCAGCTCAGTTCGCGGTTGATGAAAAGGTTCTTTTTAGGGTTCATGCCAATACCAGCTCCTTGCCGAAGACTTCGCGGAAAAGCGGGCCCTTGCCCCGCAGCGCCTGTTTTTCGAGGATGGGTTCGCCGGCCGATTTGACATGCAGGATCACCTGTCGATCCTCGATGGTGGCCTGTATGTCGCGTTTGAGTTTGTGAAGCGGACGGCTCAAAGCGTCGGCCACGCGCAAGAGGGCCGCCATTTTAACGACCGCGATGCGGCGGTCGCGATCGAGTTGTCCGTACAGTTCGTGGACGGGTTTGGGCGAAGCGCGGCGATGATAGCGCGCGGTGAGAGCCACCAGATGCAGGTCGCGGGCGCTCAAGCCGAAAATGTCGCTCTGCAGAATCAGATACATGGAATGTTTGTGGTGGCTGCGTTCGCTGACGAAATGGCCGATGTCGTGCAGCCAGGCGGCTACGCAGAGAAGCAGCTCGTGACGGGAGTCCAGGCGGTGTTCGCTTTGCAGCGCGGCGAAGAGCTGGCGGCAGAGTTCGCAGACCCGGCCGGCGTGTTGGGCGTCGAAACTGTATTTGCGGCCGACATTGATGGCCGAGCGCAGTACCTGCTTGCGGAAGGAGGGCGACCAGGAGTCGCGGGAGGCCATGTTTTCGAGCAGGCCTTCGCGCAAGTTGGTCTGCGCGGTGTGGATGCGTTTCTGGCGCAGCAGGCGGGCGATTTCCACATGGGCCAGCAGGGCGGGGGCCAGGGTTTCGGCGTCCGGCGGCGACAGATGGTGTTTGCGCGCGGTTTCCTCGACCGAGAGATCGAGCATGGTCGCTGTCAGGGCGGCCAGGCGGGCGAGGTCGAGACGGGCGATGGAGCCGCGATCGCGGCGCGCGCCCAGATGCGCGGCCGCGAAGCGGATGTCGCCGCCCAGGGCCAGCAGTTGTACGTTCGGATAGCTTTGCGCAATGGCGGCCAGCGGCGCGATCGACTGGCGAATGTGGGCGGTCAGCGCATCGCGCGATGTGCCGCAGGGGAAACGGCCTTCCTCCAGAGTCTCGCGAATGCGCAGAGAGCCGAGCCGCAACGCGCCGGAGGTCAGGACCTCGCCCGCTCGCAGAATGAGGTATTCCGCGTTGCCGCCGCCGATTTCAATGGCCAGGACGGCTTGTTCGCGCAGGCGCGGACTGCTTTCGAGCGCGTTTTGAACGGCCAGATAGGTATAGCGGTTGACTTCGGCTTCGTCCATGACCTCGACGGCGAGTCCGGTGGCGATGCAGATGCGGTCGAGCACGGCTTCGCGGTTTTGCGCCTCGCGCAAGGCGCTGGTGGCGACCGCTCGAATGCGCGCTCCGGGCGTCGTGCCGTATTCGCGCAGTGCCGTCTGGAAACTGCGCAGGGCGCCTACGCATTCCTCGACGGTTTCCTGTCCAATGGAGCCCTTTGTAAAGGCGTCCTTGCCCAGCGCCACGGTTTGCTGCAAACTGTCCAGCATGTTCAGGCTGCCGTCCGGTCGCGTTTGCGCAATGGCCATGCGTACGGACGACGAGCCCAGTTCGATGACGGCCAGAATGTCGGAAAGGGGCGGCCGTTGGATGGGCTCCGTTTGCTGACGACTATTTTTAGCCATGTCGCTGTGTCCTGTCGTGCCGAGCGGTCGGGGGCCGATTCGCCCGGTTGCGGATTCAGTGGTACGAGTTCATTTGCAGGGCGGTTTTGGCCCAGGCGGCGGCGCCGAGCGTGGCGGCGCTGTCGCCCAGAAGGGCCACTTCGACCCGGAACGTGTCGCGGACGGAGTCCATGACCCGGCTGCGGGCCGTCTTTTCCGACTCTTTACGGAAGATGTCCGGCATGGCCTCGACCATGCCGCCGCCCAGCACGACCACGTCGGGAGCCAGCAGCGTTACGGCGGTTGCGATACCGACCCCCAGCCAGCGGGCCGCTTCGCGCACAATTTTTTCGACGACCTGATCGCCGCCGCGAATGGCGTCGGCCAGCGCTTTGCTGCGAATCTCCTTGAGATCCGTTCCTTGTGCCGCCAGCAGGAAGGGGGCTTCGCCGCGCAGGGCGGCGACTGCGGCGGCGGCGGAGACGGCCAGGCGACTGGCGACGGCTTCCAGGCAACCGCGTTGGCCGCAGCCGCAGAGCGGTCCGTCGGGTTGCACCTGATAATGTCCGATTTCCATGCACGAACGGGTTTTGCCGCGAAAGATACGGCCCTCGTACACGCATCCGCCGCCGATGCCGGTGCCCGGGAAAAGTCCCACGGCGCAGTGTGCGCCCGTGGCCGCGCCGAAGCGGTATTCGCCGTACAGGCCGATGTCCACGTCGTTGGCCAGAAAGACCGGCCGTTTAAAATCCTTTTCCAGTTCCGCTTTGAGGGCCACCCGGCCCCAGTCCGAATTGACCGATTCCAGCAGGACGCCCTGTTCGATATCCAGCGGGCCGGGCGCGCCCACGCCGATTCCGCACAGCGCCGAACGGTCGCAGCCCGCATTGGCCAGGGCGCCGTCGATGGTGGCGGCTATGCGTTGCGCCAGGGTTTCGGTCTCGGTCGGGGCGCCGCGCGATTTGCGCCGCTTCATGCCGAGTTTTTTGAAATTTCCATCGAACACTTCGGCCAGCATTTTGGTGCCGCCCAAGTCGAATCCGATCCAGCGTTCCGCATTGTGTTTCTTCGGCATCGTCAACTCCGTGCTGCTTCGGTGACGGGAGAAAGGATCGTTCGGGAGCCCGTATCGGGCATTCGGGGGGAAACTACCGGCTTACAGGTCGATTGTCAAGCCGTCATAGGCTAGACGTATGTTAGCGGGGAGCGAGCGTTCGGTTTGGGCGTGGTCGAGGTCGTGACACATGTGCGTCAGGAAGCCGCGTTCGGCTCCGATGGCGGCCAGAGTCTCCAGGCTGCGGGCCAGGGTCATGTGGGTGCGGTGCGGACGATGGCGCAAGGCGTCCAGGATCATGATGTTCACGCCGCGCAAAAGGGCGATAGCGGCCTCGTCCATTTCAAGACAGTCCGGAACATAGGCCAGTGAGCGGGGTCCTTCCCGGAAAAGGTAGCCCAGAGTGGGTTGTTCGTCGTGCAGGACCTCGAACGGCGTGATGTGCAGGGGGCCGATGTCGAACGGTTGCGTGACGGCGCGAAATTCGATGAGCGGCCGGTACAGACCCGGCACGGGGCTGGCGCCGATGTAGTCGAAAATGCGTTGAATGGAAGCCAGCGTGTCCGGATGCCCGTAGGCCGGGATGACTTCGTTTTGGACGGTGTTGAAGCGGCGAATGTCGTCGAATCCGAAAATATGGTCGGCATGGCCGTGGGTGAACAGGACGGCGTCCACGCGGGGAATCTGGAAGGTCAGGGCCTGTTCGCGGAAATCGGGCGAAGTGTCGACCACCACGTGTACGTCGCCGCTTTGCACGTGAAAGCCGGCTCGGCGGCGGCGGTTGCGGGGATCGGCGGACCGGCACACCGGACAGTCGCACCCGATCATGGGAACGCCCACCGATGTGCCGGTACCGAGAAAAACGGCTCTCATACCCCCGGGCGGGTCGCCCAATAGCGGGCCAGCATCGGCGCAATGACCAGCGCGACGACACTCATGAGCTTGATGAGAATATTGAGGGAGGGGCCGGCGGTATCCTTGAACGGATCGCCGACGGTATCGCCGGTGACCGCCGCCTTGTGCGCGTCGGAGCCCTTGCCGCCCAGCGCGCCGCCTTCAATGTGTTTCTTGGCATTGTCCCAGGCGCCGCCGGCATTGGACATGAACAGCGCCATCATCACGCCGCACACCGTAACGCCGGCCAGCAGACCGCCCAGCATGTTAACGCCGCCCAGAAATCCGACCGCGACCGGAGTGAGGACGGCGATGAGGCCCGGCACCACCATTTCCTTGATGGCGGCGCTCGTGGAGATGTCGACGCAGCGCGCGTAGTCCGCCTTGCCCGTGCCGGCGAGCAGGCCGGGGATTTCCTTGAACTGGCGACGGACTTCCTCGATCATGGCGAAGGCCGCCCGGCCCACCGCGCTCATGGCGAAGGACGAGAACAGGAACGGCAGCATGGCGCCGAGGAACAGACCGGTCATGACATTGGGTTCGGTCACGTCGATGGACAACTCGATGCCCGCCTCCGTGATTACGGCGCGGTAGGCGGCGAACAGGGCCAGCGCCGTCAGGGCCGCCGAGCCGATGGCGAAGCCCTTGCCGATGGCGGCCGTTGTATTGCCTACGGCGTCCAGCTTGTCGGTGCGCTGCCGCACTTCGGGCGGCAGCTCGGCCATCTCGGCCAGACCGCCGGCGTTGTCGGCGATCGGGCCGTAGGCGTCGACCGCCAACTGAATGCCGGTCGTGGCCAGCATGCCCAGCGCGGCAATGGCGATGCCGTACAAGCCGGCGAAATAATGGGCGACCAGAATGGCGGCCCCGATGCAGATGGTCGGCAGAGCGGTCGAGAGCATGCCCGTGGCCAGGCCGGCGATGATGTTGGTGGCCGCGCCGGTTTGCGAGGCGTCGGCGATCTTATGCACCGGGCCGCGGTTTTCGGCCGTGTAGTATTCCGTCAGCATGCCGATGCCCACGCCGGCCGCCAGACCGGCAATGGTGGCCATAAAGATATTGAAGGCTTCGGTCGGCACAAGCAGGCGGCAGATCGGATAGGTGGCCGCCACCATGATGATCGCCGCGCCGAAGGTGCCGATATTCAGGGCCGTCTGCGGGTTGCCGCCTTCGCGTGTTTTGACGAAGAAGGTGCCGCCGATCGAGATCACAATGCCGACGCCGGCCAGGACGAGGGGCAGCAGCACTTTGTTGATGCTGTCGCCCTGATTCAGGGTCGCCGCGCCGAGCACCATGGCGCCGACAATCGCGCCGACATAGGATTCGAACAGGTCTGCGCCCATGCCGGCCACGTCGCCGACATTGTCGCCGACGTTGTCGGCGATGGTGGCGGGGTTGCGCGGATCGTCTTCCGGAATGCCCGCTTCCACTTTGCCCACCAGATCGGCGCCGACATCGGCCGCTTTGGTGTAGATGCCGCCGCCCACGCGGGCGAAGAGCGCGATGGACGAAGCGCCCATGGCGAAGCCGTTAATGATCGGGAGCACCGTTGCGCGCAAGACATCCACGCCCGCGCCGAAGACTTGCGTATAAACGATCAGGAGGATGGAAAGGCCGAGCACGCCCAGACCCACAACGCTCATGCCCATGACCGCGCCGCCCGAGAAGGCGACTTGCAACGCCTGCGCCAGTCCGGTGCGGGCGCCGTTGGTGGTGCGCATGTTGGCCGCCGTGGCGACCTTCATGCCGATGTAGCCGGCCGTGCCGGAGCAGAGCGCACCGACCACGAAGGACAGCGCCACCAGACGCACGCTGCCCTGGTTGCCAAAGGCCAGCAGGGCGGCCACGGCCACTACGAAGACGGCTAGCGTCTTGTATTCGCGCGAAAGGAAAGCCATGGCCCCCTCGTGTACCGCTGCGCCGATTTCCTTCATTTTGTCCGTGCCGGCATCCTGTTTCATGATCCAGGCCGACTTCCAGAATGCGAAGCCCAACGCCGCCACACCCGCCACAACCGCAATCCATGCCAGACCCATACAACCCGTCCTTTCCTGATGTGTTATGAGGGGGGAAGACCCCTCGACAAAAAAATGAAGCGGCAAGCTACCCCATATTGAAAAGAAGGTCAACAGAGAATTTTGGAATCGGCAATTCGGATAGCGGGGAGGGCAGATGCGGAAGATTTTCGGTCGGCCCCTTTTCCGTTGACAGAATTGCGACAGGGGAGCAGGGTAGGGGGCGGTGTGAGAGAAAGGATCTTTATGAACATCCATTTTTGGAAGATGCATGGAGCGGGCAATGATTTTATTCTGGTGGACGACCGCGCGCAAACCTTTCCGGCGGACGATACCGCCTGGCTGCAGTCCATTGGCGCACGCAAAACGGGGGTGGGTTGCGACGGCATCATACTGATCCAGCCGTCGGAGACGGCCGATTTTCGCATGCGCTTTTTCAATCCGGACGGCAGCGAGGCCGACATGTGCGGCAACGGCGCGCGCTGCGTCGCCCGGCTGGCCTGTGAAATCGGTGCGGCCCCGTCCTCTATGACCATCGAGACGCTTGCCGGTCGGCTCCATGCGCACGCGCAGGGCGATCAGGTGCTGCTGCACATGACCGAGCCGCGCGACTGGCGACTGGAGGCCACCCTCGATCTGCCGGGCGAGACGGTGGCGTACGGACTGGTGAACACCGGTGTTCCGCATGCGGTTACGGAAGTGGCGGATCTGGCCAGTTACGACGTGCAGGGGCGCGGCCGGCTCATGCGACGGCACCAGGCTTTCGCGCCCGACGGCGCCAATGCCAACTTCGTGCAGGTGACCGGTCCGCAGGCCTTGCGGGTGCGTACCTACGAACGCGGGGTGGAAGCCGAAACGCTGGCCTGCGGCACCGGGATCGTGGCCGCGGCTCTGGTCATGACGCTGGCGGGACGGGTTGTCGCTCCGGTCGAGGTGATTCCTACGGGGGGGGACCGACTCGTGGTGAACTTCGAACGGACGGGCGACGAGGTGCGCAAGGTGACACTGCGGGGCCCGGCGGTGCATGTTTTCGCAGGTCAATTGGCATACGTGCGTTCATGAAAATCGCCACGTTCAATGCCAATTCGGTTCGTTCGCGAACGGAACCGATTTTGCGCTGGCTGCGCGAGCATAGTCCGGACGTGCTTTGTCTCCAGGAAACCAAGGCGACCGACGCCGATTTCCCCAAGGAGCCCTTGGAACGGGCCGGCTATCGGGCGGCTTTTCGGGGCGAGAAATCCTATAATGGCGTTGCGATTTTGTCGCGGGTCGCGCCCGCCCGCGTGCAGTTCGGTTTCGACGACGGCGGGCCGGCGGACGAAGCGCGCCTGATGCACGCGCGTTTCGGCGGACTGCATGTGATCAATACCTACGTGCCGCAGGGGCGCGAGATCGAGCATCCCATGTACGCCTATAAACTGGAATGGTTCCGGCGGCTGAAAGACTTGTTCGCGCGTCGCCTGTCGCCCCGGGAGGATGTGCTCTGGCTGGGGGACATGAACGTGGCGCCGCAAGCGCTGGATGTGCACAATCCGCAGCGGCAGACGCAGCATGTGTGTTATCACAGCGCGGTGCGGGCGGCTTTTGCCGACACGGCGGGGTGGGGTTTCGTAGATGTGTTCCGCAAGCATTGCCCGCAGCCGGGACAGTACAGTTTTTTCGATTATCGTACGCGCGATGCGGTTCGTAAAAAAACGGGCTGGCGCATAGACCACATCATGGCCACGGCCCCGTTGGCGCGACGATCCGTCCGTGCCGGCATCGATCTCGAGCCGCGCCTGCGCGAAAAACCGTCCGATCATACCTTCCTCTTCGCCGAATTCGAAGGCGAGGTGTGAGGCGGACTGCGGAGGAACGACTCTGCATCAATCCATGCGGGTCAGGCGGCCGAAAGTCCACGTGTCGCGGACCGCGTCAAAACGCGGATCGTCGAGCGCCTTCTGCCGGATCGGGTTTCCGCCTTTGCGAACGGCCAGCCGCAAATGGCTCAGAGCGCCTTTACGGTCGTCGGTTTCCGCCAGGATGGCCGCCAGTTCCAGATGCGCGTGAACGTGCTCCGGTTCCGCTTCCAAGTGCCGTTGCAGCGTGGCGATAGAGGCGGCTTGCCGGCCGATCGCCGAAAACAACAGAGTGGCGTTCAGCGTTTCCTCTTCCGATGCTCCGGGTCGGGTCCGTTCGGCATAGCGATCAAGCGCCTCGCCGACAAGGGAATGGCGATTCAGCGCCAGATACACATGCGCTATGCTCAGACAAACACGGGGGGGCAGCGTCCGATCCCGCAACGCGCTCTCCAACTGCGCGTACAATTCGTGCTGGATCTGGTTCTCCCGAAAAACAAGGGTTTCGTCCATGGCGTTTCCGGCGTGGATTTGGCCGGATCGCAAGAGCGCGACAAAACTTCGCTTACATTCCGCCTGATGGCGCATGGCCTGCAAACGGCGGTTCAGTTTTTCGGCGGTCGCCCGCCACTCGTCGGATTGCGCCAGACGGGGAATCAGCATGGCGGCCGCGTCTGTGCGACCCTCGTCGAGGTGGCGCGTCGTTTCGGCGTGGATTTGGCGCAGGGATTCTCGTTCCACGGCCATCTGGCGCATCCGGGTCGCCTGTTGCCGATACTGGTCCGCCAGTTCCGCGCCCCCCTCGATGCGGGCCAGTTCGCCTATACGGGTGTCGGCGGCGGAGAAATTTTCGCTGTTCAGATACAGCTCGATCAAATGGCTTTGCAAGTGGAAGCCGGGTTGTTTCCGATACGGATTATCAACTCCAAGCAAGCGGTGCATCCAATAGGGGGAGGGATCTAGTTCATGCAGGCGCAGTTTTCGCGCGAACCACAGCGTGGCCATAATCAGGCCAACGCCCAGCGTCAAAAGCAGAGGGATGGTGACTCGGTGTCGACGAGCTCGAAGATTCTCCTTGCTTGTCGTGTCCGGCGTGTCCGGTTTCGGCGGTGCGGGACAAAGACCGGGCACGGAGCCTGCCAGGCGCCAGCGGTTTTCGCCCGCTCTCAGCCAGACCAGGTCATGCGCTTGCAAAAGCCCCTGCGTCGCCATGCGGACCAGAATGGCTTGCGTGACCATGCCGTGCCGAAACGCTTCGCCGCGGATTTCGTAAAACCACAATTCCGCCTGATTTTCAGATAAAATCGTTCTTGACATTGGGGACAAGATATGACAACTCGGGGATGAAATCAACAAAATTTTATGTTCGCGGTAAAGGTAAATAGGCGGTTAGCGGAGGCCGGTTTTGCCGGGACCGGTTCGGGAATTTCAGGAGGTCGGCCATGCTGTTCGGCGGAAAAACGCAAGGCGGGGACGCGAGACAGAAACTGACTCCCGAGGAGGGACGAAAGATTGCGCGCTGGTTCGAGTCGGAAATCGCGGACAACGAGAACACGATATACGGGTTCGCCCTTTTTTTCGAGTGTCTGGCAGTTTTTCATGCGCACCAGGTCGATATTCTGGAAACCTGTCGCAAACAGTTTCGCAACATCATACAGAGCGGGAAAACCGACGTGACTCGCGCGGAAGCCGCGTTGGCCGAGGCGCGCAAGGATGCGAGTCGCGCCGGACGTCTGCGCGAATTCACATTCATGCACTGTCAGAGCCATCCACAGGCGGACGAACTGCTCAAACGAGCCAGAATACTGGCCAAGACCTACGACGATCTGTTTCCGGGTCGTTCCCGTTCTCGCCCCTTTCAGGAAGAGGAAGTCGTTCAGCTTATCGAAAACGCCGCGCAGAAGGTCTGAGGCGGGCTGCGCCCGCAGCTCAAGAGGTCGGACCTCTGAATATTATTTTTACGGCTTGACAATACGTCGGATATTCTGGTAGAGAGTGCGTTCTTTTGCGGGCGATTAGCTCAGTTGGCTAGAGCGCTACCTTCACACGGTAGAAGTCACAGGTTCAAGTCCTGTATCGCCCACCAGCCACTCACGGGTGACTTGCATCGTTTCCCGAGCCCACGGCAGCGAATAGAAGCTGTGGTTGGCGCCCGGTACGGCGTGATGCCGGGTGTCGATGCCGTGTGTACGGCAGAAGCGGCGATAGCGAAGATCGGCCGGCGTCGCTCCGGGGTCGGCGGTTCCATGCACAAAGAGAATTCTACCTCGGAACCGGCCGAACTGCGCGAGCGCTTTTTTCTCCCAGGCCAGTTCGTCGCGATCCGGGCGTTCCGAACTCCAGAGCGCTTCTCCGACCATGGCCGCGTTGACGCTTCCCGAAAAAAATTTTCGCCAGGTCCGGATATGCAGCATTTTGCGAGAATAGAGCGTCAGGTTCTTCAGAGTCTTACGCCATGGTGTAGCGCCGGACCCCAGTCCGGCCAGTGGTTCACAGGACCAGAGAGCTAGGTCGGCGACAAAGGGGATATCGGCGGCGGAGGCCATAGCCACTTTCCCCCCGGAACAAATTCCCAGTAAAACAATGCGTTCGGCCGGAGTGGCGTGCAACAGAAAGTGGGCGGCGGCGATGGCGTCCGAGACCATGGAGTGGATGCTGGTGCGGGCCTGTTGGCCGTCGCTTTCGCCCCGGCCGCGAAAATCGAAGCGCAGGGCGTGAAATCCGTCGGTTGTCAGTTGGCGCGCCATGGCGACGAACATGCGGTGCGGGCCCAGTCGGCATCCGCTCCAACCGTGCAGAAAGACCACGGCGCGCCTGCGCACCTGGGTTCCGCCGGACGACGTGCCAGGAGAATGCAGTATTCCGCGCAGCGTCTGGCCATGGTTTTGAAATTGGACCGGTTGTTCACTAGGCACGCACATCCCCCCCGGTTCGCGTTGGCCGAGGAGCGTTGTTTTAGCGCCGGACACGCGCGTTGCCACTCCACACGCTCCAGACCTGATCTTCGTCGGCCGGTTGCGCATAATCCGTGAGGTGGGTGGCGGCCAATGCTCCGGAGGCCCAGCCGAACTGAATCCACTTTGCGGGTTCCCATTCCTGCAACATGGCGTAGATCATTCCCCCCACGAAGCCGTCTCCGCCGCCGATACGGTCCAGTACGAAGATTTCGCGGGGCTCCACGACATGCCAGTCGTCGCCTTCGGCCATGATCGCGCCCCAAAGGTGGGCGTTGACATGCAGGACTTCGCGCAGAGTGTTGGCAAACACGCGCGTGTCGGGAAAAACCTTCTGGAGGCGACCGATCATCTCCTTGAATCCGTTAATTTGACCGGTCAGTCCTTCGCCGCCCGCCTGCGGGCCCTCGATGCCCAGACACAGTTGAAAATCTTCCTCGTTGCCGACCAGCACATCGGACAGGCGGGCGATTTCAAGAAATATCTCACGCAATTCCTTTTCTCTTCCCTTCCAAAAGGTCGCCCGATGATTGAGGTCGAAGGAGATGCGGGTTCCGTACTTTTTAGCCGTGCGCGCCAGTTCCAGGCAAAAGGCGCCCGTATCCGGGGACAGCGCCGCGATCAGACCCGAAAGATGTACGATTCGAACACCTTCCTGTCCGAAGATGCGATCCAGATCGAAATCGCGGACGTTGAGCGTCCGCCCTACTTCTCCCGCTCGATCATTGTGAACGCGCGGTCCGCGCGTTCCATAGCCGCTGTCGGCGATATTGAACTGATGCCGGTATCCCCACGGGCCGCCTTGCGGGACGTCTTTGCCTTCGTAAACCATGTGCCGCGACGCCAGATTGTCCTTGATCAGGCGTGAAACGGGGCTGTCCTTGACAAAGGTGGTAAGAACTTTAACTGTCTGGCCCAAATAGGAGGATATACTGGCGACATTGGTTTCGGCGCTGGTGACTTGCATGCGAAACAAATCGCTGCAATGGACCGCCTGGCCATCGGGAGGCGTAATGCGCACACCCATGCTGGTCGGGACGAGCAGCGACCATTGGCAGTTCTTTCGAATATCGAACGGCATGATACCCTATTCCTTTGCGTCGGCGGTTTCCTTGCCGTCTTTCTTTTTCTTCTTGCGCTTGTCCGGAATGTCCAGAGAGACCCATTCCAGCAGAGCCGTTTGCGCGCCGTCGCCGCGGCGGGCGCCCTTCTTGATGATGCGCGTATAGCCGCCGGGCCGATCGGCAAAGGCGGGCGCAATGGTTTCGAAAAGCGTTTTGACGGTATCGCGGCAGCCCAGCCTGGAGAAGGCCAGTCTGCGTGCTGCGACGTTGTCCTTGCGAGCCAGTGTTACCATTTTTTCGGCCGCCCCGCGCGCAATCTTGGCTTTGGGCAAAGTGGTCGAGACGCGTCGTTCCGTGATCAGCGCCTTGACGAGTGAATTGACGAGAGCCTTGCGGTGCGATCCGCTTCTTCCCAATTTTTTATCCAAACACTTGTGACGCATAATGGTTGATCCTTCAATCTACGGGCTTTTCCGGGGAATCGTTTTTTTGGCGAACCAACCAGGGGTCATTCGTCTGTTTCGACGTCGTCCTGATCGGCGCCCATGCCCATGCCCAGGCTCAGTCCCAGCGATTCCAGTTTTTGCTTGATTTCGTTCAGTGATTTTTTGCCGAAATTGCGGTATTTCAACATATCGGGTTCGCTTCTGCGGCACAACTGGCCCACCGTGGTGATATTGGCGTTGTTGAGGCAGTTGGCCGCGCGCACGCTCAGTTCGATTTCATTGACGCTCATGTCCAGTTTCTTGCGCAGGTCCTCCTTGTGGGCGTCTTCCAGTTTTTCCGTTTCATCGAACTCGACAATATTCTCGTCGTAGTTGACGAAGACATCCATGTGGCGCCGCAGAATGGCGGCCGCCGTAGTGAGGGCCTCGTCGGGGCCAATGCGGCCGTCGGTCCATATTTCGATAGTCAGCTTGTCGTAATCGACGCGCTGTCCGACACGCTTGTTTTCCGTGAAGAAGTTGACGCGGCTGACGGGGGAAAATTTGGCGTCTACGGGGATGCGGTCGACCGTCTCGTCCTCGGCCGTCCGGGCGCCGTCTCTTTTGCCGAGCATGAATCCGCGCCCGACACCGAGTTCAATTTGCGCATCGAGGCGACCATCGTCGGACAGGGTGGCAATATGGCATTCCGGGTTGACAATTTCGATCCGTCCGTCCGTTTCGATATCGGCCGCAGTCACAGTGCCGGGTCCCTTGACGTTGATGCGCAATTCGCACGCGTTGCGCGTGTAACTTTTGAAAAGAACTTTTTTCAGATTGAGAACGATGTCGGTCACGTCCTCGACAATTCCGGGAACGCAGCAGAATTCATGCTGGGCGCCGGCAATGCGGACGGACGTGACAGCGGTTCCTTCAATAGAAGAGAGCAGTACCCGTCGCAACGAGTTGCCGATGGTCCTGCCGTATCCCACCTCGAAGGGCTCTACGAAATAGCGGGCAAAAGTCGGGGTGGCCGTCGCCTCGTCCTTTGCTACGCTTTTGGGCATTTCAAACCTGTTGATTCTGATCGCCATAAATCACGGTCCTTTCAGGTTCTCACCGATCCAGTTGCAAAAAATTCGTCTCAACGCAATTTATTTGGAGTACAGTTCGACAATCAGTTGCTCGTCGATCGGAGACCCGATTTCGGTTTTTGTCGGGATGCGTTCCAGTTTGCCCGCGAAACTCTCCTTGTCAATCGTCAACCAGGCGGGAACGGGCACGCCCGCCGTCATCTCCAGAGAGCGACTCGCGCTGGCGCGACTTTTTGGGGGCGGGGCGACGGCTATGGTGGCCCCTTCCGGCACATTCATGGAGGGAATGGTCGCCTTGCGCCCGTTGACGCGGATATGGCCGTGAGTGACAAAAAGGCGGGCAGAACGCCGCGAAGGCGCGAAACCCAGTCGGTAAACCAGGTTGTCGAGGCGCGTCTCCAGAATCTGGAGCAATCTTTCACCGGTAACGCCCTTGCCTTTCATGGCCCGATCAAAGGAAAGGCGGAACTGGCCTTCCTGCAAACCGTACTGCCGCCGCAACTTCTGCTTTTCGCGCAATTGCAGGCCATACTCGGACATTTTTCTCTGGCGGCGGGCGCCGTGCACGCCCGGGGCGGCTTTCCCGCGTTCGATCGCGCATTTGGCCATGCCGCAGCGCGTACCCTTTAGAAATAGCTTCGTGCCTTCGCGACGGCACAGTTTGCATGCTGGTCCTGTATATCTGCCCATCTAGACTCTTCTCCTTTTTCTCGACCGACATCCGTTGTGCGGCATAGGGGTCACATCTTTGATGACCGAAACACTGAGTCCGGAGGACTGCAGCGCGCGGATGGCGGATTCACGCCCCGAACCCGCGCCGCAAACACGCACCTCAACCTCGCGCATACCTTTGGCGGCCGCCTGGCGGGCGGCATCCTGTCCCACAGTTGTGGCCGCGAACGCCGTGCTTTTCCGCGACCCCTTGAAGCCAGCCCGTCCCGCCGTGCACCACGAAATCACGCCGCCCTGGGGGTCCGATATCGTAACCGTCGTGTTGTTGAACGTTGCGCGAATATGGGCAATGCCCGTCGGCGTGATTTTTACGCCCTTCTTTGCGCGCGGAGCCTTGACCCCGGTCTCCGTCTCGGTTTCCGTCCCTGACGACGAGGCCTCTCCGCCACTTCCTTTCAGGTCGGAGCCGCTTTCCGCAGGAGCGGACGAAGCCGATTCGACCTCGCTCCCTTGCGACCCTTTTTCTTTTTCTTCCGCTACTTTCGCGTTTCCCGATTCGGATTCCGCCATGATTCCTCCGCCAACTGACTAGTAAGATCGAAGACTGAAAGCGGACAGGCTTGGGCCTGTCCCTCGATTATTTTTTCATTGCCTGTCGGGCCTGTTTATCGCGAACAGCGCCGACCGTACGGCGGGGGCCCTTTCTCGTGCGCGCATTGGTGCTCGTGCGCTGTCCGCGTACGGGCAGCCCGCGGCGATGTCTCAGCCCCCGGTAGCTGCCGATACTGACTAGGCGACGGATGTTCTGCGACACCTCGCGTCGCAAATCTCCCTCCACCCGGTAGCGCTGGACTATCCCGATCAAGTCGCGCATTTCCTCGGTCGTCAGATCGTCCGCCTTCTTGGTCGGATCGATTTTGGCCAGAGCCACGATCTCTCTGGATCGCGTCAGCCCGACGCCGTGGATATAGCACAGCGCATACTCGATTTTTTTTCTGCCGGGAATATCGACGCCTAAAAGCCTTGGCATAATACGCTCTCTCCGTTATCCTTGCTTCTGTTTATGACGCAGATTGGTGCAAATAACACGGACAATGCCTTTGCGTCGCACCACTTTGCATCGCTCGCACATTCGTTTGACCGAAGCTCGCACTTTCATGATTCTTTTCCTTCTTTTTTCGTCTCGACTGACGCGTGCCGAACGCCGACGGATCGGCTCGCCTGCGACCCAAAACAATAAAAACGCGGCACTCTACCGCATTGGCGGCAACAAGTCCACAAAAACCTTTGCTTTCGGCTCCTTTTTTTATCGGTCGCTCGCGTTCGAACCCACGCTCAATATTTCCGCTTCTCCGTTGCGCAGAGCCACCATGTGCTCGAAATGAGCCGAAAAGCTGCCGTCGCGCGTAACCACAGTCCATTCGTCCGACAAAACCTTCACGTCGCTACCGCCCAAGTTGAGCATCGGTTCCAGACAAAGCGTCATGCCCGACCTCAGTTTCATGCCTCGTCCCCTGGGACCAAAGTTCGGCACCTGCGGTTCCTCGTGCATTTCGCGTCCGATTCCGTGTCCCACGAACTTGCGCACAACCGCGCAATTGTTTTCCCGGGCCACGGTCTCGATCGCATGCGATATATCCGAAAGACGATGCCCCGTCTGCGCATGTTTCACGGCGGCCTCCAAGGCGGATTCCGTGGCACGTACCAGGCGAATCGTGTCCGGATCGGTTACTCCCACCATGACCGTGGTCGCCGTGTCGCCAACATATCCGCCATGCCGAACGCCCACATCAATGCCGACAATGTCCCCCAACTGAATGCGTCTCCGCCCGGGTATGCCGTGCACCACTTCCTCGTTGACCGAGACGCAAATAACGCCCGGATATCCGCGGTATCCCAGAAACGCGCTCTCCGCCTCGTTCTGCTTCATTAATTCTGCGGCATAGTCGCCGATTTCACCCGTGGTGACGCCTGGCGCAACGGTCTGCGCCAGCCGATCCCGGATACGGGCCGCAATCCCGCCGCTGGCTCGCAACCCTTGCAAATCCGCATGATTCTTAATCAAGCCCATGTGGCCGACCTGTCGCTGTCGCCGAAGACCCGCGCCGTTCGCAATGCGAGCGCCTTCATTTCTCGACGATCGCAGCTACTTGTTCGGCCAGTTGATCCGCTCCCTGCGAAGAATCGACTCTCGTCAGGATTCCCCGGTCGCGATAACGGGCAATCAAATCTTCGGTCTGACGGGCGTATACATCCAGTCGGTTCTCGATGGTTTCGCGATGGTCGTCGGGACGTTGATACAATTCGCCGCCGCAGGCGTCGCAGACGCCCTCTTGGCGGGGCGGCACGTTGGTCACGTGAAAATTCATTCCGCAATCGCGACATATTCTTCTGCCGGTCAGTCGCTCGATCAGGACCGCACGCGGCGCGTCGAGAAAAATTACGCCGGAAAGAGATCCGTCGCGCTCGGCGATACTTTGTTCAAGCAACTCGGCCTGCCGTACCGTACGGGGAAAGCCGTCGAGCAAGAATAGGTCGCCTTCCGAGCCCCGATCCAGACGGTCCCGTACCAGACGAACAATGACCTCGTCCGGAACCAGATCGCCTTTCTTCATGTAATCCTCGGCTTCCTTCCCGGCCGGACTGCCTTCTTTGACGGCCGCACGCAACATGTCGCCGGTGGACAGGTGTTGCGCTCCCAGTCGTTCGCGGATCTTTCCGGCCGTTGTCCCCTTGCCGGATCCCGGCGCGCCTAGCAATATGATCAATCGCATCGTATAGTACTCCGTTTGCGTGCCACGCATATCTCGCGAGCCGTTGACGGCCCGGAATCAGCGTCGCGAGCGCAATTTGCCTTTCCTCAAGAATCCGTCGTAATGGCGCATGAGCAGATGCGATTCCACCTGTCGCATGGTATCCAGCGCCACGCCGACGATAATCAGCAGGCTGGTGCCGCCAAAGAACGTGGAAACCTGCCAGGGCACCCCCAGTTTCTTGTTCATGATCGACGGAATAACCGCCAGAATCGTCAGAAAGACAGCGCCGACCAAGGTGATCCGTGACATGGTTTTGTCAAGATAGTCGGCGGTCGGCCGGCCCGGCCGGATGCCGGGCACATACCCGCCGTTACGCTTGAGATCGTCCGCGATCTGGATGGGGTTAAACTGGGTGGCAACCCAGAAGTAGGAAAAGAAGAGGATGAGAAGGGCGTAGATGGCCATATACAGCGGTTCGCCCATGTCCATGGCTCTGGCCAATGACTGGAATCCCGTCCCCCAACTGGCGGGGATCTTCTTGAGAATCATGACCGGAAACATCAGCAAGGCAGATGCGAAAATGATGGGCATGACACCCGAATAGTTGACACGCAGCGGCATATAGGTGTTTTGTCCACCATACACCTTGCGACCAACAACCCTTTTGGTCGTATGGATCGGAATGCGGCGCTGCCCCTGCGTCAGGGCCACCGTAGCGGCGGTAACCGCCAGGAACATGCCGGTTAAGCCGACCAGGTGAAAGACGTTGTAATTGGCGCCTTCATTGGTGAATAGACCGTAGAGAGCGAAAAGCGCGCCGGGCAGTCCGCTGATAATGTTGACGGTAATGATCAGGGAAATGCCGTTGCCAATGCCATACTCGGTGATTTGTTCGCCCAGCCACATAATCAGCATGGCCCCGGTGGTCATGGACAGGACGGTCATCAGACGAAAGCCCCATCCCGTAACCAGCACGATGTCTCGATCAATACCCAGTACGGCCTGCGGATTCTCGAGCGAGATCGCCAGCGTCGTGCCCTGAATCAGACAAATGACAATAGTGAGGTAGCGCGTAATCTGGGTCAGCTTCTGCCGCCCGGAATCGCCCTCGCGCGCCAGCCGTTCGAGACTGGGCACCACGGCGGTCATCAGTTGCAGGATAATCGAGGCGCTAATGTAGGGCATAATCCCCAGTGCGCCAATGGCCACCTGCCGCAAGGCGCCGCCGCTGAAGAGATCGAGCAGAGGCAGGAATCCGCCTCCGACGCGACTCTCAATGCTCTTGATCGCCTCCTGCAGCGCCACGGGATCCACCCCGGGCGTGGGGACGCTGGCGATCAGGCGACAGATGAAAATCAGTCCGAACGCGAAAAAAATGCGTTTGCGCAGTTCCGGTATTTTAAAGATGTTGAAGAAGGCGGAAAACATTATTGTCCTTCGATTAGGCAGACTCCGCCGGCCGTCTCGATCTTCGTTCGCGCCGCCGCACTGAAGGCGTGGGCCCGCACGGTCAGTTTGCGATCGATTTCACCGAAAGCGAGCACTTTGACTTTGAGCGCGTGGCGCGGCCCCTTTACGAGGTTCTTTTCCGCCAGTTCGGAGAGACCCACGACGCCGTCGGCCGGGAAGACGGACAGGGAGCCGACATTGACCGGAACGAACTCCTCGCGCAACGCGTTCTTGAACCCGCGTTTTGGAACGCGCCGTATCAGGCGCATTTGTCCGCCTTCGAAGCCGTCCTTGTGCTTGTGCCCCTTGCGGGCCATCTGGCCCTTGTGTCCGGATCCGGATGTTTTGCCGCTGCCGGAACTCATACCGCGGCCGACAATGCGGCGTTTGCGGCGGGCGCCGACGCTGTTTTCGAGAGAATGAAGATTCATGGCTGCGCTGCGTCTCCTGCTTAGTTCTGTTTTCTTGTGGCTTCGATTTCGCTTTTCGAGCGGAGTTTTTCGAGAGCCTTGATCGTGGCTTTGACCACATTGAGCTTGTTGGCGCTGCCCAGCGACTTGGCGACCACATCCCGGTAGCCCGCCGCCTCGAGTACGGCGCGCATGCCCCCGCCGGCGATCACGCCGGTGCCCGGCGCCGCCGGTTTGACAATAACCCGCGCGCCGGAGAACTCGGCCTGGACTTCATGGGGCAGGGTGCGGTCTCGCATCGTTACCGTCATGAGATCCTTGCGCGCGCTGCCGCCCCCCTTGCGGATGGCGTCCGCGACTTCGTTGGCCTTGCCGAAGCCGTAGCCGACGCGGCCGGCCTTGTCGCCGACGACGACCACGGCGCTGAAGCTGAAGCGCCGTCCGCCCTTGACTACCTTGGCGCAGCGGTTGACAAAGACCACGCGCTCTTCCATTTCCGATCTGAAATCACCTTTTGCAGAACTCACTTCTTCTCCTTCCGCTCTTTTTTGCCAACGGAACCCGGTCCGGCGTCGTTTCGGTCGGATTTTCCTTTTGCCGTTTTTGCTTCCGCCGGGTCGGGCGGAAGAACGGCGGACCCGACCCGAATGCCGGACGACATGGCGCCTTCCACGATTCCCCGGACGCGTCCGTGGTATCGGAAGCCGCCGCGGTCCACCACGACACGGTCAATGCCCCGGGCCAGGAGCAGTTCTCCGGCCCGCAGGCCGAGTTTGCGCGCGGTCGCGACGTTTTTGCCGTCACGATCCTGTTGCGCAAAAGACGATGCCAGCGTGACGCCCTGTTCGTCGTCGATAAACTGCACATGCATCTTCTTGAGAGAAACAGCGATGGACATGCGCGGGATCGCGGCCGTGCCGGACACCTTTTTGCGGATGCGTGCGTGGCGCTGCCGTCTCGCATCGGTTCTGGATAGTACGCTCATGAATATTCCTTGTAACAGGCGGATGATTACGCCACTTTTTTACCGACTTTGCGGCGGACATTCTCGCCGCGATACCGAATTCCCTTGCCTTTGTAGGGTTCCGCCGGAAAGAACGAGCGGATGCGAGCGGCCACATCGCCGACGATCTGGTTGTCAATGCCGCTGACGGTCACCACCGTTCCGTTTTCGACCGCGACACTCGCTCCGTCCGGGATGCGGAATTCAACCGGAGCCGGATAGCCCAGATTCAGCAGCAGAACGTCCTGCTTGACGGCGGCGTTGAATCCCACGCCCTGAATTTCAAGCGTTTTGGCGTATCCGCGGGCTACGCCCTCGCACATGTTTCTGATCAGGGAACGAACCAGGCCATGATAGCTTTTGGCCATTTTGGTATCGTCCTCGCGGGAGACCAGAATGCGGTCGCCTTCGACGGACACGCCGATTTTTTGCGGCAGGTCGAGCCCAAGCGTTCCTTTGGGTCCCTTGACCTCCACGCGTCGTGCATCGACGGCCACGTCTACGCCCGTCGGTTTCTCCAATGGTATTTTTCCTGTTCGCGACACCCCGAGACTCCTTTTCCCCGAACTTAAGCTACCACACCGTACACACCAACTCGCCGCCCACATTTTTTTTGCGGGCTTCCGCGTCGGTCATGATTCCTCTTGACGTACTGAGAACGGCAATGCCCATGCCCCCCAGAATGCGCGGGATTTCGCGCGCGCCGGCATAGCGTCGGTATCCCGGACGGCTGTACCGTCGCAGTCCGCGTATGGCCGGCTGATTTTCCGCGACGTATTTCAAATAAATCCTCAGGGTTTTGGGCAGGCCGTTTTCAATTTGATAGTCGAGAACATATCCTTCCTTTTTCAATATGCGGGCCAATTCGCCCTTCAACCGGGAATGGGGCACGTTCACGAACTCGTGGCCGGCCAGGTGCGCATTCCTGATCCTGGTCAGCATATCCGAAACTGGATCCGAAAAACTCATGCGATCTCCCTGAAAAAACGTTAGCTTCTACCAACTGGCCTTGACAATGCCCGGGATACGTCCGTCAAGGGCGGCTTCCCGGAAGCAAATTCGGCACAACTTGAACTTTCTCATGAAGGCCCTGCGCCGCCCGCAACGGCTGCAGCGCGCGTAGCCCCTGGCTGAAAATTTAGGCTCGCGCTCCGATTTGACTATTAGCGATTTTTTGGCCACGTTTTCCTCCGTCTAGTTCTTGCTGAACGGCATACCGAAATTCTTCAACAGCGCACGGGCCAGATCGTCCGTTGGCGCGTTCGTCACGATTACGATGTCCATGCCCTGATTGCCCGACACATGGTTCGGATCGATTTCGGGAAAGATATCGTACTCTTTCAGTCCGATCGAGTAATTGCCGCGCCCGTCGAAGCTTTTGGCCGACAGTCCGCGAAAATCCCGAATTCTGGGCAGGGCCGCGTTGATCAGCCGATCCAGAAAATCGTACATGCGCAGGCCCCGCAACGTGACCTTGGCGCCCAGATTCATGCCTTCCCGAACCTTGAAGTTCGAGATGCTTTTCTTGGCCTTGGTCACAACCGGTCGCTGTCCGCAGATGACCGCCAGATCCTTGATCCGCGCTTCGAAAACATTTTTGTCCTCGATGCCAATCCCCATGTTGATCACGATTTTGACAATGCGCGGGACCTGCATGGCGTTGGCGATCCCGAATTCTTTCTTGATTTCGGGAACGACTTCTTTTCTGTATTTTTCCAGTAGATTCGATGTCATGATTACGCCTATCCGTCAAATGAATGCCCGCACGCCCGACACCGGCGGACGCGCCGGTTGCCATCCTTGTCCCTCTTGATCTTTACGCCTTTCTTGCAGGACGGGCAATAGGGCATAAGGTTGGAAATATCGATCGGTGCATCTTTTTCCACGATATCCCCTTTCGGAGTCTCCTGCGACTTGCGCACCGTCTTCTTGACCGGACGCAACCCCTCCACAATCGCGCGCTTCCCGGCTTTGACTACCTGAAGCACTTTCCCCGTCTTGCCGACCGAATTGCCGGCAACGGAGACGACCATATCGTTCTTTTTGATTCTGAGTACGCTCATAACTTTCTACAGAACCTCCGGCGCCAGCGAGATGACCTTGGCGCAGTTCTTTTCGCGCAATTCGCGCGCCACCGGCCCCAGTACGCGGGATCCGATCGGGTTGCGATTGTCGTCCACCAGGACGACGGCGTTATTGTCGAAGCGGAGACTGGAGCCGTCCTTTCTCCGAATCGCGTTTTTCGTTCTCACGATCAGACCGGTACATACCTGTCCGGCTTTGACCAGGCCGCCCGGCTGGGCTTCCTTGACGGCCACTTTGATAATGTCGCCTATACGGGCGTACTTTTTGCGCTGCCCGATAATGCGGAAACAGCGCACGCGTCTGGCTCCGCTGTTGTCCGCGACACTCAGATCGGTCTCCTCGGCTATCATAAGATCCTCACATCCCTTCCGCAGGCGCCGAACCGGATTCTTTTGCGCCCGTTCCGTTGTCCGCCGCCCGACCGGCAATTTCCAGAAGCCGCCAGCGTTTCATTTTGCTAAGCGGCCGCGTTTCCACCACCGTAACCGTGTCGCCGGGCGTCGCCCGGTTGTTTTCATCGTGGACATGCAGTTTGGTTTCATGCTTGACCACCTTGCCGTAAAGGGGGTGGCGTCTGCGCTGCTCCACTTTTACGACCACGGTTTTATCGCCGCTTTTGCGCAACACCGTTCCCTTGCGGGATCGCCTCGATCCGCGCTGCTCCACGCCCTCGACCTCCGTCATGCCGATATCCCCCGTTGTTTCACGATTGTTTCCACGCGAGCCGCGTCTCGCCGAACCGTACGCAACAGCAGCGGCTGATCGGAAGAATCGCCCATGCCCTTTTTGATCCGAAGATCGAAAAGTTTTTTGCGAACCTCGTCGCGTTCGTGCAGAAGTTCGTCGTCTGTCAAATCTCTCAATACGGATGCTTTCATGAGCTTGTCCTTCTCAGTCTCGGCAAATCAGTCGTGTCGGAATTCCCAGCTTGGCGTCGGCCAGTCGCAGCGACTCGCGCGCGATCATGTCGGGAACGCCCGCAATCTCGAACAGCATCATGCCCGGTTTAACCACGGCCACCCAATGGTCGGGCGCCCCCTTGCCCTTTCCCATGCGGGTTTCAATGGGCTTCTTGCTGACGGGCTTGTCGGGATAGATGCGTATCCAAAGTTTGCCTTTGCGCTTCATATGACGGTTGATCGCCACGCGACACGCTTCGATCTGCACGCTCTTGACCCAGCCGCGACCGAGCGCTTTGAGCCCGTATTCCCCGAAACTCAGGCGGGTTCCGCTCCGCGCAATGCCTTTGCGGCTGCCCTTCTGCACCTTACGATACTTAACTCTTTTAGGCATGAGCGGCATGGGCGGCTCTCCTTCTTACGGGTGGCGCGGCATCCTCTTTTTCGCTTTTGGCGATCCACACCTTGATTCCGATCAGTCCGGCTTTCGTGAACGATTCGGCGAAGCCGTAATCGATTTTGGCACGCAAGGTGTGCAACGGAATTTTCCCGCTTTTGTACCATTCGACGCGCGCGATTTCCGCTCCGCCCAGACGACCGCCGGCCCTGATTTTGATGCCGTCCACACCCATGTCCATCGCCAGTTGCATGGCGCGTTTCATGGCGCGACGCAGAGACACACGGCGCGCCACCTGCAGCGCGATGTTTTCCGCCACCAGTTGGGCGTTCGTGTCGGGATTGCGTATCTCCTTGATTTCAAGGTAGATTTCCCGGCCGGTAACCTTCACCAGCTCCTCGCGAATACGGTCGATATCCTGGCCTTTGTGACCGATCACAAAGCCGGGGCGCGCGCTGAACACGTTGACGCGCACCCGGTTGGCGTAGCGTTCGATCGTTACGCCGGGCACCGCCGCGTTTTCAAGGCGTTTCTTGACGATCCCCCGGATCTTCTCGTCCTCGTGAAGAAGATTGCCAAACTCCTTCTTCCCGCAAAACCAGCGTGATCTCCAGTTCTTGTCGATCGCCGTACGCAGTCCTATCGGATTGACTTTCTGGCCCAAGACGTTTACTCCTCTCTTGCGTTATGTTGCAACCTATTCGGCGCTGTCACTCAATACGATCGTCAAGTGCGCCATCTTATGGCGTACCGGACGCACTCCGCCTCTGGCCCGCGGCCAGTGGCGCTTGATTCTCGGCCCTTCGTCCACCACCGCCGACTTGACTTTCAGGTCGTCCACGGAAAGACGGGCGTTGTGCTCGGCATTGGCAATGGCGGACTTAAGCGTCTTGCACAGCAGACGCCCGGCTTTTCTGTCGCTGAAGCCGGCAATGTCCAGCGCCTTGGCGACCGACTGTCCGCTCATGCGGCGCGCCAGATCGCGCGCCTTGGAAGGGGTCAACCTGGCAAATCTCGTTTTGGCTCTCACATCCATAGGGACCTCGCGTTACTTGGAAACTTTGTCGGTATGCGATCCGTGCCGGCGGAAGACGCGCGTGGGCGCGAATTCGCCCAGACGGTGCCCCACCATGTTTTCGGTGATAAACATGGATACGTGTTGCCGTCCGTTGTGAATGGCGAAGGTGTGGCCCACAAAGTCGGGGACGATCATGGAGCGTCGCGACCAGGTTTTTACGATGCGTTTTTCGCCGAGACGATTCATCTGCTCGATTTTCCTGAGCAGTTTCTCCTCGACGAAAGGGCCTTTTTTGATCGAACGAGCCATGCCTACTTCCTCCGTTTCACAATGAACTTGCTGGAAGGATTCTTTTTGGATCGGGTCTTGCCGCCCTTGGCCAGCTTGCCCCACGGCGAAACCGGATGGCCGCCGCCGGAGCTGCGCCCTTCGCCGCCGCCCATGGGATGGTCGACCGGGTTCATGACGACGCCGCGCACGGTCGGACGAACGCCCTTCCATCGTTTGCGTCCCGCTTTGCCGTCGGATCGTCCCGAATGGTCGGGATTGCCCACCCGTCCGACCGTCGCCATGCAGTTGACGTGCAGGATGCGAATTTCGCCCGAAGGCAGCTTGACGGTTGCACGGTCTTCATCGCGCGACATCAGCGTGGCGGCATTGCCGGCCGATCGCACAATCGCGCCGCCGCCGCCCGGCCGCAACTCCACGCAATGAATGCTGACACCCAACGGAATGCGGCGCAGGGGCAGCGCGTTGCCTTCGACCGCATCGGCTTCCGGTCCGGACAGCAGCGTGGCGCCGACCCCAATGCCGAGCGGCGCCAGAATGTAGCGCTTGTCCCCGTCCGCGTAATGCAGCAGCGCGATATTGGCCGAACGGTTGGGGTCGTATTCAATGGCCGCGACCCGCGCCGGTATGCCCGCCTTTTCACGGCGGAAATCCAGAGTGCGGATTTTACGCTTGTGGCCGCCTCCGCGATGGCGCACCGTAATGCGTCCCGCCGAGTTGCGTCCCGCCGAATTCTTCTTGGCTTTCACCAGAGAACGTTCCGGCTTGCTTTTTGTTATTTCCTCGAACGTCGATACCGTCGTAAATCGAAGGCTCGGCGTCAAGGGATTGAATTTTCTATTGGGCATGATGCTGTTTACTCCCAGTCCTGTGTTGCGGATCAGGTTGCGCTGATCTTGTCTCCCTCTTTCAATGAAACGATCGCTCGCTTCCAGTCGGGTCGTTTGCCGTATCGCGCGGTTCGTTCCCGCTTGCGCTTCCCCTGCACGATCATGGTATTGACGTTCAAGACCGACACGCCGAACATTTTTTCGACCATTCTCTTGATTTCGATCTTGTTGGCCCCTTTCGCCACTTCAAGAATGTACTGGTTGTTCTTTTCGGCCAGGGCGGTGCCTTTTTCCGTCGCCTGTACCCGCTTGATGATCGCATGCTCTTCCATTAGGCCACTTCCTCTCCGCCGTCGGTTTCCGCCGCAGGACTTCGGTCGGGTTCGGTTTCCGTGCCGGTCCGCCGTCGCCAGGCTCCGAAACGCTTTTCGATCGCCTCCATGCCGGCGCGATCCGCGACAATCGCCGGATAGCGCAAAAGAGTGTAGACCCCTACGTTGTCGGCGCGCAGGACCTCCACATTCGCCAAGTTCCGCGATGCCAGCCGCACTTTTTCGTCGATACTCCCGAGCATGAATAGAGTGGGCCCGGAAAGGTCCAGCGCCTTCATAAGTGCGGTCCAAAGGCGTGTTTTCGGCTCGTCAAGAGCAACGGTCTCCACAACCTTGACCGCGCCCGACGCCAGTTTTTCGCTGAAAACTCGCTGAAAAGCCAGGCGAGTCGCCTTGCGATTGACCTTGACCGCGAAATCGCGTGGATGCGGACCGAAGGCTACGCCGCCGCCGCGCCAGACGGGCGACTGCTTGTAGCCGGCCCGCGCGCGTCCCGTGCCTTTCTGGCGCCATGGCTTGGCGCCGGTTCCGGCGACTCGGCCTTTGCTCAGAGTCGAGGCCGTACCGGCCCGGTGCGCGGCCCGGGTCGCCACGACGGCGTCGTGAACCGCCTGACCGCCCTTGCGGACCACGAGCAAGTCGTCGGGAAATTCGATTTCGCCGGAGGCCGCGCCTTTCATATCGTACACAGTCAACATGCTCATGACGCCTTCTCCGTCTTCTTAAGGGCTTTTCGTACCAGAACAATGCCTCCGCCGGCTCCGGGTACGGCGCCTTGCACGAGAAGAACATTGCTTTCCGGTCGTATTCCAACCAGTTTGAGATTTTGCTGAGTGCGGCGAACATGCCCCATGTGTCCCGGCATACGTTGGCCTTTGGCGACGCGGGCGGGGAACGAGCACTGCCCGATCGATCCGACACGGCGCTTGGAATGGCCGCCGTGGGTCATCGCGCCGCCCCCCATGTGATGCCTTTTCAGCAAACCGGCGAACCCGCGTCCTTTCGTGATACCGATCACGTCCACATGCGAGACGCCTTCGAAAATGGACGCCGTCACGGCGTCGCCCGGCTTGAGTTCGGCGTCTCCCGCCGAAGGGCGCACTTCGCGCAGGCATTGCCGGGGCGTTACCCCCGCTTTTTTGATGCGTCCCAGTTCCGCTTTGTTCAGAACGCCTTCCCGACAGTTTCCGAAACCCAGTTGAACGGCCTCGTATCCGTCTCGCGCCCGCGTTTTGCGTTGCAAAACGACGCACGAGCCGACCTCGATGATCGTTACCGGCACACGAACGCCGCGATCGTCGTAGATCTGTGTCATTCCCAGTTTTCTGCCAATCAAACCCTGCATGAATCCCTCGGCTCTATATTTTGATCGTAATATCCACGCCCGCAGGCAAATTGAGCTTTTTGAGCTCGTCAACGGTTTTGGCGGTCGGTTCGATTATGTCGAGCAGACGCTTGTGCGTGCGCATTTCGAACTGATCCATCGATTTCTTGTCCACATGCGGACTGCGGTTCACGGTGAACCGTTCGATGCGGGTGGGGAGCGGAACCGGACCCACCACTTGGGCTCCGGTGCCCTTGGCCGTCTCGATAATGTCCAGCACCGCCTGGTCCAGTACCTTGTGGTCGTACGCCTGCAGTCGTATCCGTATCCTCTGTCCGTCCATGTGAAAGTCTCACCTGTTCAAAAGTTTATCCCGCAACGAAGCGGGCGCTACATCCAGCTTATCCGGTTCCATGGTATAATGCCCGCGTCCGGCCGTCAAAGAACGGATGGCGGTCGAATATCCGAAAAGTTCCGACAGGGGAACTTCCGCGCGGATGGTTTGACCTTCTCCGCTCGCGGCAATGTCTCGCACCTTTCCCCGCCGCGCGTTCAAGTCGCCCATGACTTCACCGACATGTTCGGACGGCGTTTCTATTTCCAGACTCATGATCGGCTCCAGCAATTCCGGGGCGGCCTGCTCCACCGCCGCGCGGAAAGCCAGCAACGCGGCCGTACGAAAGGCCGTGTCGGTGGAGAGCGCTTCGTCGAATTGCCCCCCGACCACCCGCACGTGTACGTCGGTCATCGGATAACGGGCCAGAACCCCTGTCGCCAGGCCGTCCTGAATGCCCGCTTCAATGGCGGGGCGAAAGGCATCCGGCACGCGCCGACGGTCCACGGCGAACTCGACGGCATTGCCCGCCGCGCGACCGGACGCCGCCACTTCAAGCTCGATCCGGGCGAATTGTCGCGCTCCTCCCGTTTCGCGGTCGAAACAATGTTGCGCCGCGGCCTGGCGCGTCACGGTTTCGTAGTAGGCCACCATGGGTTCTCCGACCCGGGCCTCGACTCCAAACTCGCGCAGCATGCGGTCCCGCAGAATTTCCAGATGCAATTCGCCCATGCCGCCCATGACGGTCTGCCCGGTTTCGACGTCCTTGCGAATGACGCAGGTCTGGTCCTCGGACTCCAGCAATGCCAGCGCCGCTTCCAGCTTGTCCTTTTCCGCCCGGCTTTTCGGTTCGACCGCCATAAACATGACCGGTTCCGGGAAGCGGATGCCTTCCAGCAGCACGGGGGCGTTCTCCCGGCAGATCGTGTCGCCCGTCGCCAAATCGCGCAGGCCGGCGACGGCTCCGATTTCACCGGAGAAAAGAGCAAGCGTTTCTTCCCGGTTGTCGGCGTGCAGACGGATCAGGCGGGAGACGCGCGCTCGTTGCCGGGTACGGGGATTGTAGAGATTCTGCCCTTTGGCGATGCGTCCCGAGTAGAGTCGGATCAACGCGAGGCGACCGGCATAGGGATCGCCCACCAGTTTGAAAACGAGCCCGCACAGGCTTTCGTCGCAGGCCGACCGTTTTTCAACGGCGCCCGTTGCGGGATGCGTACCTTCGATCGGCGGAACATCCAGAGGTGAAGGCAGGTAGCGAATGACGGCGTCGAGCAGCGGTTGCATCCCCATATTGCGCAGGGCGGCTCCGCACAGGGTCGGGGTAAGCCGACAGGCCAGCGTGGCGCGTCGCAGTCCCGCCACGACATCCTCTTCCGCCACGTCGGGGTTTTCCATGTACAGATGGAGTGTAGCCTCGTCGTTTTCGGCGACCGTCTCGATCATTTGCGCCCGCATTTCTTCGGCTTGTACCGCCAGGTCGGCAGGAATGTCCTGCCAGAGGGGCTGTGCCGGTTCCGCATTCGGATGGTCGAAAAGGCAGGCCTGCATTCGTAAGAGGTCGATCACGCCGCGAAAAGTTTCGCCTTGCCCGATCGGAATTTGAACGGGTAGCGGACGGGCCTGCAGTCGTTCGCGTATCCGCGACACGACACGCTTGAAATCCGCGCCGATCCGGTCCATTTTGTTGACGAAAGCGATGCGCGGGATATGGTAGCGCTCCGCCTGGCGCCAAACGGTTTCCGACTGCGCCTGCACGCCGCCGACGGCGCAAAAGACGCCGATCACGCCGTCCAGCACTCGCAGCGAACGTTCCACTTCCGCCGTAAAATCGACGTGTCCCGGCGTGTCAATCAGGTTGATCTGATGATTCCGCCAGAAAAAAGACGAGGCCGCGCTGGTGATCGTGATGCCTCGTTCCTTCTCCTGGATCATCCAGTCCATGACGGCGTTGCCCTCATGGACTTCGCCCATTTTATGGACGCGACCCGAGTAGAAAAGCATGCGTTCGGAAATGGTGGTTTTCCCGGCGTCAATATGGGCGACAATCCCCATGTTGCGCAGGCGGTCCAGATCGCAGAGCCGGCCGACCGGTTCCGCGCCGTCCGCATTCGCGCGCTCCCTCTTTTTCGCTTTATGTGTCAAAACCGTTCCCATGGTCGGATGGCTTCCGTATGAACTACCAGGCGTAGTGCGCAAAGGCCTTGTTGGCCTGCGCCATTTTGTGCGTGTCTTCTCTCTTCCGTACGGCATTGCCCTGATTGGCGAATGCGTCCATCAATTCCTGTGCCAGGGCTTTGGCCATCGAAACGCCCTTGCGCGAGGAGGAAAACTGCATCAGCCACCGCAAGGCGAGGGCCAGTTGCCGTTCGCGGCCCACATCCACGGGCACCTGATAGGTTCCTCCGCCGACACGGCGCGAACGAACTTCGACGCGCGGCTTGATATTGTCGATGGCGCGAATCAAAACCTCGACCGGGTCCTGCTTCATCTTGGTAGCGATCTCGTCGATCGCGCCGTAGACAATGCGCTCGGCCGTGGATTTCTTGCCGCGTTCCATTACGTAGTTAATGATCTTCGCCACCAGTTCGCTGTTGAACTTGGGGTCGGGCGTCAACGTGCGTTTTTCTGACTTGCGCCTTCGCGCCATGGCTTTCTCCTATGAACTTTTCTGCTTTTTCACACCGTATTTGGATCGGCTGACTTTGCGTTTGTCCACGCCCAGGCTGTCCAGCGCCCCGCGCACAATATGATAGCGGACGCCGGGCAGGTCGCTCACGCGACCGCCTCGGACCAGGACTACGCTGTGTTCCTGAAGATTGTGCCCCTCGCCCGGAATGTAGGCGTTGACTTCAAATCCGGACGTCAATCGCACACGCGCGACTTTCCGCAGGGCGGAATTTGGTTTTTTGGGCGTCTGCGTACGAACGTCAAGACAGACGCCGCGCCGCTGCGGGCATTTCCTAAGTGCGGGCGATTTGCTCTTGCCGCGGGTCTGACTGCGGCCTTTTCTCACCAGTTGATTAATGGTCGGCATGATACTACCTCTCGGCGCTAACACAAAGAAAGCCGGGACATTATCAGAGTAGCCCACGGCAATCAACACTTATCCCAAAAGATCTTTCAATTTTTTTTCGGCTTCGTTTCGGGCCTCGGTTTCCTCGGCGGCCGGATCCTCCGCGATGGGTTCGGCCAGAGGCACCAGTTTGATGTTGCGGTACATCGGGAATCCGGTTCCGCCCGGGATCAAATGTCCCATGATGACGTTTTCCTTGAAGCCGCGCAGTTCGTCGACGCGCCCCAGCGTAGCCGCCTCCGTGAGCACCCGGGTGGTGTCCTGGAAGGATGCCGCGGAAATAAAGCTTTCGGTGGAAAGCGACGCCTTGGTAATACCCAGCAGAGCCGGAGTCGCCTCGGCCGGGCGCTTGCCTTCCCGCTTGGCGGCCTCGTTCACCTCGATGAAGGTCTGTTTCATGACCTGGTCGCCCCAGAGGAACTCCGTGTCGCCCGGATTCGTAATTTTGACCTTGCGCAACATTTGACGAACGATGACCTCGACGTGTTTGTCGTTGATTTCGACGCCCTGCAGACGATAGACCTGCTGCACCTCGCGCACCAGGTATTCCTGCAGTTCCTGCGGTCCGCACACATCGAGAATTTCCTGGGGGACAATGGGGCCGTCCGTCAACTGCTGCCCTTTCTTGACCTTGTCGCCTTTGAAGACGATGATGTGCTTGCCCATGGGAATCAGATGTTCCTCTTCGCCGCCGGTAATTTCGTCGCGGATGACGAGGCAGCGCTTCCCGCGCTGGTTTTCCCCGAAGTCCACCAGGCCTTCGATACGCGCGATTTCGGCGGCGTCTTTGGGCTGGCGGGCCTCGAACAGTTCGGCCACGCGGGGCAGACCGCCGACGATATCCCGAGTTTTCGACTCTTTCCTGGGCGTGCGCGCCAGAAGATCGCCGGGATGCACGGTCATGTCGGCATCGACCATCACGCGCGCCCCGGTCGGAATACTGTAGAAACCCAGCACCTCGTCGGAGCTTGCGCTTTTGATAATGATTTGCGGATGCAGCGCCTGTTTGTTCTCCAGGACGACAATGCCGCTTGTGCCGGTTGCTTCATCGACTTCACGCTTGACGGAAACGTTTTCGATGAAATCGTGGAACAGGATCTGCCCCTCCTGTTCGGCTAGAATCGGGACGCTGTACGGATCCCATTTGGCCAGCAGTCCGCCCGGCTCGATCCGGCCGCCGTCCTCGACAAATATCTGCGCGCCGATGGCCGTGGTGAATCGTTCCACCTCGTGGCCGGACTCGTCGTGTACGCTAATGACCCCGTTCTTGTTCAGCGCCACAAAATTGCCGCTCGGGTTCCTGACCACGCGTAAGTCGTGATGTCGAACGATACCGCCCTTTTTGGAGACGATTTCCGGCTGCTTGAAAATGGAACTGGCCGTGCCGCCGATATGGAAGGTGCGCAGCGTCAACTGGGTGCCGGGTTCGCCGATCGACTGGGCTGCGATCGTGCCGACCGCCGTGCCGACATCCACTGTCTGACCGGTTGTCAGATCGCGTCCGTAGCAGCGCATGCACAGGCCGCGGCGCGACTCGCAGGTCAGGACGCTGCGGATGCGCAGACTGTCGATGCCGCGTTTCTCGATTTCGTTGCAGTCGCTTTCCTTGATCTCGTCGCCCGCCGCCACAATGATCTGGCCGCTGACCGGGTCGGCAATGTCATTCAGCGCGGTGCGTCCGACCACTCTTTGGCGCAGAGGAATCAGGACTTCGTCGCCCTCCATCATGGCGCCCACCTCGATGCCGTTGACCGTATTGCAGTCGTGTTCCACGATAATGACGTCGTGGGCTACGTCCACCAGCTTGCGCGTCAGATATCCGGCATCGGCCGTTTTCAGCGCCGTGTCCGCCAATCCCTTGCGTGCTCCGTGGGTGCTGATGAAGTATTCCAGCACGCTGAGGCCTTCTCTGAAATTGGAGATGATCGGCCGCTCGATGATTTCACCCGAAGGCTTGGCCATCAGACCGCGAATTCCGCAAAGCTGGCGAATCTGCTGGCGGCTGCCGCGCGCTTTGGAATCCACCATCATGAAAACGGGGTTGCATTCGTCGCTGTTCTGATTGATCTCGATGGCCCGGTACATGGCGTCGGCCACGTCGTCGGTCGCCTGCGTCCAAATGTCCAGCACTTTGTTGTGCCGTTCGCCGTCTGTGACTATGCCCTGACGATATTGGTGGCGTACGGCGTCCACCTGGCCCTTTGTCCTGTCGAGGATGGTCTTCTTTTCGGTCGGGATGATCATGTCCACCAGCCCGATCGAGACGCCAGCCAGCGTGGCGTACTCGAAACCGATGGTTTTGAGCGCGTCCAGCGCCTTGACCAGTCGCTTGTGGGAGGCGACCCCGTAGCAGTCGCTGATCAGGTCGCCGACCATGTTCTTGTTCATGATCGCGTTGACAAAACCGATTTCCGGGGGCCATATTTCGTTGAAAAACACGCGGCCCGGGGTGGTGACAATGTAGTTGGAGTCACGATCTCCATGAATGGTTTCCCGGCCTCGATCCGGGTTTTTGAAACGAATGAGATCGTGTATGCCGAGGGCTCCGTCCTCGTGGGCCAGGCGCACTTCTTCCGCATTGGCGCAAACCGGCATACGTTTTGCTTGTTCTTCTTCTTCGGCCTGATTCGGTTTCGACAGGCGGCGCCGTTTTTCAGACTGGCTCAAATCGGTCAGATAGTAGAGGCCCAGCGCGATATCCTGCGTGGGCGTCATCATGGAACGACCGCTGGAAGGAGAGAAAATGTTGTTGGTCGAGAGCATCAGCAGCCGTGACTCCTGCTGCGCTTCGATGGACAGAGGCACGTGCACGGACATTTGGTCGCCGTCGAAGTCGGCATTGAACGCGGTACACACCAGTGGATGGATCTGGATCGCCTCGCCCTCTATCAGAACCGGCTCGAACGACTGAATACTCAGACGGTGCAGGGTAGGAGCCCGGTTGAGCATGACCGTCTTGTTCTTGATCACATCCTCGAGAACGTCCCAGACCTGGTCCGTGCGGCGTTCAATCAGCTTCTTCGCTCCGCGTACCGTATGCACCACGCCCATGTCCTTGAGACGTTTGATGATGAACGGCTCGAACAGCACCAGGGCCATTTTCTGCGGGAGTCCGCACTGGTTGAGCTTCAGTTCCGGGCCGACGACAATGACGGAACGGCCGGAGTAGTCCACGCGCTTACCCAGCAGGTTCTGGCGGAATCGTCCGCTCTTGCCGCGCAGCATGTCGCTGAGGGATTTGAGCGGCCGATTGCCGGCGCCGGTCACGGCGCGACCGTGGCGCCCGTTGTCGAAGACGGCGTCTACCGCCTCCTGGAGCATGCGTTTCTCGTTGCGGATGATGACGTTGGGCGTTTTGAGCTGCTGAAGATTTTTCAGCCGGTTGTTGCGATTGATGACGCGCCGGTACAGATCGTTCAAGTCCGAAGTCGCGAAACGTCCGCCTTCCAGAGGTACCAGCGGGCGAAGTTCCGGCGGAATCACGGGCAGAACGTCGAGAATCATCCATTCGGGACGGGTCCCGTTGGTTCGGAATCCTTCGGCCAGTTTCATTTGCTTGGAGAGCTTCTTGCGCGTCTGCTTATTGCGCGTATTGTCCATGGCTTCCTCCAGTTCCTCCATGAACTTTCCAAGGTCGGTCGCCGCCAGGACGTCGCGAACGGCTTCGGCTCCCGTTTTGACCGTGAAGGCATTTTCTCCGAACTTCTGTACGGCCTCCCGGCACTCGATCTCGCTCATCATCTGCTTGTGCGTCAGCGGGGTGTCGCCGGGATCGACGACCATGTAGTCCTCGTAGTAAAGCACGCGCTCCAGGCTGGTTGTGGTGATGTCCATCATCAGACCGAGGCGGCTCGGGGTACACTTGAAGAACCAGATGTGCGAAACGGGAACGGCCAGTTCAATGTGGCCCATCCGCTCGCGCCGAACCTTGGAAAGGGTGACCTCTACGCCGCAGCGGTCGCAAATGACGCCCTTGTGCTTGATGCGCTTGTACTTGCCGCAACTGCATTCCCAGTCCTTGGTCGGTCCGAAAATACGCTCGCAGAACAATCCGCCGCGTTCGGGCTTGTAGGTTCGGTAGTTAATAGTTTCGGGGTTCTTGACTTCGCCCCAGCTCCAGGCGCGAATGGATTCGGGGGACGCCAGTGTAATGGCGATGGAATTGAAGTTCGCCGGCCCCGAGACCCCTTCCAGTAATTCCTTGGCGGATCGATAGTTCAAAACAGTTCCCCCGAATGCGCGGAACCGGACGACTTGCCGCCCGATCGTTCTTGCCGCATTTCCAGTTTAAGGCAAAGGCCCTGCAGTTCGTTTACAAGCACGTTGAAAGATTCCGGTGTTCCGGCTTCCAAGGTGTTTTCGCCTTTTACGATCAGTTCGTACATCCGGGTGCGACCCGCCACATCGTCGCTCTTGACGGTCAGCAGCTCCTGCAGCGCATAGGCCGCTCCGTAGGCCTCCAGCGCCCAGACTTCCATTTCGCCCATGCGCTGGCCGCCGTACTGGGCCTTGCCGCCCAGCGGCTGTTGCGTTACCAGCGAGTAGGGACCTACGGCCCGCGCGTGAATCTTATCGCTGACCAAGTGATGCAGTTTAAGCATGTAAATGTAGCCGGCCATCACGCGCTGCGCGAACGGCTCGCCCGTGCGACCGTCGAACAGGCGCGATTTCCCGTCCCGGGAATGGCCCGCCTTTTCGATGAGATCGAACATCTCGTTCTCGCGAATGCCGTCGAAAATGGGGGAGGCCACGTGCATGTTCAACGTCTTGCACGCCAATCCCAGGTGGGTTTCAAAGACCTGTCCCAAGTTCATGCGCGAAGGGACACCCAGCGGGTTCAGGACAATGTCCACCGGGGTCCCGTCTTCTAAATAGGGCATTTCGAAGTCGGGCAGAATCCGCGCCACAACGCCCTTGTTGCCGTGCCGTCCGGAAAGTTTGTCGCCGACGGAAAGCGTCTTTTTGGTCGCCACATAGACGCGAACCTGCTTGACGATCCCGGAATCCACTTCGTCGCCGCTCTCCACACGTCCCACCACGTCTTCATATTCGACGTCGAGTTCGGAAAACTTGGCTTTGTATTCTCCGACAATCTCGTCGATTTTGACTTGGATCGGACTGCGTTCGATTTGAATATGATCGCAGATCTGCGCCAGTTTTCTGAGCAGAGTCTTGGTGATTTTCTTGTTGGCGGGAATCACGATTTCGCCGGACTGCGCGTCCAGAACTTCAAGCGGAATTTTTTCGCCCAGCAGAATATCGCTCAATTTCTCGGTGATTTCATCGGTCAATTTCTGTCGGGTGTCGCGATGTTCGTCCTTGAGGCTCTTGATTTTCCTTTTTTTATCCGTCTCAGCGGCGCCGACGCGGGGCGTTTCCTTCTGCGCGGCGACTTTGACCTCCATGACGATTCCGTGCGTCCCGCTGGGGACCGTAAGCGACGTGTCGCGGACCTCCGCCGCCTTTTTGCCGAAAATGGCCCGCAGGAGCCGTTCTTCCGGGGCAAGTTCGGTTTCGCTTTTCGGCGTGATTTTTCCGACCAGAATGTCGCCGGGCTTGACCTCGGCTCCCACGCGCACCACGCCGTCCGGCATGAGATTGCTCAAGGCTTCCTCGCCGACATTCGGTATGTCGCGCGTGATTTCCTCGGGACCGAGCTTGGTGTCCCGGGCGCTCACTTCGAATTGCTGAATATGCACGGAGGTGAAAACGTCGTCGCGCACAATGCGTTCGCTGATCAGAATGGCGTCCTCGAAATTGTAGCCGCACCAGGGCATGAAAGCCACCAGCAGATTTTTTCCGATGGCCATTTCGCCGTCTCGCGTGGCGGGGCCGTCGGCCAGCACCTCGCCGTCGGCGACGGTCTGACCCACGCGGACGAGAGGTTTCTGGTTGAAGCACGACCCCGCATTCGACCGCCGAAATTTCTGCAGGCGGTACACGTCCGGTTCCGCGGCCACCGCCTGCCCGGTTTGCGACGGTTTGCGGGCGGGGGAGATCACAATGCGGTTCGCGGAAACGTAGGAGACCGTCCCGGCATTGCGGGCCGTGATGACCACGCGGGTGTCGCGGGCGACGCGTTCCTCCATGCCCGTGGCGACGAAGGGGCGCTCCGCGATCAGCAGGGGAACCGCCTGGCGCATCATGTTGGCGCCCATCAGCGCCCGGTTGGCGTCGTCGTGCTCGAGAAAGGGGATCAGTCCGGCCGCCACGCTCACCACCTGCTTGGGCGAGACGTCCATGTAGTCCACCTTCGCCTTCGCCGCCTCGATAAATTCGCCCCGGTAGCGCACGGAGACAGTGTCGTTCAAGAAGCGATTGCACTTGTCCAGGGGGGCATTGGCCTGGGCGATGACGAATTTCTCCTCCTGATCCGCCGTCATGTACTCGACGTCGTCGGTCACGACGCCATTCGTCACCTTGCGGTACGGGGTTTCGAGAAAGCCGAAATCGTTGACTTTGGCGTAAATGCACATCGATGAAATCAAGCCGATATTGGGCCCTTCCGGGGTTTCGATCGGGCAGATGCGCCCGTAGTGGCTGCTGTGCACGTCGCGCACCTCGAAGCCGGCCCGGTCCCGATTGAGTCCGCCCGGCCCCAAGGCGCTGAGGCGTCGTTTATGGGCCAGCTCGGCCAGAGGATTGGTCTGATCCATGAACTGGCTCAACTGACTGCGTCCGAAGAAATCCTGAACAATCGCGGAAAGCGACTTGGAATTGACCAGTCGTTGCGGGGAAAGCACACCGGTCGTGGGATCGAAGAGAGTCATGCGCTCCTTGATCAGTCGTTCCGTGCGCGCCAGACCGATACGGCACTGGTTTTCCAGCAGTTCGCCGATCGTGCGTATGCGCCGATTGCCCAGATGATCGATATCGTCGATGCTTTCTTCGCCCTTGCGGATCTTGATCAGATGGCGCACGGTTTCGACGATATCCTCCACGCACAGCACTCGCATATCGCTGTCGGCGTCGCGACCCAGTTTGCGGTTGATCTTATAGCGGCCTACGCGGCCCAGGTCGTAGCGACGCGAATCGAAGAACATGCGCTTAAGCAATTGTTTCGCGTTGGACGGCGTCGCGGGGTCGCCGGGACGAAGACGATGGTACATGTCCTTCAGCGCCTCGTCCGTATCGTGCGTGGTGTCCGCCTTGACACTGGTCAGGAAGAGGCCCTTGTCCCAGGACACGTCCACGATCGCGACACGCGGGATGCCCGCGTCTTTCATGGCCTCCAGAGCGGCGGTGGTGACCGCCTCGTATTTCCGGCCCAGAACGGTTTTGGAATCGAAATCGGAGACATCCTCCTTGAAGACCAAATTCTCCAGGCTCGGTTCGGAGTGCGATTTTGCGAGGTCCAAATCTCCCAGTCGATAGAACAGACCCAGCAATTCGTCGTCCGATCCGTAGCCCAGGGCGCGCAGAAACGAACTGGCCAAAAACTTCCTGCGCCGTCGGCGCCGGTCCATGAAAATCCAGATCAGATCCGAGATGTCGAACTGAATGTCGATCCAGGAGCCCCGGTCCGGGATAATGCGCATGGAATAAATGGTTTCGGCGTTCGCGTGCAGCGTTTGTTCGGAGCATATTCCCGGGGAGCGATGCAACTGGCTGACCACTACGCGGTCGGCTCCGTTGATCACGAACGAACCGTCGTCGGTCATGAGGGGAATTTCCCCCATATAGACGCTGTCCTCGCGTATTTCGTCGCCGTCCTTGATGCGGAAAGTCGCATGCAGAGCGGAAGCGTACGTCTGACCTTCCGCGCGACACTCGACATCGCTCATGCGCGGAGGCGTAAGATCGTACTTCACGAAATCCAGAGTATAACGACCATCGTAGCTTTCAACGGGGAAAACCTCCTTGAAGACGCCTTGCAGTCCTTCGGGCTTTCTCCGGTCGGAGGGAACTTCCGTCTGAATAAAGTCCCTGAACGACAGAGTCTGAATTCCGATGAGATCCGGAGGCTCGATAACGGCGTTAAGTTTGCCGAAATTTATTCTTTCCGCCATAGAGGCTTCCCTTCCGCGATAACAACGTTTGCGAACTGTCGACAGTTGTTTTCAGACCGTCACTCAAAAGAAGAACGCGCGAATCGCGACGTTTTGAATTCGCGCGTCCTCCCGCAATTATTCGCGCCTATTTCACTTCGACGCTGCCGCCGGCTTCCTCCAGCTTTTTGCGGATGGATTCGGCCTCTTCCTTGCTGACCGCTTCCTTGACCGGCTTGGGCGCGCCCTCTACCAGGTCTTTGGCGTCTTTCAGGCCCAGTCCCGTGATGGCGCGCACTTCCTTGATCACGCCGATCTTCTGCGATCCGAAGCCGGTGAGGACGACCGTGAACTCCGTTTGTTCTTCCGCGGCCGCCGCGCCGGCATCGCCTCCGGCCGGCCCGGCCGCCACCGCCACGGGCGCCGCGGCGGATACTCCCAGTCGGTCTTCCAGAGCCTTTACCAGTTGCGAGAGTTCCAGAACCGTGATGCCTTCGACCCAGTCGACAAATTCGGCCATTTTCCCCGTGACCGCCGTTTTTTTCTCGTCGCCGGCCGTCTCTTCTTTCAATTCCGACTTATCCTGTTCTTCAGCCATGACTCACTTCTCCTGTTCCTTGTTGTTGCCGCTGATCCGGCTATATCATTGAGATTCGCCTTTTTTGTCTTCCACCGCTTTGAGCACGTAAAGCAAACTGCAAACCTTGGATTGAAAGACTCCGGCCAGTTGCGTCGGCAGCGCGATCAGGGTTCCCAGCATTTTCCCGAGCAGCGCTTCGCGTGACGGGATGTCCGCAAGAGCCATCACGTCGGCCGCGCTAAGCGCTCGCCCCTCCAGCCATCCGCCCTTGGGCGGCGCCAGCTTGCTCTCGCGGCTGAAAAGCTTCAGAATTTTGGCGGTTTCGGTGATTTCGCCAGTGCCGACGATCATGGCGGTGGGGCCGGATTGCGCACCGGGCGCCTCGTCCCATTCCATCCGTCGGGCGGTTCGCGCCAGCAGCGTGTTCCCCGTCACGTTGAATTGGGCCTGCACCTGACGCAGGCGCTGCCGCAGATCGCCCGTCTGCTCGACGGTCATGCCGCTATGATCGACCAGAAGCACATAGTCGCCGCTTTGCAGCCGGGCCGCGACTTCCTTCTGTATAGCCAGCTTCTCCGGACGAATTCTTTTTTGTTCCGTTGCCATGATGTCAGTTCCCCGTCAGAATACGCAAGCCTACGCCCATGGTGGAGCTTACGGCGCAGCTTTTAATATAAGTCCCCTTGGCCGCGGCGGGCCGTTCCGCGCGGATGGCGGACAAAACGGCCTCGGCGTTCTCCACAAGCTGATCTTTTTCAAACGATTTTTTACCAAACGGAACATGCACATTGCCGTGACGGTCCATACGGAAGTCCACTTTGCCGGCTTTGCTTTGTTCCACCGCCTTGCCGGTATCGTCCGTCACCGTGCCGGTTTTCGGATTGGGCATGAGCCCGCGCGGACCGAGCACACGGCCCAGCTTGCGCACTTCCTGCATGGCTTCCGGCGTAGCCACGGCCACGTCGAAATCGGTCCACCCGCCCTTAACCTTCTCGATCATGTCGTCCATGCCGACATGCTCCGCCCCCGCCTGGCGAGCCGCCTCGGCGGCCTGACCCGTGGCGAACACCAGAACGCGAACGTTCTTGCCGCTGCCGTGCGGAAGATGCGCGACGCCCCTCACCGCCAATTCGGAGCGTTTGGGATCGATGCCCAGCCGAACCGCCAGTTCCATGGTCTCGTCGAACTTGGCGGTCGTCTGGCTTTTGAAAAACTCAATGGCCGCGCCCAGATCGACAGGCGACTCCGGAGCTTCCTCCGCCGATTTCCGATATTGTTTGCCGTTGTTGCCCATAGCGTAGAACTCCGAATGAGGGCTCAGCCCTCCACCACTTGAACCCCCATACTGCGAGCGGTTCCCGCAATCATTCTGGCGGCATGCTCGGCGTCGATGGCATTCAGGTCCTTCTCCTTGATTTTGACGATTTCCATGATTTGCGTTTGCGTCACCGTTCCGACTTTGTCGCGATTGGGCTGGGCCGATCCTTTGGCCAGTCCGGCCGAACGCTTGAGCAGGGAAGCGGCCGGCGGGCTCTTGGTAATGAACGAAAAAGACTTGTCGTGATATACCGTGATGACGACCGGAACCACCATTCCGGCCTGGCTTTGCGTGGCGGCATTGAACGCCTTGCAAAACTCCATGATGTTCACGCCCTGCTGTCCCAGTGCGGGACCCACCGGCGGAGCCGGGTTGGCTTGTCCGGCCGGAATCTGCAGTTTGATTTTCCCGGTAATGCGCTTGGCCATGAATCTATTCCTCGCCCTTCCGTCTCGTTCGTTGTCGCGTACGCTATTCCATTCGTTCCACTTGCCAGTACTCCAACTCGACGGGAGCCGTCCTGCCGAAAATGGCCACCGAAACTTTCAGCTTCCCCCGGTCGGGATCGGCCTCTTCCACCGTACCGCTAAAGTTCAGGAACGGTCCGTCGTTGATCTTTACCGATTCTCCCGGCTCAAAGGTGATTTTCGGTCGTGCCTTTTCGCTCTTCTCTTCCATCTGACTCAGGATCTGCACCATTTCCTCTTCGCTGAGCGGAGTAGGCTTGTTGCCCCCCATAAAGCGAATGACGCCCGGGGTGTCCTGTATAAAATGCCAACTGTTTTCCCGGACTTTGCGTTGATCGTCGTACAGAGCGATGTGCAGCAGTACATATCCCGGGAAAAATTTCTTGCGAACCGTCGTTTTAACGCCTTTTTTGATTTCGGAGACATTTTCCATCGGGATCACGACCTGATCGATGTGTTCCTCCATGCTCTCGAAAGGGATCCTGTGCAGAAGGCTGTCTCTCACCTTTTGCTCCTGCCCCGTAAGGGTATGCACTACGAACCATTCTTTCTGCATAACGGCGCTCAACCCCCGGTCGGAGTCAACAGTCCGATCAGACGGACCAGAAAGCGGTCGCTGATTCCGACAAAAACACTCAGCAAAACCACCGTGAAAATCACGACGACCGTCGATTCCATCAGCGACTGCCGCGACGGCCACTCGCATTTCACGGTTTCCGCCACGACTTCGTCCCAGAACGTCTTGACTTTGCCTTTTAGCGAAACAGTCGTCTTGTTTTCCATTGCGCACGCTCCCGAGCGGTCCTTCGCTTGTCCGACCTCTTGCGCGTTGGCGGCCTGCCTGCACAACGCCACGCCAACCTGCAGCAAACCCGGCGCTAACCGTTTACCCATCAAATCGCCGCACGCTTTTCCATTTGGTGGAGCAACGGGAAGACCCTCGCATGGCAGGCCAGGAGGGACTCGAACCCCCAACTTCCGGTTTTGGAGACCGGCGCTCTGCCAAATTGAGCTACTGGCCTTCCGGAAAAAGTCGGCTTTACTTCGTTTCCTTGTGTACAGTCCGCTTATTGTCGAAGCGGCAGTACTTCGTGATTTCCAGACGGCCGGATCCGGATTTCTTGTTGCGGTCCGTTGTATAATTGCGCCTTTTGCATTCCGCGCAGGCCAGAACCACCAGTTCCCTAGGCATAAGCGATCTCCGCCTTCTTCCGATTTCCAGAGGGCGCGAATGAAGAATTCAACGCTACTCGATAATTTTCGTAACGGTTCCCGCACCCACGGTGCGTCCGCCCTCGCGAATCGCAAAACGCATTTTCTCTTCCATGGCCACCGGCTGCAACAGCTTGACGGTCAGCGTGATGCTGTCGCCGGGCATGACCATTTTGACGTCTTCCGGAAGGGTAATGTCGCCGGTAACGTCCGTGGTGCGCATGTAGAACTGCGGGCGATACCCCTTGAAGAAAGGCGTGTGACGACCGCCTTCCTCCTTGCTCAGCACATAAAGCTGGGCCTCGAAGGAGGTGTGCGGGGTAATGGAACGCGGTGCGGCCAGAACCTGGCCGCGTTCGACTTCGGTCTTTTTCGTTCCGCGCAGCAACACTCCGATATTGTCGCCGGCCTGGCCCTGATCCAGGAGCTTGCGGAACATCTCGACGCCGGTAGCCGTCGTTTGGGAGGTCGGCCGCAATCCCACCATTTCCACGGTGTCGCCCACTTTGACGATGCCTCGCTCGACGCGACCGGTGACGACCGTGCCGCGACCCTCAATGGAGAACACGTCTTCGATCGGCATCAGGAAGGGTTTGTCAATGGCGCGTTCCGGTTCGGGAATGTAGGCGTCGAGCGCGTCCATCAGCTTGCCGATGCATTCGCAGGCGGGATCGTCGGGCGAATTGGCTTGCGTGGCGGAAAGGGAGTCGCCCTGAATAATCGGAATGTCGTTGCCCGGATACTCGTATTTGGTCAGCAGCTCGCGAATCTCCATCTCGACCAGCTCGAGCAACTCGGGGTCGTCGACCAGATCCACTTTATTAAGAAAAACGACGAGCGCCGGCACGCCAACCTGTCGGGCCAGCAGAATGTGCTCGCGCGTCTGCGGCATGGGCCCGTCCGCCGCGCTGACCACAATGATGGCGCCGTCCATCTGGGCGGCGCCCGTGATCATGTTCTTGACGTAGTCGGCGTGTCCGGGGCAGTCCACGTGCGCATAATGCCGCTTGTCGGTGCTGTATTCGACGTGCGAGGTCGCAATCGTCAGAATTTTGGTCGCGTCGCGCCGGCCCGCCGACTCCGACGCCTTGGCGACGGTGTCGTAGGGCACGTAGTCGGATTGTCCCTTGAGGGACTGCACCTTGGTGATGGCGGCGGTCAATGTGGTCTTGCCGTGGTCCACGTGCCCGATGGTGCCCACGTTGACATGCGGTTTCGTGCGGTCGAATTTTTCCTTAGCCATGATGTTCTCTCCTTACGAGTGTTACTGTTTTTTCGCGTTCGTCGCGGCCGCGGAGCCCATGAGCGGGATCGAACCGCTGACCTCATCCTTACCAAGGATGTGCTCTGCCAACTGAGCTACATGGGCTTGCCATTCCGGCTCGGGCAAACCTTCCCTGTTGGCTGAAAGGGCCGGACGCGCCATGCCGCGCCCGTCGGCGCCATGCCGTATACTGTTTTCCGCCGTGTTTCCGGCCTGTTTGAGACAAAACGAGCGCAAACACTAGCAGGCGACAAAAAGATGTCAACATTTTTTATTCTTTTTTTCTTTTTTTTACGCGAGGCTCGGGCGCCGCTCGTTTCCGCCGCCCGTCTTGCGGACATCCTGTCCCGTTACGGTGCGATCCCATAGGGAGGCGGAATGGTTGAAAAACCGGAAGAATGTCCTAGTCGCAAAACGCGGAGATCACATGCGCAGGGCCACTTCCCGTCCGAACTGTCGGCAGCCCACTTCGCGGGCGTTCGCGGTCAAACGCGCGAAATCGTAGGTGAATATCTTTTCGCCGAAAGTGCGGCAGAGCGCTGCGACAATCAGGTCGGCCGCTTCCTGCCAGCCCATGTATTCCAGCATCATGACCCCCGAAAGAATGATCGATCCGGGATTGACCTTGTCCAGGCCGGCGTATTTCGGGGCGGTGCCATGCGTGGCCTCGAACACGGCCGCACCGGTTTCATAGTTGATGTTGCCGCCCGGCGCGATGCCGATGCCGCCGACACAGGCCGCCAGCGCGTCGGAAATGTAGTCCCCGTTCAAGTTCATGGTGGCCACCACCGAATAGTCGGCCGGGCGCGTCAGAATCTGCTGTAGAAAGGCGTCCGCAATCACATCCTTGACCAGAACCTTGCCTTGCGGCGCTTGCCAGTCGCAGTCTTCGGCGGCTACGGCGATGTCCGCCATTTCACCGCGCGCCAGCTCGTAGCCCCAGCGTTTGAAAGCGCCTTCGGTGTATTTCATGATGTTGCCCTTGTGGACCAGCGTGACGCTGGGCCGCTTGTTCTCCCAGGCGTAGCGAATGGCCGCGCGTATCAGGCGCTTGGAACCCTGTTCGGAAATCGGTTTCAGGCCCAGCGCGGACGTTTCGGGGAAGCGAATCCCCTTCACGCCCAGGTCTTTCTCCAGAAAACGCAGCAGCCGTTGCGCTTCACGACTGCCGGCCTCCCACTCGATGCCGGCGTAAATGTCCTCGGTGTTTTCGCGAAACACCACCATGTCGGTTCGTTCCGGATGACGGACGGGCGACGGCACGTTCGGGAACCAGCGCACGGGGCGCAGGCACACGTACAGATCGAGGCGCTGACGCAGCGCCACGTTGAGCGAACGGAAACCTCCGCCTATCGGCGTGGTCAGGGGGCCTTTGACGGCCACGACGTAGCGGCGAATCGCCTCCAGCGTCTCGTCGGGAAGCCAGACGTCCGCGCCGTAGGTCGCGCACGCTTTTTCTCCGGCGTACACTTCCGTCCAGGCGATGCGGCGGCGTCCCGCATAGGCTTTTTCAACGGCGGCGTTCCAGACGATCATGGCCGCCGCCATGATGTCGGGTCCGATGCCGTCGCCTTCCACAAAAGGCACGATCGGGCAGTCGGGCACCTGCAAGGGACCGCGGGTTTCGTATTGGATCGGCCGACCCTCGGGCGGCACGACGATTTTCTGAAAGGGCATGGCATCTCCTTCTTGGTTTGCGAAACGTCGATCTCAAAGGGGGTTCAGACGGACAAGCGGGGGATCAGCCAGTCCTGCACATAGGAGCGGACCCCCTCTTCCAGGGATAAAAACGGCTGTCGATAGCCGACGCCGCGCAGCTTGGCGATTTCAGCCTGCGTATGGTACTGATAGCGGGCTCGCAACGCTGCGGGCATGTCCGTGAAAACAATCCGCGGCTCGCGGCCCATGGCCGCGAAGACCGCGGCGGCCAGATCCGCAAACGTACGGGCCTGCCCGGTTCCGCAGTTGAAAAGGCCGCCGATCCCGGGCCGGTCGCCGAAAAAAAGCGTGACCGCGACGGCGTCGTCGACATGCAGAAAATCGCGGGCCTGCTCGCCGTCCCGCCACGGAGGGCGGTGTGAGCGAAACAGGCGGACTTCTCCCGTGTCGCGAATTTGGCCGCACGCCTTGTGAATCACCGAGCGCATGTCGCCTTTGTGGTCCTCGCGCGGACCGTACACGTTGAAGTATTTAAGACCCGCTATGCGGTCCAGCACGCCGTTGGTCCGCGCCCAAAGATCGAAGCGGTGCTTCGACCAGCCGTAGGGGTTGAGAGGTTCCAGTTCGGCCAGCCGGTTCTCGTCGTCCGCGTAGCCGCCGCGACCGTCGCCGTAGGTGGCCGCGCTGGAGGCGTACACGAAACGCGCGCCGCGACGCAGACACCACTCGCACAGGGCGCGGGTGTAGCCGGTATTGTTGTCTGCCAGGAAAGCGTGGTCCAGCTCCGTTGTGGAACTGCAGGCGCCCATATGGAACACGGTTCGCGCGGTCATGGCGGTTGGACGCTCTTTAATGCGGCGGCGAAACGCGGCCGGATCGACCAGATCTCTATACCTTAAATAGTCCAAATAGGAGATGCGAACGGGGTCGTCGGGATTGTCGACGATCAGGATGTTCTCTTCGCCGCGCCGATTGAGGGCCGCCACGATGTTGGCCCCGATGAAGCCGGCTCCGCCGGTTACAATGTACGAGGGCCGGCTCATGTTCGCTCCCGCAGGCGCCGGATCAGATCGGTGGTCGAACGACCGGGCGTCAGCGGCGCCAGAACCACGCGTCCCCCGTTCGCTTCCACGGCTTCCCGGCCGGAAACGTAGTGCGACCAGTCTGCGCCCTTGACCAGAACATCCGGCAACAGCGTTTCGATCAGCGCGCGCGGCTCGTCCTCGTCGAACAGGGTAACGCCGTCCACGGCTTCCAGGGCCGCCAGCAGGCGTTGGCGCTCGTTTTCGTTGACGACGGGACGCTCTTCCCCCTTGTTGCGTCGTACGGACGCGTCGGAATTCAGGCCCACCATCAGGCGGTCGCCCTGCTTGCGCGCAAACAGAAGGTAGTCCAGATGCCCGGCGTGCAGCACGTCGAAGCATCCGTTGGTGAAAACCACCGTTTTCCCCTGTTTGCGGAGCTTCCGACATTCCTCCGCCAGCGCTTGTCGCGAGTAAATTTTGGTTTCGGGCCATCGCATGCCGCCACCCATAGCGCATCGGGCCATGCGTCGTCAACAGCAATGTGCGTTCGCCCAGCCGTTCTCGTTTGGGAGTCGTCCCCCGCGATACAAGGCGGCGGGGTTCGGGGCGTAACGAGATCTGCCGGCCTTTGCGCGCGGTTTCGGTTTTTTTTTTGTTTGTCTATTGACAATGTCCCCAATGCCTGTTAATGACTTCCATCGTGTTTGCTAGTTGCGACTTTGCCTAGGGCGGGAATGTCGGCTCAAAGGTTGTTGGCACGGGGCCGCGTCCCCGGCGCTCGGCTCCCGTGCCGACGGCAGGAATGCCGCATAAGCGTTGCGGGTGGACAATCAACTTGATACGGGAGCGTTTTGTGACCTCTTTTTTCGGCAACCCTCTCATGCTGTTGGCCCTTCTGGCGGCCGCTCTTCCCTGGATCATTGAATGGCTGTTTCGCCGACGCAAGCGTCAGGTCGATCTGCCGACGTTGCGCTTTCTGCTGCGCAACAAGGATCAGGAGAACATTAAACGGCAGGATCGCATCCTGCTGCTGGTGCGCACGCTGCTGCTTTTGCTGTTGGCGCTGGCACTGGCGCGTCCGCAAGTGCGCCACGGTATGATGGGCGACGGACGGCGGCGTCATCTGGTCATCGCCCTGGACGCGACGGCCAGCATGCATCAGCAGGTGGGCGTCACTACGGCCTTCGGCGTGGCCCAGCGGCGCGCGTCCGGTCTGATCCGCGGGGTCGAGGGCGATGCTCTGATTACCGTCCTGTCCTTCGGCACGCGCGCCGAGGGCGTACTGGAAAAGGAGACCGACGCCCACACCGCAGCCGCCAAGGTCGATGCCCTGCGAGCCACGCTGGGCGCCGTTCCGGCCGCCTCCGCGCTGCAGTGGATGAGCGAGTACTTCAAACGCGCCGAAGACGAAACGGCGGCGGAAGTCTATGTCTTCTCGGACTTTCAGCGTAACACGTGGTCGCCGCCCGGCGGGCTGGCCGCCGAAACGTCCCGGCTGCTGGGCGAACTGGGCGAAAAGAACGATCTTTACCTGGTGGACGTGGGCAGCAAGCACGACTTCAACTATGTTCTCTCCGAATTGCGCCCGACGGAGTTCGCCCTTTCCACGAAATTGCCCGTCACCTTTCAGGTACAGGTGGGAACCTGGGGGCGTCCGCCGCGCGACGCCCGGCCTTCGGTGACGCTGGTGGTCGACGGCGACAGCAAGGACGTGCGCTACTTCGAACCGGGCGAGAAACCGGCGGTCGTCAGTTTCGATCACACCTTCGCGCAGCCGGGCGAATACGTCGTCGAGGCCGTGGTCGAAGGCGACCAGCACCTCATCGACAACCAGCGCGCCTACCTCTGCACCGTGCCCGAGACGTTTCCCGTGCTGATTCTGGACGAGACGGCGCCGGTGACCGGGGCGGCGGCCCCGGAAACGCAAGCGGAAACGGCCGTCGATCCGCTGCGCATGGAAAGCGTCTTCCTGACGCGCGCCATCGCGCCGCCCACGCATCCGGCCATGGAAAAGGTCACGCGCTTCTCCGCCACGTCGATTCATCCCTCGATGCTGCGCTACGAAAATCTCGACCGCTATCCCGTGATGATCGCCACCCAGTTGGCCCACGTGGACGAATCGCTGGGCGCGCGGCTGAAACAGTATGCCGCCGCCGGCGGTTCCCTGTGGTTCTTTCTCGGGCCGAACATCAACGCCTTCGACTACAACCGTCATTTCTACGCGGAAGGCCAGGGCCCGTTGCCCGGCGCGCTGCTCGATGTCAAGACGATCACGGCCGACGCCGCCGATTCCGATGCGCGCCCCTACCTGAATTTCGGGGCCTCCACGCATCCCGCCCTGCACGCCCTGGGCGCCAGCGTCGCCCGCGACGCCCGTTTTTCGGTCCTCTACAATCTGAATCTGCAGGAGGGCGCCCGGGTCGCGTTGGCGATGTCCGACGGCACGCCTTTCCTGATCGAGAAGGAGTACGGTCGCGGACGCGTGCTGCTGGCCAACGCGACGGCCGGCGCGCATTGGACCTACCTGCCCGCCGTGATCGAATACCCCGTTCTCGTTCAGGATACGCTGCGCTACCTGATGGGCAACCCGGACGAGAAGGTCAATGTGGATGCGGGCGACCCCTTCGAGCAACTGGTTTTCGTCAGCGCCCAGCACCTGATTCTGCAGGCGCCCGACGGACAGCGTTCGCGCCTGACCCCGCAAGCCCGTCCGGATCAGGAGGACGCCTGGTTCGTGCGCTACGAGGATACCGACCAGCAGGGAGTCTACCGTTTCGTGGATACGCTGCCCGGCGTGGTGCCGCGCACCCGCTTCGTCGTCAATCCCCGTTCCGAACAGGGGGACCTCAGCCGCCTGTCCGAGTCCGGATTCAGAAACGCATTCGGGCGCGGCCAGTACACGTGGGTCAACCCCGAGGTTCCGATCGAGGACTTGGCGGCCAAAATGCATGCCGTCACGGAGTTTTCGCAGTTTTTTCTTTGGATCGTGCTGATCGTGCTGGGCGTCGAGGCGTTTCTGGCCTTGCGATTCGGCCGGCGTAGAGCGAGGGGAATGAAAACCGCATGAAGCCAACGATGCTGACAAGCCAACCGTTTATCGTGTTCCTGGTCGTACTGGGTGTCGCGCTGCTGTTCGTGTACGCGCGCTTCTATCGCAGCGAGGCTCGCCAGGCCCGACGGCTGACCCCGCGGCAGAAGCGTACGCTCTGGATCTTACGTGTGCTGGTGGCCGGTTTAGGCCTGCTGGCGCTGGCGCGCCCGGCCGTGACGCTGGTCCACACCACGCGCCGTCTGCCCGCCGTAGCCATGATCGTGGACGAGTCCCTGAGCATGGACTTCCCGGATACGCTCGAAAATCCCATGGTCCAGGCCCGGCCCCGAGACCGGCGCACTCGCTACGACACCATGCAGGAGGCCGTCAACACGCTGCAGGAACCGCTTACGCTGTCGCATCGCGTCCGTGTGTTCACCTTTTCCGACATGTTGCGGCTGCTGCGCGAAATGCCCTATCGCGAAAATCGCAGCCAGGCGCCGATGACACGGGACGAGCTATTCACCAAAGCCGCCGAACCGACCGGCGAATACTCGAATGTCGGCGACTCCATCGTCGCCACGCTGCGCAATCTGTCCGACGAACGCATTTCCGGGATCGTGCTGCTGAGCGACGGACGCCAGACCAGCGGCGCCAGTCTCGAAGTGGCGGCCGAACAGGCGGCGCGGGCCAATGTGCCGGTGCATACGGTGGTTTTCGGCACCGAACATCCCCTGCGCGACCTGGGCATCGAGGACGTCCTTGTGGAAGCCGAAGCCAGTCTGGGCGACGTTCTGATTTTCGACTTGAAAATCGTCAATCAGATTCAGGATCAACTGGTGACGACGCTGACCCTCACGGAAGAGGGCGAACAGGTGGCCAGTCGGCGCGTGCAACTGCGCCGCGGCGAAAACCGCGTGCCGATCGCCACCGTGCCCGAGGTCGAAGGCATTCGCGAGTTCAAGGTCTCGCTTCCGATCCAGCCCGACGAAGTGAACCTGGAAAACAACGAGGCTTCCGTCCATGTCAAGGTGGTGCGTCGCTCCTTGCGTGTCATTCTGATCGCGGGCGAGCCCACGCGCGAATACTACTATCTGGTGCCGGCGCTGCTGCGCGACCCGGTGTTGGAGCTGTCCACCTGGCTGCAGAATGCGGACGTGGACTATGTTCAGCAGGGCAATGTCACGCTGAGTCGGCTGCCCGAGGATCTGGCCGACTGGCAACGCTACGACGTCTGCATTCTCTTCGACGCCGACCCCAACAAGATTACGACCCAGCAGATCACCGGCATCGACGATATGGTGCGGCGTGGCGGCGGCCTGCTGATCATGGCCGGGCGCAACCACGGCATGGCGAAATTCGTCCAGGTGCACGCCGTGCGCATGCGCAACCTGCTGCCGGTCGAAGTTGATCGCAACCTGATGCCCAACTATTTTCAGGTCTTCGACCGCGAGCGGGCGGTGCGGCGCACCACGATCGGGCGGGACCATCCCATTATGCTGGCATCGAGTCACGAGGAGGACAACGAGAAAATCTGGGCGACTTTCCCGAAGTTCTACTGGCACGCCCCCGTCGAACGGGTCAAGCCGGACGCCATTACGCTGCTCGAGACCGAGCCGAGCGCCGACGGCGGCGGGTTGGCCGCCGACACCGTGCCGCTGATGGTGATTCAGCGCTACGGCGAGGGGGCGGTTTTCTATTCCGGCATCAATAGCCTTTGGCGCTGGCGCTTTCCTTTTGAAACCTTCGACTACGATCGGCTCTGGACGCGTGCGATTCGCTATCTCGGCGAAACGCGGCTCAAGGGATCCCAGCAGCAGGTGGCGCTCGATACCGAACGCAACACTTATTCGCCCGGCGAAAACGTGTTGGTTCGCCTGCGCGTTCTGGATCCGGCCCTGATGGCTCAACTGCGCGGCGTGCCGCTCTTCGCCTCCGTCACCACACCGCAAAAGGACGAGCAGATGATCCCGCTGCAGCCTGATTCGGGCGGTCGCATGCTCTATACCGGCCACTACCGGGCCCGCCGCACGGGCAGCACCGTGGTGCGCTGTACGCAGGCCGCGCCGGGCGCCGATTCGGAGGCGCGACCCATTTTCGACGTCTCGCATGTCTTCCGCGTCCACATGCAGTCCATGGAGCATCGCGATACCAGCGCCGATGTCGAGGGCATGCGCGCGCTGGCGGAGAAAACGGGCGGCAAGTATTTCGACTATCGCAACATGCAGGATCTCCGTTCGCTCGTCGACGAGATCCCGACGGAGTTTCAGGTGCTGCGTCGTTCCGTTATGGTCGAAGTATGGGACGGCATCGGATTCCTGTTCCTGTTCCTGTTCCTCGTGGGAGCGGAATGGTCGCTCAGAAAATGGTGGGGGTTGCTATGAGAAAACGGACCGGATCGAGTTCGCTGAGCAGGCGGCTGGTCGCCGCAGTCGTGGTCGGGATCGCGTTCGAAACGGCCCTGTTCGGGCCCACCAGCGCGCCGGCCGACGCCAAAGCCAAGGAAAAGGCGGTGGAAGATCTGCTTAAGCGCAAGGCTTCGGAAAAGGGGCCGGTCTTCCCGGGCAAGGATCCCGCGTTTCTGGTGCTGCCGCGGGCGACCGAGCGCAGCCGTATGGCCGAGGAACTGCTCACCGACGAAGTCAAGGAGATGATCGACGGCGCCTTGAAGTATCTGGTCACCATGCAGGACGCCGACGGCGGCTGGACGGACAAGGATTTTCAGTCCAATACCGGCGTGGCGGCTCTGGCCATGATGGCTTTCATGTCGGAGGGCAGTCGCCCCAACATCGGCCGGTACGGACGCCAGATCACGCGCGGCATTGAATTCCTGACGCGCAACGTGCAGACCAGCAGCGGCATTCTGGTCGGCAAGACGGCCAACGAGCTGGGTCCCATGTACGAACATCTGCTGGCGACCCTCGTGCTGCTGATGAACTTCGGCGACATGCCCTGGGAACCCGGGCTCAGGCCCATCATCACGCGGGCGCTGGAGGGCATGCAGCAGGCCCAGAAGCGCGACGGCGGATGGCGCTATTCCTATTCGCCGGACGGCGCCAGCGACATATCGGTGACCGGCAATGCGCTCTGGGTGTTGCGTACGGCCAAGAAGTCGGGGTTCACCGTATCCGCCGACGTGGTGCGCAAAGGCATGGCCTATGTCGAGAGATGCGCGTTGCCGGACGGCACGTTCCGCTACCGTCATTTCGGGCTGACGGCCAATCCCAGCATGAGCGGAACCGGCATCATCGCGCTGGTCAACGACGGCTCGCTCGACCACATGCTGATCCCGCCGACCCGCGACCGCATCGCCTACGACTATCAGCGCTATACCGTGCAGGATTTTCTGGATCGCGAGTATTTCGTGTACGGCATTTTCTTCGGCAGTCTGGCGATGTATACCACCGGCGACACGTACTACCTGCCCTACTACAAGAAGGCGGTGGAGATTCTGCGGGCCGCCCGCCGCAAGGACGGCGAATTCGCCGACCATCGCGGCAACACGGTCTATGTCACGGCCATGGCGGCCATTGCTTTGCAGGCCCCCTACGGGTATCTGCCCATTTACGAGAGATAAGGAGTAGCTTGCTATGGAACTCGGCAACCTCGCCGGCCTGTGTGCGGATTTTCAGGCCAAGTTCAGAAGCGCCATAAAGCGGATCGGCATCGCGCGTCTGGTGGCGCTGGGCCTGGTCGTCCTGCCGCCGCTGCTGCTGCTCGACTGGTGGATACATTTCGGCGGCTTTGTGCGTTTCGTCAATCTGGTCGCCTATCTGGCCCTGATCGGCGCCGCCGTCTGGTGGACGATCGTCAGGCCTTTGGCGACACCCTGGAACCATAAGCAGACCCTGGGGTACATGGATTCGGTTCTGCCGCCGGAGCGGGCCATGCTCCTCGATTTGTACGAGCTGATCGAAAACGAGGACATCCAGGAAACGCAAGGCGAGACTGGAAAAGCGCTGGCGGACAGTGCCATTCACGACGTGGCGCCCGTCGCCGAACAGGCCCGCGAGGCGGAGGCCGTTAAAACCGCGCAAGTCACGCTCTGGACCCGCCGCGCGGCTATTGTGCTGGCCGTTTTCGTGGGACTTTCCGTCGTGCTGCACGAGTATGCGGCGATCGGTCTGGTCCGCTTCTTCAATCCGTTTTCCTCGCTGCGCTGGCCGCATCGCACCACGATTGTGATCGAGGAACCCGAGCGCGGCTGGACCATTCCCGCCATGGAGTCCCTGGCCGTCAAGGGATCGGTGGAGGGCGAGAAGCCCGCGCATGTGGTGATGTCCTATCGCGACCGCACAACCGGGCATTGGATTCGCGAGAATATCGAGGTGCGCGCCGACGATACCTTCGAGTACAATTTCAAGGATGTGCGCGAGGAGATTCGTTTCAATATTCGCGGGGGAGACTATTTGACCGAAACGTTTGTGGTGCAGATCATTCAGCGCCCCTACATCCGCAGCGTGACGGCGCACTACGACTATCCGGTGTATGCCGGCATTCCCAATCGCTCGGTGGCCAGCGGGCAGTTGCAGGGACTGGAGGGCACCAAGGTGCGCCTGGAGTTCGAGTCGTCCATGCGCCTCACGGAGGCGCGCTACGTCTTCGAGGACGAAGAACCCGTCGTATTGACGCTGGGACGGCGCGGCACGACTTTCGAGCACAGCATGTTTTTGGAGAAGGAGGGTTCCTACCGCATCGAGCTTTACGAGGAACACGGCTACCGCGAACCCCGTCCGCAGGTATATGAAATCAGCGTCATTCCCGACAATGCGCCCGAGGTGGAGATCGTCGCGCCCGGCCGCAACCTGTCGGGAACGCGCAATCTGGCCGTGAACGTCATGTTGCGCGTCACCGACGACTACGGACTGGAAAAAGTGCAGTTCATGTACCACATGGACGGCCAGGAACCCCGTGCGCTCGACAGTCGCACGGCGGGCGGCATTCCGCAGCGCGGAACGCGCAGCGAGCACCGCTTCAACTGGGATCTCAGTCGCATGGAGGACCTTCCGCAGGCGGGCATCCTGCGCTATTTTCTGCGGGCCAAGGACGTCAATCCGACCGGCAAGGGTCTGGTGGACTCCGTCTCGTACGAAATCAATCTGGTGCGTCCCAGTCAGTACCACCTGGAATCCATTGAGCGGGCGCGCGCCATCGAGGCGGAAGCCCGCATCGCCTGGGAAAACCAGTTGCAGGCCTGGCAAATGGCCGCCGAATGGGCGGCCAAGGGCACCGGCGCGGAGGACGATCCGCTGTGGACCGGCATGACGGATCGGCAGAACGCTTCCATTCGCGCCGCGCGGGCCATGAACATGCATCTGCGCGACCTGACCGCCGGCTACGAGCAGAACCGCATGCACTTGGAGTTCATGTCGGCCCGCCTCAATGTGGTGGCCCAGTACCTGCAAAGGGTTCTGGATGATTATCACAAGGAGATCGAGCAGAAAGTTCGCGACGCTCGCCCGCAGACCGCCGCCGAGGCGGCGGAAGCCGCGTTGAAAGGCAAGCGCGCGGAAGCCTATGCGGCCTTCAAAGACCACCAGAAATACGCGCTGCTCAATCTGGAAATGGCCCTCAAACGCATCTTCGACTGGCGCGACTTGCAAATCAGCGCCGTGCGCACCACCCTGCTGCACGAGGAGCAGGAGGAAGTGCTCGTTCTCACGCGCGAGATTGCGCCGCGCCTGATCGGTCTGGAGACGGGGGACATCCAGGAAAAGGATCTGGATGCGCTGATGACCTTGGGGGCACGCCAGAAGACCATGCTCGACGTGGAGACCGAGGTGGAAAATCAACTGGTTCACATGCAGAACAATGCCCGGCTGCAAAAGCGCACCAGCATTCAGGAGCCGCTGGAAGTCGCCTACGAGCAGTTGCGCAGTCATCGGGTCAACGAATTTCTGGATCGGGCCGCCAAAGCCATTGCCAACAACCAGCCCTACCAGATCATCAAGGATCAGGAGGCGGCGCTGCATGCCCTCAACATTGTCAAGGGCGGTCTGATCCTGGCGGGTCAGCGTCTGGACGAAGATCCGGCCATTACGCTGGCCATGGTCCCGGTCACGACGCTGGGGCAAGTGGTTGAAGTGCCAAAACCCGGGGAAGGGGAAGACGCAGCGGAGCCCGTGCAGGTGGCCGACGCCGGGGGAGCCCCGCCGGAACGTATGACCTGGGAGGATATGATCAAGGCCCTGCCGGTGGGATCCGACCGCCTCTCGATGGCGCTGGATCTGGCCTGGTCGACCCAGGACAGCGTCCTGGCCCGCACGCGCTACCTGAACGACAACAGCTCGGAAAAGGAAATGCCGCGCTATATTCGTCTCAAACGCTTTATTATTCAGGATTTCCAGAATCGGGCCGTACAGGCGCTGGACGTGGCGGTCAAGGAGGCCGACAAGCCCGAGGACAAGCCACTGGCCGGTATGCTCGGCCAAGTGCGCACCGAATTCCTGCAGTCGCTCAAGCTGGTCGAGGAGCAGGCGCTGCAAAAGCATACGCAACAGTTGCAGGCCGATGCCATGTCCACGCTGAAGGATGCCATGAGTTTTGTTTCCCAGCGCAAGCTGATCGGCGAAGCGGTGGAGGAGAACAAGCGCCGCGGCGGCAAGGACGCTTTCGACCGCCGGTACATTGTGCGGGACAAGAACCTGGACGAGGTGGCCGCCATGACGGCCGAGATCAATCATGCCACTCTGCTGCAGAACGACGTTCTCAGAAAGGTGCGCCGCTTTGCCGAACATCGTCCGCAGGGGGCGACCGCAGTAGCCATAGAGAAAGTCAATCGCGGTCAGGCGGAAAAAAGTTTGGCGCAGGCGACCAAGATCATGCAGAGCGCCGTTGCGCGTGTCGAGGCCCTTACGCCCGACATGCAGGCCAAGGTGCTGGCGCTGGGTATCGGCGAGATTCGCGATTACAAGGGTGTTTCGCTGGCCAATCTGGAGAAGGACGCCGCCGCCGCGATCGCCGCCGGCGAGCAAGCCATGAATCTGCTGGCGCGCGCCATGCAGAATATTCGCGGCCTGCTCGACGAGCGCGAGCTTTCGGCGGAAGAAGTCGCCGCGACCAAGCCGGTCGAGCACACGGAGATGACGCAGGAGGAGTGGGAAAAAAGACAGACCGCCGCCTATATTCTGGAGCGCATCCGTCAGGACGTCAAATTGCCGGCCGAGCTCCGCGAAATCATGATTCGCGCCTTGAGCCACGAGCTGCCGTCCAAACACAAGGCTTTGATTTCCGCCTATTACGCATCGTTCCTGGAAGAGGGAGGTACACAGTGAAAAGAATGACATGGCGAACCTCGGTCTGCATGGCTTTGGCGCTGTTTTGCGGTACGGTGCACGGGGCGCGAGGGGAAGAGATCTGGCTGGCCGACAATACCCGCGTGTACGGTCTGGTGCAGCGCGTCGAAGACGGCAACAAGGTGGCGGTGTTTCTGCCCGAGGGCAAGGAACGGGTCATTGCCATGGAGGATATTGTCGCCATTCGTTTTTTCGGGCGCGATCCGCTGCTGACCCAGGCCGGTACCCAGGAGATGCGTTTTGTTGGACGCGGCTATTTGCGCGGACAGATTCTGGGACACGAAGGCGACAAGCTGCAGGTCGATACCCCGATGGCCGGGACGGTTTTTCTGGATATGTCCCATTTGCGCGGGTTCGTGACGCAGCCCATGATGGGCTTCGCCAGTTTCCGGGCGGAGGAGCTGGTCGATAGTCGGGCTATTCCCGGCCTGGCATACCGCGACGCTTTGGTGGACCGGCGCGGCTCGGAGATTACCGGCGTGGTGCGCGGTCTGGAACGGACGGCGCTGCACATGGATATCGACGACTTGCTGCAGGTCCGCTCGTTTAATATCATGTATTTGCGCGGCGTGCGCATGGCCGATGTGGCCCGCGCCAAAGTCGAGCCCTGGAAGGGCGAGTTGCGGCTGGCCCTGACCGGTCGCGATCGCAGCGTTCTTTCGGGACGCCTGGCGCACATCCGCTCCCGCGAATGGGCGTTCCAGACGGACTGGATGCCGAAACCGCTGCATATCGATCTGGACGAAATTTCGCTGGTGCAGGTGCTGGGCGGCAAGGTACAATACCTTTCCCAGATCGATCCGGTCAAGGTTGAGGAACAGACCATTTTGATGCCGCCGCAACCCTACAAAATGGACTTCAACTGTCACGGCAACGTGTTGTCCATTGCGGGCCAGAACTACCCCTGGGGCATTGGCGTGCATGCCGATGCCGCCCTGACCTTCGATCTGGGCGGGCGCTACGAGAAGTTCCAGTCGGATGTCGGTGTCGATACGCGCATGGGCAAGCGCGGCAGCGTGGTTTTCGAAGTGCTCGGCGACGGCCGGTCCCTGTACAAGAGCCCGTTGGTCAAGGGTTCCGATGCGCGTTCGCTCTCGGTTTCGGTCCCCGTCAAAGGGGTCAAGATGTTGACGCTCAAAGTCGTCAGCGGCGGCGATCTGGACATTGGCGATGTCGCCAACTGGGGCGCGGCGCGCGTATTGAAGTTTGCGGCGCAGTAGAAGGCGTACGCGCAGCGGGAAGCGAGGATGAAATGAACGGGAACGGTTCGATCTCCACCAAGGAGTTTTACGACAATTTTCATGCGATTCGCCGGGAGATGGCCAAGATCGTCATGGGTCAGGAACAGGTGATCACCCATTTGCTGGCGGCCGTTTTCGCCGGCGGGCACGTTCTGCTGAAGGGGTTTCCGGGGCTGGGGCGCACGCTCATCGTCAAGTCGCTTTCGGACATTCTGGGACTCGACCACGGGCGCATTCAGTTCACGCCCGATCTACTGCCGACGGATATCACCGGGACGGAAGTGCTGGAGCGCAACGCCCAGACCGGCGAGCGGAGCTTCCATTTTTTCAAAGGCCCGGTTTTCGCCAATATGGTGCTGGCCGACGAAGTCAACCGCAGTCCGGCCCGGTCCCAGGCGGCGCTGCTGGAAGTCATGCAGGAAAAGCAGATCACGATGGGCGGGCAAACCTATTTTCTGCCCAAACCCTTCATGATCGTGGCCACGCAGAACACGCTCGATCACGAGGGCGTCTTCATGCTGGGCGAGGCGCAGGTCGATCGCTTCATCATGATGATCGAACAGGACTATCCGACGGAAAGCGAGGAGCGGGCCATTGTGCGCAGCACGACCGGCACCTACCGGCCCGAGATCCGGGCCGTAACCGATCCGCAAACGATTCTGGCCATGCAGGCGCTGGCGCAGGAGGTGCCGGTCGTGCCGTCCGTCAAGGCCTTTGCCATGTCGATCGTCCGCTCCAGTCGCCCGAAAGAAGCTTCCACCTGCCGTGCCGTGGTGGACAACGTGCGGCTGGGCGCTTCGCCGCGCGCCACGCAGGCGCTGATCAAGCTGGCCAAGGTCATTGCCCTGTCCTGCGGTCGCCGGCACGTGACGAAACAGGATATCATGGAAGTGGCCTATCCGGTCCTGGCGCATCGGCTGCTGGTGGACTTCCGGGCGCAGGCCAAGGGCCGCGACGGCAAATATGTGATCAAGGCCATGCTGCGCGATGCGGTGGCCAATACCGTGCCCAAGGGCTCGATCTGGATGCGCGACGTGCTCAAAATAGAAAAACAGGCGACCGCCGGTCTGGCGTCCGTTCCGGGCGGCCAATGGTTGCGCGGCCGCTGGTCGGCCCTCAAAAAAGTCGGACGCCGGAATAATCGTCAAACGGCAAACGGAACAGGAAACAAAGGGAAACCCTAGGAGGAAGATCATGAAGTTCAAGTGTTCCAAGTGCGAACAGCCATACGAAAGCGAAACCGACATGCTGGGCAAGGAAGCCGAATGCGGAAAATGCGGCAATGTGTTTACCGTCGAGCAGAAAGACGTTGTCGAGGCGGGATCCGCGCCGTCCGCCGCGGCGGCGGTCAAGGAGGAAGAGCCGGAAACGCCCTATGTCATGACGCAGCAGGAGGAATGGACGGCCGACGATATGGCCAAGATCGGCAAACTGCGCGAGGCCAACGAAAAGATCATGACGCAGGTTCGCAAGGCGCTGGTCGGCCAGAACGAAGTGGTCAAGCTCACCATGGTCAGTCTCTTCTCGCAGGGTCACTGTCTGCTCATGGGTGTCCCGGGCCTGGGCAAGACGCTGCTGGTCAGTACGTTGGCCTCCAGTCTCTCGCTCAATTTCAAGCGTGTGCAGTTCACGCCCGACCTGATGCCTTCCGACATTACGGGCACCGAAGTCATTCAGGAGGACAAAAGCACCGGCGAACGCAGTTTCCGCTTTATCGAGGGGCCGATCTTCACCAACATTCTGCTGGCCGACGAAATCAACCGTACGCCGCCCAAGACCCAGGCGTCGCTGCTCGAGTCCATGCAGGAGCGGCAGGTGACGGTGGGCGGCAAGCGGCGCGCCCTCGAGCCGCCTTTTTTCGTGCTGGCCACGCAGAACCCCATCGAGCAGGAAGGCACCTATCCGTTGCCCGAAGCCCAGATGGACCGTTTCATGTTCCAAGTCAACGTCGGCTATCCCCGTGAACAGGAGGAGAAGCAGATTCTGGACATGACGACGTCCGGCTACAAGCCGGACATTCAGCCGGTGCTGGCGCGCGAGGAAATCATCGAGCTGCAGGCGCTGGTGCGCAAGGTCATGATAGGCGACGACGTGATCAACTATATTCTCAAGCTGGTCCGTTCCAGCCGTAGCGACATGCCGTCCGCGCCGGAGTTCGTGCGCAAGTGGGTGTCCTGGGGCGCCGGTCCGCGAGCCTGCCAGTATCTGGTCATTGGCGGCAAGGCCGTGGCCGTTCTGGACGGACGTAATGAAGTGACCGTCAACGATGTCAAGGAGGTGGCGCACGCCGTTCTGGGCCACCGCATTCAGCCCAACTTCGCCGCCGAAGCCGAGGGCATAACCCGCCAGAAGATTGTAGATGAACTGCTCAACATGGTGGCCGCATAATGGCAGACATTTTCGATCCGCATGTCGTCAGCCGCGTCAAGGGACTGGAAGTGCGCAGCTTCCGTCTCGCGGAAAGCCTGATGATGGGCATTCACAAGAGCCGGTTGCGGGGCATCAGCACCGAGTTCGCGCAGCATCGCCAGTACGTGCAGGGCGACGACACCAAGCATCTGGACTGGAAGGTGTTCGCCAAGACGGACCGTTTCTTCGTGAAACAGTACGAGGCGGAAACCAACATGCCGATGTACTTTTTCCTGGATACCAGCGCCTCGATGTTCTTTAAAAGCGAAGAGGCCGCCCTGTCCAAGTACGAGTACGCTTCCACGGTCGTCGCCACGCTCGCGTATTTGATGATGCAGCAGAAGGATACCTTCGGGGTCGTTCTGTTCGACGAACGCATCCGTTCGTTTCTGGGCGCCAAGGGATCGGGTTCGCATTTTCGCAACACGCTGGATGTCATGACCAAGATGCAGCCGGGCGACAAGACCGATATCGGGCGGGCCATGCTGAACGCTGCGCCGCAAATGAAGAACAAGGGCGTCGTGGTGGTGATCAGCGATTTTGTCGATGAAACCGACACGCTGGTCAAGGGTCTAGGCCAGATGAGCTATATGGGGCACGATGTCATGCTGTTCCATATCGAGGATCCCACGGAAAGGGATTTTCCGTTTGTGGGCCAGACCATCTTCCGCGGACTCGAGGGCGAAGGCCGTCTTCTCTGCGATCCGGAAGATCTGGTTGGCGCCTATATGAGGGAGAGGGAGCGTCATTTGGCGGCGATTCGCGAGGTCTGCGCGCGTTTTCGCTACGACCTGACGGATATCGCCACCGACGAAAGGCTGGACGCCATTCTGTCCGGGTATCTTTCGAATCGTTTGTCGAGAAGGCGGAGACGGTAGCTAAACGGAAAGGCTATGGCCGCAAAAATCGGTTGGATGGGTCAACGTAGCGCAAGCTTCCAGCTTGCTTATAGGCTTAAACAGGTGAAAGCCTGTTTCACTTTTCCATGCCAACCGGGTTTTTCGGCCATAGTGAAGAGACGAGAAAGGCATAGCGCATGAATTCGGCAAACGGGGGTTCGCATCGGCCCCGCCAAATACTGATTGTGGATGACGAATCGGCCGTGTTGAAAACCTACCAGAAAGCGCTGCAGGATCATTTCCCCTATGATCGCGTGGAGGTGGCGTCCAACGGATTCGATGCGGTCGAGGCCTTCCGCCTCCACAAGCACGATCTGATCGTCATGGACATCCACATGCCGGTCATGGACGGGCGGGCGGCGGAATACGAAATTCGCATGTTCTGCGAGGAGCAGAGTATGGCGGAACCCAATATTATTTTTTTCACCGGGTATCTGCCGCCCGAAGACATCGAGGAAATGGTGCGCAGAAATCCTTCCTGCTCGCTGCTGCTCAAGCCTGTCGCCCTGTCGACGCTGATCAAGGAGATCGAGAAAAGGTTCGCCGAAGCGTCCGCAGCGGCCTGACGCGATCAGGATAGGCGGCTTTCATGTCCGAACCCGAGTCCGGCGTCAAGGTTCTGTTGCTGAATCATGTCTCGGCGTTTGGCGGGGCGGAGCGCGGTTTGCTGGACATGGCGACCCTGCTGCGCGAGACCCGTTATCGGCCCCTGGTGGTCTTGCCCGGCAACGGCCCGTTGCGACAACGCTTGGCGGAGCGGGCCATCGACGTTTCCTGTGCGCCGGTCGTGCGTATGCGCCGCACGCGCAATGCGCTGCGCCTGATGCGCGACGCCTTTCGTCTGGGACTCTGCGCGCGACGCCTGGCCGGTCTGATGCGGCGGCAGGGCGTGGCATGGGTTCATTCCAACAGCAGTACGGCTCATCTTTACGGCGGACTGGCGGCCCGGCTCGCCGGGGTGCCCGCCGTCTGGCATTGTCGCGACATGCCGACTTCCCGCCGGCTGGCGCGCCGCATGGCCGCGCTGGCGACTCGCACGGTGGCGGTCTCGGCGGCGGTCGCCGAGGCGCTTGCGCGCGTCGGCGCGGGCGCGGCGGGCGGCGCGCAACGGAACGGGCCGCATCCGCTGGACGTGATATACAACGCGGTCGATACAGACGAGTTCCGCGAGCGCGGTTTGCGGACCGCCGCGCGCCGCGAGTTCGACTTCGACGTTCGGCACTTCGTGGTGGGCATGGTGGCGCACATGAGTCCCTGGAAAGGTCATGTCCTGTTTCTCGAAATGGCGCGGCAGGCGGCTCGCAGTCGCGCGGCCATGGGCTTCCTGCTGGGGGGCGCCGATCTTTTCGGCGAGCAGGCGCGGTATGTGCGCCGCCTGCAAGACCTCGCGCAGGCCTACGGCTTGACGGATCGCGTACGGTTCGCCGGCTTTCGCGACGATATGCCCGCCATGTACGAAGCCATGGACCTGCTGGTGCATCCGGCTCTGAACGAGCCGTTTGGTCGCGCCGTGGTCGAAGCCATGGCCATGGGGCGGCCCGTAGTGGCGCTGGACTCCGGCGGCCCGCGCGAAATCGTGCGGCACGAGGTCAACGGTCTGCTGGCCGAGCCCGACCCGGCGGCGCTGGCGCGCTCCGTTCTGCGGCTGGCCGCCGACGCGGAGCGCCGCCATCAACTGGCCCGGGCCGCCCGGGTCGATGTCCACCGCCGTTTCGGGCTGGAGCGCTACCGGCAGGATTTACTGGCGTTGTACGGTTCCCTATGAAAATCGCCTACATTTTGGGAGTGTTTCCCTGTCTGTCCGAGACGTTTATTCTGCGCGAAATGCTCGCGCTGCAACGGCAGGGACTGAGCGTGGCCGTTTTTGCGCTCCAGCGTCCGTCGACCGCCGCCGGGCCGCAGGGCGCCGCCGGGCCGTGGGCGACGCACACCGTCTATGCGTCGGATTGGCGCTCGTGGCGCGGGGCGCGGACGTGGCTGACCTTTCCGTTGCGTCATCCGTTGCGGCTGTTGCGCTATCTGGCTTTGATGTTGTCGCGGACGCCGAGGGATCCGGTTGGAGCCTGGCGCTGGCTGCGCGCCGGACCGCCGGCCGTTTATTGGGCCGAACGCGCCCGCCGCGCGGGCGTGACGCATGTCCATGCCGCTTTCGCCACGGCGCCCGCCGAGGTCGGACTGGTCGTCGCTCTGTTGCTGGCGGTTCCGTTCAGTTTTGCCGGACATGCCCGCGATATTTTTTTACCAAGCAACCGCGCCCTCGCCTGGAAGCTGCGGCGGGCCGCTTTCGCGACCGTCTGCACGCGGCCGGGCTACCGTCGTTTGCGCGATCTAACGCCCGCCGCGGAACACGCGAAAATCCTGTTGGCGCATCACGGACTGCTGCCGCCCGATCTCGCCGTCGGCCCGCGGCGGCCGGAATTCGTTTTGGCGGTCGGTCGGCTGGTTCCTAAAAAGGGCTTTCACATTCTGCTGCAGGCCTGTCGTCAGTTGCTGGACGACGGCCGCGCGGTGCGCGTGCGAGTAGTGGGCGACGGTCCGCTGCGGGCGGCTCTCGAACAAACGGCGGCGCGCCTGGGCGTCGCGCACCTGGTCGAGTTTGGCGGCGCCCGCAGCCCGGCGGAACTGCGGGACGACTACGCGCGGGCGCGGCTGCTGGCGCAGCCCTCGGTCGTGGCGCCGGACGGCGACCGCGACGGCTTGCCCAATGTGTTGCTCGAGGCCATGGCCTGGTCGCTGCCGGTGATCGCCACCACCGCCTGCGCGGCCGACGAAGCCGTGACCGACGGGCGGCAGGGCTTCCTGATTGCGCCGGGCGACAGCCGCGCGCTGGCCGAGCGGATCGGGCGGCTGCTGGCGGATCCCGATCTGGCCGCACGCATGGGGCGGGCGGGCCGCGCAACGGTTCTGACTCGTTTTGACGCCGTCAAGAATACGGAGACGCTGGTTCGGCGCTTTCGGCACAGGAAAGGTTCGTGAATATGCCATCTCGTCTGTGGGGCAAAGTCGCCGGCGGGGCGTCCCTGATCAGTTTCTTCACCGTTCTCGCCAAAGGGCTGGGCCTGCTGCAAACGGCCGTCATTGCCGACCGCTTCGGGACCGGCATGGAAGTGGACGCCTATACCCTGGCCTTTTCCAGCGTCGTCTTCACGCTGATCATCATTCCCCGCGATCTTTTGCAGCCGTTTCTGCCCCTGTTCTCGAAAGTAAAGGAAGAGCAGGGCGAGGTCGCGGCCTGGCGCTTCGCGGGTTCCGTCGGCACGTGGATGGCGCTGCTGGCGGGCGCCGCGACTGTGATCGGCATGCTGCATGCCGACCGCCTGGCGCAATGGGTTTCCGACGGTCGCGACGCGGCAACGGTGGCGTTGATCGGAACCATGATCCGCCTGATGCTGCCGGCCGCCTTCTTCATGACGCTGGTCTGGCAGGGCTCTTTGATGATGCACGCCTACAAGCGCTTCGGCATTCCGGCTCTCGGCGAAACGATCAACCGGGCCACGACGGTCGGCGTTCTGTTGGCGCTGTACGCGGTCTGGGGCATTCGCGGTTTGGGGATCGGCGTCGTGCTGGGCGCGTTGGTCTGGGCGCTGCTGCTGGCCGGCGGATTCGGCCGGACCTTGTGCCTTTTGCGGCCGTCGCTGGATCTGCGCAGTCCGGCCATGCGAAAACTGCGGCGGCTGATGCTGCCGATTCTGATCGGGACGCTGGTGGCGCAGAGTCGGGTCATTCTCAACTACTGGTTTGCCTCCGGCATGGGGGCCGGGCTGCCCGGGACCCTGGGCTACGCCAAGCGGTTGTCGGATACCATTGTGGTGCTGATCCCGTTTGCCGTGGGCACGGTGATCTATCCCTATTTTTCGGAAATGACCGCCCGCAAGGAACTGCGCGGCGCCGGCGCGGCCCTGGCGCAAACATTGCGGCTGATGGCCTTGCTGTTCGTGCCGCTTTCCGTGGGAATCGGCGTCTTGCGCCTGCCGTTCGTGCAACTGATTTTCTTTCGCGGCGCCTTTTCGCTGGCGGATGCGGTTGTCACGGCGGATCTGCTGCTCTTCTATATGGCCGGTCTGACCGTGCTGGCCTGGGAAATCATGCTGATGCGCTTCTATTTTTCCGCGCAGAACACGCTGACCCCCATGGTCGTGGGCCTCGGCTGCGTGGCGCTGCACGTGGCGGCGGTGGCGCTGATGCGGGAAACGCTCGGGGTCGTCAGCATTCCTCTGGCCGAAACTCTTTCCAAACTGACCAAGGTGGTGGTGCTGCTCCTGCTGATACGGAGAATCACCCCCTTGTCGCATGCGCGCGAAAACGCGCTGTTCCTGCTCAAACTGTTCGCGGCCGGCGCGCTGATGGCCGGAGCCATGACGGCGGTCGGAGGCGCGACGGGTGTACGGCGGGGACTGTCGGAAACGGTTGGTTTGTCGGCCGCCGTTGCGCAACTGGTGGTGCCGATGGCGCTGTGCGCCGTCGTCGGCCTGCTGGTCTTTGGCGGCACGTTGTGGCTGATGCGGGTGCGGGAGGTTCGGGTGGCCTGGCAATGGGGCGTCACGTGGATCGGACGCGGGCGCGGGGGGAACCGTTCGTGAGCGCCGAGCGCATCATATCCGTGCTTCTGGCGACCGAGGCCATGGCGGGCGGGACGCGGCGTCACCTTTTCGATTTGGCCGAAAATCTCGATCGCGCGCGCTTCCGTGTGGCCGTGCTCTGTTCGCCGCTGCGCAATCCGCGCTTCGCAGAGGATGCCGCCCGCCTGGCGGCCCTCGACATTCCCGTGTATCAGGCGCCGATGCGTCGCAATTTGGATCGGCCCTGGCGCGATCTTGCGGCGGGCCTCGCTATGACGCGCCATCTGCGCCGACATCCCTGCGACGTGCTGCATACCCATTCGTCCAAGGCCGGCTTTCTGGGACGGTGGGCGGCCCGCCGCGTCGGCCGACCGCCTTGTACGGTGCATACGCCGCATGTCTTTCCCTTTCGCATGCGCGCGGCCACGCCGCTGATGTTTTTGTACGAGCGCCTGGAAAAAATGGCGGCGGGCTGGACCGATCGTTTCATCTGCGTGTGCGAGGACGAACGGCGCGACGCCCTGCGGCGCGCGCTGGCGCCGCCGCGCAAGTTCGTGACGATTCACAACGGCATCAGGGTGCGCTCGCCTGCGGCGTCGCCGGCGTCGGGCGCGGCCGAACGTCGCCGCCTCGGGATTCTGCCGTCTGAAACGCTGGTGGGCGGCATCGGGCGGCTGGTCCCGCAGAAGGGCTGGGAGACGCTGATCGCCGCCGTCGCGCTGTTGCGGCCCGCCCATCCCCGTCTCAAGGTGGTGGTGGCGGGCGACGGACCCCGCAGAAGAAACATCGAGATCCGGCTGCGCCGCCGCGGTTTGGACGGCATGATGCGTCTGTTGCCGGCGCCGGCGGACCCGGAAGCGTTGTACGGAGCGATCGACATTTTTGTGCAGCCTTCTCTTTGGGAAGGGCTGCCCTACGGACTGCTCGACGCCATGGCGGCCGGCAAGGCCGTGGTCGCCACGGCGGTCGGCGGCGTACCCGAGGCCGTCGAGGACGGCCGCAGCGGCATTTTGACGCCTCCCGCGCAACCGGCGGCCCTGGCGGACGCGCTGGCGGAACTGCTGGCGCATGCGGATCGGGGCGCGCAAATGGGGCGGTGCGCGTCGCAGCGCGTGGCGCAAGCCTTTCGGCTGGAAGACATGATCGCGCAAACGGAGGATGTGTACCGCAAAGGAGTTATATGAATCGCATGCGTTCGCTTTTGAAAAACGTGGCCCGGTGGGGTGCGCTGGCGACGGTCGCGCTGGCGCCCACCCAGTTCGGGATCGCTGTGGCCGGTCGCGCCACCCTCTCGGTTGTGGACCCGCTGATCTGGCTGGCGTGGTCCGCCTGGCTGGGCTATACGGCGCTGACCCCGTGCGAGTCTGAGACGGGCGGGCGCTTGCCGGCGTCCGGCCGGCGGTCGGTCCTTTTGCGACGCTTGCGCGCGCTGCCCTGTCCGCCGCTCCTGCACGTCTTGCTGGCCGTCCTGGCCGTCGGCTCCGTCTGCCATGCTGTCAGCAGGTTTCTGGCCATGAAGGACGCCTTTCAGTGGATCGAATATTTTCTGGTGGCCTATCTGCTCTTCACCGTTGCGCTGACGACTTTTTTCCAGGCCCGCGTTCTCGTGTGGCTGGCGTTGGGCTCCGCCTCCCTGTGTCTGGCGGCGGGGATGCTGCAGTATGTTTCGCCCGCTGTGCCGGATTTCGCCGTACGGGCCACCTTTAACAATCGCAACGTGTTTGGCGGCTACCTGGCCATGATTCTGCCGCTGACCTTTGGTCTGCTGCTCTTTGATCGTCATCGCGCGCGCCGGATCTGGTATGGGTTGCTACTGTTGGCGGGGTGGAGCGTCATGCTGGCGGGCGGCAGTTTTCTGGCGTCTTTTCTGGCGTGCGCGCTGATGGTCTTCGTCGCGCGCGGTTCGCGCGCCTTCGCGCTGTTCTCGGTCGTGGCGCTGTGCTGGGCGGCCGTGGCCGGCGGCGGGTTGCCGCGCGACAATCCGACCGTTCTGCATCGTTCCGTCATGCTGTGCGACGCGCAGGACGAATCCCGCATAGCGCAGCGCTACGCCGAATGGCAGGCGGCGCTGTTTATGATCGGCGAGCATCCCTGGCGTGGGGTGGGCCTCGGGAACTACCAGCGCTGGATCGGCCAGTACTACGGCGCCCTGCCGGACGCGACGCAAGCCGCCGAACCCGATTCGCAGAACCTCTATCTCGTGGTAGCCGCTACGCTGGGTCTGCCCGGCCTGCTCGTCTGGCTGGGCGTCTTGCTGCGCGGTTTGACGCTGGCCATGCAGGGCTATGCGCGGGCGCGCGACGCTCTGTCGCGCGGCTTGGCGCTGGGAGTCTTCGGCGCGCTGCTCGCCTTCTGCGTCAACAGCGTCTGGAGCCCCCTGCTGGTGCGGGGCCTCGGCGTGAATCTGATCCTGCTGCTGGCGCTGGCCCGGGCTCTGGCGTCGGCCGGAAACCGTGAATAAAGCGTCCGTGCGGTTAGTCCAGGATCAATGGCGCCCGATGGAGGCTCTGGCAACACCCCGTGCGCAAGGCGAACGGCCGAGAAGTGAAATTGCGGTCTTGACAGAGTACGGGTGGACAACTAGAGTGGTTTTTTTGTTGTCTATGGCGCCAAAATTCGCTTGGACCTGCGATATGGACTGAATCTATGAGCTATACCCAGGAAGGCCGTTCGGCCGATCGTCAGAAGGATATGTTCAATCGGGCGCGGGTGGCGCTCGAACGAGGCAGCGCCGATTACGCTATAGAATTGCTTACGGCCTGTCTCGAACTGGATCCGGCTTCCACGCAGTGTCGTAAATACCTGTGGGCCGCCCGCATTCAAAGCTACCGACGCAAAGGGGACGGCGCATTGCGCCGCGCCATGCTCGGTTTGCGTAATGCGGGGCGCTACGCCCTGGCCTCCTACTATTTGCAGTCTGACAAAGCGGCCAAGGCCATGCAATTGGCCGACCGCATTCTCGACCAGATGCCGCTCGACCTCAAGACCGTTATGCTTTTCGTCCGCAGCGCGGAAGTTCTCGAGATGCGGGAGGTGGCCCTGCAGGCGCTGGAAATCGCGCGCGATCAGGCTCCGACCGAGGTACCTCTCCTTAAAAGACTGGGCCAGTTGTATGTCGCTTGCGAGAAAACGGCGGAGGCGCGCAAACTGTACGATCACCTCGTAACGCTCGTGCCCAAGGATCCGGAAGTTCTCAAGGCCGTCAAGGACACCATGGCCATGGAGAGCATGATCAAGGGCGGCTGGGTCGAAGCCTCCGAGAAGGGCGGCTCTTTCCGCGACATGATTCGCGACACGCAGGAGGCCGCGCTGTTGGAGAAACAGGCCAAGGCGGTCAAAACCGTCGAGGATGCCGATGCGCTGGTACACGAGACGCTGGCCAGAATCGAGGCGGAACCCGGCAATGTCAACTATCGCAAGGCGCTGGCCCGCCTGTATCTGGACAAGGGACATTTTGACGAGGCTCTCGACACGCTGCGTCAGGCGATAAACATCAATCCCGGCGATCCGGAGCTCGATCAGGCGCTGACCTCGGCCACCTTGCGTCAGTTCGACGCCCGCATTGCCGAGTTGACGCAAGACGGTAACCAGGCGGAGGCCGATCGCGTCCATGCCGAAAGGGACGAGTACGCCTTCCACGATCTGGAAGACCGCGTTCGCCGCTATCCCAACGAGCTGCGGCTGCGCTTCGAGTGGGGGCGGGCGCTGTTCCAGCGGGAGCGGCTGGACGAGGCCATTCAGGAATTCCAGCGGTCGCAGCGCAGTCCCCGCCAGCGTCAGCAGGCCCTGTACTACATGGCCATGTGCTTCCGCCGCAAAAAACAGTTCGATCTGGCCCTGGACCAGTTGAAACTGGCCGCCTCCGAACTCGAAGCCATGGACGATGTCAAAAAGAACGTGCTGTACGAGTTGGGCGAAATCTGCGAGACGACCGGCAATCGGGAGGAGGCCGCTCGCTATTTCAAGATGATCTATCAGGCCGATATTGGCTTCCGCGATATCCGCTCGAAGGTCGAAGGTTCCTACTTGTAGGCCTTTGCGGCCATAGCGAAGGCGGGTGCGATCAAGGGGCTGCGAACGTTCTCCGCTTGGTTGGCGCTCGCTTGTTTTAGGCCCGGGATCGCCCCATGAAAACCGCTTTGTACGAAAAACTGGAAACATTCTTTGTCGCCTTCATTCAGCGACGGGGCCCCGAATACGAACTCAGCCCGTGCGCGCGGCTCTTTCTGTTCGGACTGCATCAACTTTCCAAACTCTACTATGGCGTTGTGCAGACCCGGCTTTTTTTTTATAAGATAGGCCTTTTCCGTCATCAGGCGCTGGGTTGTCAGGTCATTAGCGTCGGCAATCTCACCGTGGGCGGCACCGGAAAAACGCCGGTGGTCGAGGTGTTTGCCCGGGAACTGGCGCGTGCAGGCCGTAAAGTGGCCGTCCTGAGTCGGGGCTACAAGAAAAAGGAGCCCGGTTTCTGGAGCAAGGCCCTGGGCAAGCTGACCCTGGCCGAGATGCGACGTCCGCCGCGCGTCGTGTCCGACGGGACGCGGGTGCTGCTCGACTCCGAGATGAGCGGAGACGAGCCGTTTATGTTGGCTTCCAATCTGCCCGGCGTCTGCGTACTGGTCGATAAAAACCGCGTCAAAAGCGGACGCTACGCCATCGCCCGGCATCAGTGCGACACCCTGATCCTCGACGACGGCTTTCAGTACATGGCGCTCAAGCATCGTGTCGAAATCGTGCTGGTCGACCGCACCAACCCTTTCGGCAACGGGCACGTGCTGCCGCGCGGCATTTTGCGCGAACCGATCCGCAATATTCGGCGCGCTAATTTCGTGTTTGTCACCAAATCCGATCCGCAGGGCGACGAGGCGCTCCAAAACGAGATCCGCGCCTGGAACGCGCGGGCGGAAATTATCGAATGCCGCCACTGTCCGCGCTTCTTCCGCCATGTCGCCAGCGGCGCGGAGCATCCTTTGTCCTTTGTGGACAAGCGCAAAATTGTCGTGCTGTCGGGCATTGCCATGCCTTCCGGTTTTGAAGGCGAACTCGAGCGGCTGGGCGCCGTCATCCTGAAGCGCCACCGCTTCGCCGACCATCACCGGTACGGACGAGAGGAACTGGAGGTCATCGTCCGCGAAAGCCGCGAACTCGGCGCCGACGCTTTGGTGACCACGGAAAAGGACGCCGTACGGTTTCCCGCCATGGATTTTCCCGGCGATTTGCCCGTTTTCTATTTACGCGTCGATATCGATATATTGAGCGGAGCGGAAAGCTTCGAACAGTGCATCGCGCGCATCTGTTTTCGCGCCTGACAATCAACATGGTCCTGACGATGCATGACGCCTCTACCATCCTGATCTGCGCGCCCAACTGGCTCGGGGACGCGCTGCTCTGCATGCCCGCCTTGCGCGCTTTCCTGCGCGAACGCCGCTTGTCCGTCCCGCCCGCCGTCTTGTGCAAGGCCGCGCTGCGCGACTTGTGGACGCTGAACGAGCCGATCGCCTCCGTGATTCCGTTCCAGAGTACGCTGGCCGGTACGTTCCGCGTCGCCCGGGCGTTGCGCCGCCGAAAATTTCGTCAGGCCTACATTCTCCCCAACTCGTTTCGCGCCGCCTGGATTCCCTTTCTGGCCGGCATACCTGAACGGATCGGCTTCGCCGGCCATTGGCGGCGGGCTCTGCTCACCCGCGTCGTACCCTATGCACCGTCATTGCACGAGCGACATCAAATGTGCGAAACTCTGTCGATTCTGGACGGTGTGGAGTGTGCGGCGGCGGACGAGGCGCCCGTTCTGCAGTTGCCGGAGAAGCTGTGCGCTGAGACGTGCGCGCATTTCGCGTTGCGTGCCGATGCGCCGCCCGTTGCGCTGGCGCCGGGCGCGGCCCGCGGTCCTTCCAAACGCTGGCCGGCCGAGCGCTTTATCGAGTTGGGTCGGCACTGGGCGTCGTCGCGTACCGTGCCGCTTGTCGTGCTGGGGACCGCCGCGGAATACGAGCTGTGTCGAGAGGTGGCCGCCGGCATCGGGTCGGCCGCCGTCAATCTGGCCGGTCAAACGAGTCTGCCGCAGTTGGCGGCCGTGCTGCGGGCCAGTCGTTTGCTGGTGGCCAACGACAGCGGCGCCATGCATCTGGCGGCGGCCGTCGGTACGCCGCTGGTAGCCGTCTTCGGGACGACCGATCCGCGCCGCACCGGGCCGCTTGCGGCGCGGTGCCGCATCGTGACGCTGCCCCGTGTGACGCACGACCGCCGCATCGGCGCCGCCTCGCCGGAGGCCCGGCGCGTCTTGCACGCCATACCGGCGGAACGCGTGTTTCAGGAGGCTGTCTCCTTGCTGAACGGAGCCGGGCATGAACCGTGAGCGCCTGCCGAACTCGACTCGCCTAGTCAGTCTCGGCACCGCTTCCAGCAAGGCGCTGGGCCTTCTGCGCAGTGTGCTGATGGCCGCCCTGTTCGGGACTTCGTCGGCGCAATCGGCTTTTGTGCTGGCGTTTCGCGTGCCCAATCTGTTTCGGCGTCTGTTTGGCGAGGGCGCCCTGGCGGCGGCATTTATACCCGTCTTCGCCGAAACCCTCGAACAGGAAGGTTTGCCGCGCGCTCGTCAGTTGGCCGCCCGTGTGGCCGCTCTCTTGACGGCGACTCTGGTCATGATCGCCGCCGGCGGCATGGCGCTGGCGCTCCTGATGCGCTCCCGCTCCGCACCGGACGGCAGCGCCGAGCTGTTCTTTTCCCTGCTGGCCATTTTGTTGCCCTATCTCGTTTTCATCTGCCTGGTCGCCCTGGGCGCGGCCATCCTCAATACCTTTCATCGTTTCTTCGTACCGGCCTTCGTCCCGGTTCTGCTCAATGTCGTCTGGATTGCGGCGTTGCTGACGGTCTGTCCGCGACTGGGCGAACGGCCGCAGGAGCGCATTTTCGGCGTGGCCTGGGCGATTGTGCTGGCGGGGCTCGTGCAGCTTCTGGCCCAGTTGCCTTTGCTGTTCCGTCTTCTGCGTCACCCTGGCCGCGCCTCCGCCCATCGCACGGTCGCCGCGCGGCGCACCCCCGCCTTGCACGATCCGCAGATCAAAAGAATCGTTCGCGCCATGGCGCCGGTCGCCTTTGGCATGGGCGTATTCCAGGTCAATGTGCTGCTGGACGGATTCCTGGCGTATTGGGTCGCCGACTGGGCTCCGGCCGCGCTCTCCTTTGCGGAACTGATTGTCTATTTGCCGCTGGGCGTCTTTGCCACGGCGACGGGGACCGTGCTCCTGCCGACTCTGGCGCGCTGTGTCGCCGCCGGAACCGCCGACCGCATGGGCGGACTGCTCCAATCGGCGCTGATCCGGCTGATGGCCCTTGTCATTCCCGCTGCCGTCGGGCTGGCGCTGCTGGCGCGCCCGGTCACGCAGATGATCTACGAATGGCCCGGCCGCGAGTTCGACGCCTTGTCCACCGCGCAAACCGCGCGCGCGCTTCTCTTCTATGCGCCGGGCCTCGTCGTATTCTCGCTTCAGAAAACGCTGGTTCCCGCCTTTTACGCGCTCAAGGACACTCGCACGCCCGTGCGGGTCGGACTGGCGGCCGTCGGCCTCAACCTGGGTCTTAACCTGCTCTTTATTCTGACCTGGCCGGCCGCGTACAAGCATGCCGGCCTGGCCTTTGCCACCGTTCTGGCGAGCCTGTTCAACGGCCTGGCGCTGGCCGTTCTTCTGCGGCGGCGCCTGGCGGTTCCCGACTGGCGCGCCGTGGCGCGCGGTCTCGGGCCGATCCTGTGCGCCGCCGCTCCGATGGGCGGGCTGGTCGTCATGCTCTACCCATGTCTCCTGCGTCTTGCGCAGACTCCGGCGCTGCCGGCCAAAGCGCAACAGACGATGGGACTGCTGGCGACGGTCGCCGTCGGCGCGCTGTGCTACGGCGTGCTGCTGTTTCTGCTGCGCCGCCTGGATCGAGGGATCCGGTGATCGTTGTTATATTGTCTTGACCGGCGGGGTGCGATCTCTATAAAAGGCTTTCGTGCGAAGGGTGCCGTCGGGATCGAGGGCGCACAGTCCGCTGGTGAACGGTTAATTGGATGGCGCTTTCGCGCCGCAGCAGGGGAGGGGACGATGGTCGAGGAAAAAGATTCTTTTCTGCTCTTGTTTTTCGAGCCGATACGCGAATTTCTGCAGGACGACAGCGTATCCGAAATCATGATCAACGGTCCGGCCTGCATCTACATCGAGCGGCGGGGCAAGCTGGAGAAAACGGCGGCCCGCTTTGTGAGCGAGCCGGCTCTCAAGGCCGCCGCCGTTAACGTGGCGAAAAACGTCGGGCGTATCCTGGACGAGGCCAATCCCCGGCTGGACGCCCGCCTGCCCGACGGTTCGCGCGTGCATGCCGTCATCCCGCCGCTGGCCCGCTGCGGAACCGTGGTGGCCATTCGCAAGTTCAGCAAGGAAAAGCTCACGATGCCGCAGTTGATCGCTTTCGGCAGCATCTCGGAACTCGGCGCCGAGCTGCTGGACGCGTTGGTCAAGACCCGCAAGAACGTGATCGTCTCCGGCGCCACCTCCTCCGGCAAGACCAGCGTGCTGAACGTGTTGAGCAGTCTGATCCCCAACGAGGATCGCATTCTGGTGATCGAGGACGCCAGCGAGCTGCAGTTGCAGCAGGAACACATTGTCCCCTTCGAGACCCGCAAGCCCGACAAGCACGGCCAGAACGAAGTGACCGTGCGCGACCTGGTCGCCTCCGCCTTGCGTCTGCGGCCGGACCGGCTCGTGATCGGCGAGATTCGCGGCGGAGAATCTCTCGACTTGCTGCAGGCGCTCAATACCGGGCACGACGGCAGCATGTCCACCATCCACGCCAACAGTCCCATTGACTGCCTTTTCCGCATCGAGACCTGCGCCTTGCTTTCCGGCCTCGACATACCGCTGGTGGCCTTGCGCGCGCAGGTGGCGACCGCTATCGACATCGTAGTGCATACCGCGCGGTTGGCGGACGGATCGCGCAAAATTACGCACATTTCCGAAGTGCTTCCCTTGCAGGGCGGCGAATACCGCATGCAATGTCTGTTGGAGTACCGCGCGCAGAGCCTGGGACCCGACGGCAAACTGCTGGGCGCGCATCACGCCACCGGCATCCGCCCCGGTTTTCTCGACGAAGCCCGCATGTTGGGCCTGTCACTCGATCCGCAATGGGAAAACGCCACCGCTGGCTGTTGAAGAATGGAAAACTCCCCGACCGGTACGCGGATGTCGAGTGCTTCGACAAATTCCCGCGTTCCTCGTCCGACAGGTCCTTCAAGGCGGCTTCGGTCTCGGCCGCAGCCGTCACGCAGAGCAGGGGGCCCGCCGCGAAGCTGCCGGGCGCGCACCTCGCCATCGCCGTCCGCACTGCCGGAAGAGGAATACGGTGCCGTCGACAATCGGCTCATAGGGGAACGTGACCGACAGGTAGAACGTGCCGATCGAGCCGGGTTCAACGCTGCTGTTGGAAGCGTTGTTGCCGCCGTTGATATTGAAAACGGCTGGCATGTCGGCCGTGTAGGCGCCCCCGCCGTCGTCGGGCATCGCCATGTCGGCGGTGTAGGCGCCCGTGTACGTGAAGCTCTCACGGTAATAGACGGCGATCCGGCCCGCACTCCCGCTTCCCGAGTACCAATTATGCGGATCGGCGCTAACGACCCCTCCCATTCCGCCATGAACATCGACGACGGTCCGATGCTCATGTCGCCCTTGCTGGCCAGCTCCAGTCCGCGCTGGTACTGCACGGTGACGGTCACGCCGGGCGCGATGGTCAATTCGGGCGATAAACAACATCGGCCACCCTGCTGCTTGCCAGCAAAAGCAAAGCGGGGCGGATCATTGCAGGATGCGATGAGACCGCTGGTTTAGCACGAAAAATGCGATGCTTCATTGCTAATTGATTTGACAAGGAAGGCGGAAGATAGTATTCACGGACAACGAATGCGATTCTCATACTGGTTGCGTAGGCTCCTGCGTCGATGACGGTAGCGGACGGAGTGTTTCCTTGTGCGTAGTCCGGATGGATCGTCAGGCCCTTTCGCCCGCTGTCGCGGGTTTCTCCGGATATCGCGACAGGATAGGAATCGCAACAACCCCCAAGAAGGAGACGTGAAAAATGTTCGAACGGGAAAACAATCCGCAAGCCGTAACGGAAGCCAAGGTCGTGGTCGGCCTGGCATCCTATATGGAGGCTGACAGCATCGCCTATCCGACGGAGCAGGCCGGGCTGGGTCTCAAGAAATATTGCGGGGACCGTTCCTATGCCATTATCAACTGCGACAACCATTCGCCCGACGATACGGAGGGCGCCTTCATGGCGGCCCCGACCGATGTGCCGCGCATTTACATTACCACGCCGCCGGACACGCCCGGCAAAGGTTACAATTTCGAAAACATGTTCCGCAAGGTCATGGAACTGGATACGGACATCCTGGTTTGCCTGGACGCCGATTTGCTGAGCGTGACGCCCGAATGGATCCAATACTTTGTCGAGCCGGTGCGGCAGGGCTTCGATTTTGTCAATCCGGTCTATTCGCGCCACAAGTACGACGGCACCATCACCAAAAACATCTGCTTCCCCATCGTCTACGGACTGTTCTGTCGTAACATACGCCAGCCCATCGGCGGCGATTTCGCGCTGTCGCGCCGTTTCGTGAAGCATTTGATTTGCCAGCCCTGGCATTTGACGACCGAGGAGTACGGGATCGACGTCTTCATGACCATGAACGCCATCACAGGCGGGTTCCGCACTTGCAACGCGGGGCTGGGAGCCAAGGTGCACAAGCCCAGCGCGCCCAAGTTGGGGCCTATGTTCAGTCAGGTGGTCAGTACCGCCTTTTTGACCGTGTTGCGCAGTTTCGAGCAATGGAAAGCGCTCGACGAAGTGCAGGAGCAGGAACTGTTCGGGCTCCGAGAGCTGGATCCGCCGCAGGATCTGAAGGTGGATCGCGCGGCGATCGAGAAAAAGGCGCGCGAAGGCTTTGGGCAGCATCGGGGCACGCTGGAAAAAGCTCTCGCGGCGGATCTCTATCGCGAACTGGCAGCCATGTTCGAAGGCGGGCGCATCGATATCCAGCCCGAGGCCTGGGCTGCGACCGTGTACGATATGATCGTGGCTTTTCGTGATGGGGAGGATCGCGCGGAGCTGGTGGAGTCGTTCAAGGGTTTGTATTTCGGACGGACGCTGTCGTTTATGAATAAAACCTGGGATTGGGATGCGGATCGCGCGGAAGAGGAAGTGCTGAAACAGGCGCGTTTGTTTCATCGGACGAGAGGACGACTCATTGAAAAACTCGAGGCCTAGCACGGGGCAAGGGCGCTCACGGGCGGCGAGGGCTGCGCGCGACACGACGGTGGCTCTACTGCATTATTCCTGCCCGCCGGTGATTGGCGGGGTGGAATTTGTGGTGGAGGCGCACGCCGCCATGTTTGTCGAGGCGGGATGTAGCGTGCGCGTTATTGCGGGCAAGGGCGGAGAGGTGCATCCGCAAGTGCGCACGGTGATTGTGCCGGAGGCGGCTTCGGACGGAGGCCCCTTGCGCGCTACGGTGGACGCGCTCAACGAAGGAGGGGTGCCGGCGGGTTTCGAGAGCGCCGTGCGCAGGATCGAGCAGGCGCTGAAACCGGCCCTGCACGGGGTGGATGTGTGTCTAATCCACAATGTCATGACGATGCATTTCAATCTGGTTCTGACCGCCGCGCTGGCCCGGTTTATGGAACGGGGCGGCGGGCCGCGTTTTGTGGCCTGGTGTCACGATTCGACTTTCGCCGACAAGAACTATCGGCGTCATCAGCGCGACGAGTATCCGTGGTCGCTGCTCAAGCAACGTCTGCCCGGCTGCGATTACGCGGTTATATCCGAACAGCGCCGCAAAGAGTTCAGGCGGCTCTTCGGCGTGGCCCGGTCCGAGTTGCCGGTTTTTCCCGACGGGGTCGATGTTGCGTCGCTGCTGGGACTGACGTCGCAGGTGTTTGAATTCTACCGGGCCGAGCGGCTTTTCGAGAAGGACATCGTGGCCGTGACGCCCGCCCGCATTGTGCGACGCAAGAATCTGGAGGCGGGCTTGAAAATCGTCGCGGCCTTCAAGGCCCAGGGCAAGTCGGTGCGCTGGATGATCACGGGCGCGCCCGATCCGCACAATGCCGACTCCGTTCGCTATTATGCGGAACTGCTGGCATTGCGCCAGAACCTCGGTCTGGAAGCGGAAGTCGTGTTCTTGTGCGAGCGTTTTGAGAAGAGCATTCGACGGGCCAGTCTGCGCGCGCTGATGGTGGTCTCGGACGTGCTGCTTTTCCCCAGTAGCAAGGAAGGTTTCGGCATTCCCGTTCTGGAGGCCGGTATGGCCGACCTGGTGCTGGCGCTGGGCGACATTCCCGCCTTGCGCGAGATTGCCGGACCGGAGGCCGTCTATATTCCGGAGAGGTTCCGGGCCCGCTCGATCGCGAATCAGATCTGGAAAGCGTTCCGCAACAGTCCGCGCCTGCAGTTCCGCAAAAGAATCGTGCGTGAATACTCCTGGTCGGCCGTGTTCAGCCAAAAAGTGCTGCCGGCCGTTCTGGATCCCGATGCGGTCTGGCCGAATTCGGATCAGGCCCGCGCCAGGTAGCGGGCGGTGCGGGTGTCCACGCGCACGCGTTCCCCGCTTTCCAGATACTCGGGCACCTGAACGACCAGGCCGGTCGTCAGGGTGGCCGCCTTGGTGCGCGCCGTAACGGATGCGCCATGGACGGACGGGGCGGTTTCGACAATCTCCAGTTCGACGACCGGCGGCGGTTCGACGCCCAGAATGCGCTCGTCGGAAATCAGGGCCGTAATGCCTTCCAGATTCTCGGTCAGATAGTCGGCGACCTCGTCCAATTCCCCGGCCTCCAGCGTGAACTGGCTGTAGTCGGTCAGATCCATAAAGGAGAAGGTTTCACCCTGTCGATACAGGAACTGGGCCTCGTGGCGCTGGAAATTGGCGTCGCCGAAACGTTCGTCCCCTTTGCAGGCGCGATCCGTCTTGCGCTTGCTGACCAGATTGCGAAAGCGGATCTTGTACAGGGTGGCGCCGCCGCGGGCGGACGGAGTCTGCACCTGGAGGCGCTCTACGGCGTGGGGTTCGCCGTCGATCTCCACGATGCTGCCGTTTTTGAGTTCGGATGCGCTGGGCATGG
>CAZYAW010000087.1:0-23301 GCA_964646045.1 uncultured Victivallales bacterium | reverse complement strand
ACACGGGAATATTCCCGATATTTCGAGTTTTCGCAACGCAGCCGGGCGGGATGCATCTGCGTCCAAAATGTGAAGTTGTTTTTGCGCGGGCCCTTAGTCGTCGTAATCGGCCAGCACCACGCGGTGAAAGTCTTCCGTGTCGTAGCGCTTGACGCAGGCTTTGCAAAGATTGCAGTCGGTTTCGTAGCAGTTGCGATGCACGCGCACGGGGTACTGGCGACGAAAGGCCTCCAGGCAGGTGCGCGAGCAGAAGATGTAGCGTTCCTGAAAGGAGCCGAATGCGACATACTCCAGAATGGGCGCGTCCGGGTCGGGCGCAGTGGCTATGGCGGTTTCGCACCAGGCGCAGTGTCCGGCGCTTTCTCGGGAAAAGCGTTTGCGGGCCGTCTGCAATTGTTCCTCCGGTAGCGAGAAGTCGATGCGGCGCACGGCGCTGCCGGCCAGTTGACAGACGACCATGTCGTTTTTCACGCACAGCACATAGCCGCCGGCCACATTGAAGACGCGCTCGCAATGGATCGGCTCCCCTTCGTGCTGATGCACCACGCAGGAGCTGAAGTCGGAGTCGTAGCGCCGGAACCATCCGCAGGCCGGGCAGACGGACGAAAAGATGAGCGTTTCGGTTTTTCCGCCGCATTCCGGACAGCGTCCTTTGCGGATCATCGTCAGATCGCGCAAGCTGGTCTTGGCCGCGTCGCTGATGCTGGCTTCGGCGTCGCTGCGGGCCCGACTGACGACCTTGCGGTTTTCGTACACGTTCAATTCGCCGGACTCTTCGAGCAGCGCGTTGTCCACGCTGGAAAGATCGTTTATCTCGAGATCCGGCCTGGCTTCCTTGCGGGTTCCGAACAGTTTCATCGCTTTCTCCGACTTTAGATATCCGAACTTGACACTTCCGCGTTTTCACCTTCGCCGCCCGGTCTGCCGTCGGCGCCGTAGCTGACGATCTCGTACGGCGCGCCGTCACGTCCCGGCTGAAAATAAATGTAGGGCCGGCCCCACGGATCGAGCGGCGCCTGGCGGCTTTCCAGATAGGCTTCCGCGCGGTAGTTGCGCGGTCGAGGTTCCTCTTCCGGCATGCGGCACAGGGCGTCGAGTCCCTGCCGCTGGGTGGGGTACAGGCCGTTGTCCATGCGATAGAGGTTGAGCGCGGTCTTGAAGGTGGCCAACTGCGTTTGCGCCGCCGTACGCCGCGCGTCGCCCAGGCGCGGGATAACCTGCACGCCCACGACGGTTGCCAGAATGGCCAGAATCATGACCACCACCAGAATCTCAATAAGCGTAAACCCGCTACGGGCGGCGCGGCGACCGGCTTTATTCGGTTGCATTGAAGCTGCCTCCTTCTTTATCAGGGCGCCTTAATCAAGCGGTTCTGCCGATAAAACAAGAATACGGTATGTTGCCCACCCGACCGTCCGCCCTCTTTCAACGGGAGAGGGCCGGGGCGAGGGTCGGCGAAACCACTAGACCTAGAGCAATTCCTCTTCTTGCGCAAACTTTTTATGCAGGGAATCGAGTTTGGCCAGATAGTAGGGGACGTTCTCGTCGCGTTGTTGCGGATCCCATGCGGAGACCGCGCGGGCGGCCTCGTGCGCGGCCACGGTTCGTTTGTCGCCGGCTATGTAGTACGCAATCTGATCTCCCGCGCGGTAGGAACGGTTCGCTCGCAGCGCCAGCTCGTACGGGGCGCTGCGGGCGCGTCGTCCCTGATCGCGCTTCTGACGGTAGGTTTCCGGTGCGTCGGCGAGCGTTTCCGTCTTGGCCAGCATGCGAATTGGCCAGGTTCGTTGCCGAATAGCCGTTGCGTACTCGTCTTTCAATGCGGTGACACGGTCGGCGCGCCCTTCCAGTTTCAGGCGCAAAACGCCTTCCAAAAACTGGCGCTGGAACGGTTCCAGCCCGCGGGACTTCAGGGCGGCCCCTTTAATGGTCATTTCGCCGTCGTCCGACAGCAGGGCGTAGTTTTTGACCTTGTAACTGTACATGGCCGGATATTCGCCGTCGAACTCCACTTCAATGCCCGACGGTAGAGCCCGGCGAAAGGCGGATTCGAAGCGCGGGCGGTCGTCATCCGGGGCGGGCGGTACAAAATAGATGCCGTCCGTGTCGATCTCGACCGGTTGCGCGCCGTGTTCTTGCAGCCATTCCACCATGTCCTGCAGCAGACGGCGTCCTTGCGCGGCCACCTGCTCCGCGGCGTCGAAATCGCTGAAATGCGCCTGCGCAAAGCCCAAGTAGCCGTAGAAGGAATTGATCAGCGTTTTGAAGGCCGATTGCAGTGCGTCCCAGTGACTGCGTTCCGCCGGAGCGACGGTGGCGGTTCGCCGTTCCAGAGCGGTCATGCGCACCTCCTTGAGGCGCTCCAGCAATTGGATGAAGGCCCCCAGTTCGTCGCTGGCCGGCGCCAGTTTGCGGGTCAGCATCAGCGAGGGGTACAGCGAGCGTACGTCGCAGTGGCGCACGTTCTTAACCAGGCCGCGCACGAAGACGGCGGCGTAGCCGCCGGCAAACGGGCGCGGCCGATCCGGTTGCGGCAGCGCCCGCCGGGCGTGCAGGTAGGCGCGAATCATCAGCGCGTCGATTTTCGTGGCGCCGCCCCGCACGCAAACGTTCTGGTAGGAGAAGGGCAGCATCTGCGTCTGCGCAAAGAAGCTGCGCGACAAAATGGCGCTCAGGGCCCGCGTTTCCGCGATGTCGTCGCGGGCGTACCGCAGAAATCGTTCCCGATCCTCCTGGAAAACGCGGCCGATATCCGAACCTTCAATGTACTCGCGTCGCTCCGCCGCAACGCCGAAGTGTCGAGCCGCCGCCTTGAGTCCGCGTCCGCTCAGAGAGCGGTGCGCCACATCGTAGGCGGTCGCCATGAAGAACGTGTCCGCGACATGGCGTCCGAAGATGTCGCATCGCGTGTAGGCGATGGTGCGCTCGCCCGCCGTGAAGCGGCTGGGCCGCTGGCGGGGGACGCTTCCGTCGCGGCCCAGCGTCAGGGTCACGCCATGGCGGCGCGCGCGCTCGGTCAAGTACGGCAAGTCGAAGTTGAAGAGGTTGTGGCCCTCGATAATGTCGGGATCGCGCTCCTCGACAATGCGCGCGAACTGACGCAGCATTTTCGCTTCGCAGTCATGGACCAGCGTTTCCGTCCAGCCCTCGCCGTCGCCCAGGGCGATGGCGGCGATGCGGTCGCCTGCGCGGGCCGCATGGCAGAAATCGTAGCCCGGGGTCGTCAGACATTCGATGTCCACCTGCATGCGTCGCGCGGAGTCGAAGGTCATGCCTAGAAACTGCGTACGGCCGGAAAGCAGCAGATGCTGATGGACCGGATCGTTGGCGAACAAGTAGGGAGCGGCGCTGGAACCGGCGGAAACCCCCGTGCTTTTCGACAGCCACTGTGCCGCTTTGCGGCAGTCGGCCCAGGAGGCGAAGACGGCCAGCCGATTCAAGGGCGCCGTGCCGGCCAGATCGTGGAGGCGGCAGGGTAGCGGGCAGTCGCGCAATGCCGTCTCCGCCGCCACAATGAAAGGCTCGAACGGCTCGTGCTCGACCGCAAGCGTTGCGCCCGCGCGGCGGAACAGCGCCATCCGGTCCGGCCGGCTCCCGCGTCCGGCTTCGAACTCGACCGCCACGATCCCCTGCTCGGCGTTGTGCCCAAACAGCCGCTCGTCATATTCCTCGTCCATGTTCCATGCCTCGCGCCCCGTTCGCAAACTGTGCCTCGATTACGAAAGCAATATGGCACGGAGACGGCGGCGGCGCAATAACAATCGACGGGTAACACGCGGGACGGGGTGGCTTTTCGTTCTTTCCTCGTTATCTTCCAATATAGTGGCGGGGCTTCAGCGCATACGCATAACTCAGTTCGCCGGACAGCCCGCCGGGCGACCGTGCCGGGCCGATGTCCTATCGTTGTTCGATTCTCGCGGGCTTTTAGACTTGGGCCGCATATGAAACAGGATGGGTTTTCCCAATGCGTACTGGAAAGGTCCAGCGTACACTTGTTTCGAGTCGATCGTGTTTCCGAAATAATCGCAGCGCACTTCATCGATTGCGTCAAACGCGTATGAGAATTGGTGTTGCCATGCGACGGGTCGCGGTGTACTGTGCGTCGTTGAGTGAGGTATTGTCATGCGAGGCGGGAGAGGTTGCGGGACATGCGTTTACTGGTGAACGGCCAGCCATACGATCATACGGGCGCGCCCACGCTGGCGGCGCTGCTGGCGGCGCTGGAGATCGATCCCCTGCGCGTGGCCACTCTGGTCAACGACGAAGCGGTGCGGCGCGACGAACGCGATAGGGCGGTCTTGCGGGACAACGACCGGGTCGAGGCTCTGGCTTTCGCGTGCGGGGGATGACGGCGAGGACGGGATATGAATGAAACGCCTTTGAAACTGGGAACTTTCGAGTTTTCTTCGCGACTGCTGGCCGGAACCGGCAAGTTTTCCGATATGGACACCATGACGGCGGCGGTCGAGGCGTCCGGCGCGCAACTGGTGACGGTGGCGCTGCGGCGCTTTAACCGCGAACGGCCCGATGACGACTTGTACGGACCCCTGGCGCGGCTGTCCGGGGTCACGCTGATGCCGAACACCTCCGGCGCGCGCAATGCCGAGGAAGCCGTGCGCATTGCGCGGCTGGCCCGTGAACTGTGCGGCAGTCCCTTCATTAAATTGGAAATACATCCCAATCCGCACCATCTTATGCCCGATCCCCTGGAAACCTTTGCGGCCGCCAAAATCCTGGTAAAAGAAGGTTTTCTGGTGATGCCCTATATGGCGCCGGACGCGGCTCTGGCGAAGCGGCTGGAGGATGTCGGCTGCGCTTCCGTTATGCCGCTGGGCTCGGCGATCGGCAGCGGACACGGTCTGCGGTCGCGCGATCTGCTCGGCCTGATTGTGAGTGAAAGCGGCATTCCGGTCATTGTGGACGCCGGCATTCGCGCACCGTCCGACGCGGCGGCGGCCATGGAAATGGGCTGTTCCGCCGTGCTGGTGAACAGCGCCATGGCGGCGGCGGAACAGCCCGTGGCCATGGCCCGGGCTTTTGCGGCCGCCGTGCGGGCCGGACGCCAGGCGGCCTTGGCGGGGCTGATGCCCGTTACGGACCGCGCTTCGCCGACCAGTCCGCTCACCGCTTTTCTGACCGCTGCGTCCGAGCCATCCGATAGCGCACCGTCATGAACGATGCGAGCGATGATCGGGATGATGATGTTGCCGACGCGGTGGCGGTCGCCGTGCAGGCCGACGCGCGCGAAGTGGCGGCGGCCCTGAACTGCGACCGGCCGGGCGAGCGCGAACTGGCCGTTTTGCTTTCATCGGCGGCCGGCCGCGAGATGGAGCGACTCGCCGCACGCGCACAGGCCCTGACCCGGCGTCATTTCGGCCGGACGATGGCCCTCTACGTGCCCCTGTACCTTTCCAACTACTGTTCCGGCGGGTGCGCCTATTGCGGGTTTGCCGCCGATCGGAGCCACCCGCGCGTCAAGTTGAGTTTCGCTGAAATCGAGGCGGAAATCACGGCGCTGCACTCGATGGGATTCGAGGATGTCTTGCTTCTGACGGGCGAGGAGACGCCCGAAGCCGATTTTGCCTATCTGCGCGAGGCGGTGGAGATCGCGGCTCGCCACTGTCATCGCATCGGCGTGGAATGTTTCGCCATGAGCCGCGAACGTTACGAGGAACTGTTCCGGGCCGGATGCACCGCCGTGACGCTTTATCAGGAAACCTACCATCGCGGGGTGTATCGTCAAATGCACCGCTGGGGCGCCAAGCGCGACTACGATTTTCGGGTGCAGGCGCCGGGACGGGCGCTGGCGGCCGGGGCCCGCGCTTTCGGGATGGGCGTTCTGCTGGGACTGGCCGATCCCGTGCAGGAGGCGCTGTGCCTGTTCCGGCATCTGGCTGCGCTGCGCCAACGTTATTGGCAGGGGGGATACTCGCTCTCCTTTTCCCGCCTTCGCGCGCAAGCCGGCGGTTTTCAGGCGCCGCATCCGGTGGACGACCGCCTGCTGGCGCAAATGATCTTCGCCTTTCGCATTTGTCTGCCGACTGTGCCGCTGGTGCTGTCCACCCGCGAGAGCGCGTCCTTTCGCGACGGCATGGCCGGCCTGGGTGTTTCGCGTATGAGCGTCGCGAGTCGAACGACCGTGGGCGGTTACAGTCGGCCGGAGCGGCACGAGGGGCAAGGCCAGTTTTCCGTGTGCGACACGCGCGATACCGCCAGTTTCTGCGCCGCCTTGCGCGCCAGGAGTCTGCAACCGGTATTCAAGAACTGGGATGCGACTTTGCGGTGAAGTTAAACTGTGAACCGAGAGAGGAGATGCGCTCATGAAAAAGAGGAAAGACGACCCCTACGCCGCATTGACGTTGCTGGGCAAAAGCGGCGGACCCTATCCCGCATCGCCCGATCTGGCCCGGCTGGAGGCGTTTCCGAATCGCTCGCCCGGGCGCGATTACTGGGTGGAATTCGACTGTCCCGAGTTCACCGCTCTTTGTCCCGTGACGGGACAGCCCGATTTCGGACGCATGGTCATTCGCTACGTGCCGGACAAGCTGTGTCTGGAAAGCAAATCCCTCAAATTGTATTTGTTTGCCTACCGCAACCATCGCACGTTTCACGAAGAGGCCACCAACCGCGTGCTGGACGATATTGTGCGGGCCGTACGACCGCGCCAGGCGACGGTCAAGGGGCTGTTCAAGCCGCGGGGCGGCATCGCGCTATCCGTGGAAGCGGCCTATCAGGCGCCTCTCTAATTTCAGACTTCCTGATTTAGTCCCAGCGCAGCCGGGCCGCTTGCAGGCGGCGGGTCAGTTCGGCGACGACCCGGTCGTCGTCCCGGTCGTCGCGCGATTCGAAGGTGGCCGAGAAGCGCAGATAGGCGCCGGCGTCATCCCACGGCACGGTGGAAATCATGTGTTCGCGGATGAGGTGTTGCGAAGCCTCTTCCGCGTTGGCGAAGCGCACTTCGCCGGCGGCGACAGGGGCAGGCACGTACAGATAAAAGGTGCCGCCCGGCATCTGCGCATCGAATCCGGCCGTTGTCAGGGCCTGTGTCATTTTCCCCAGTCGGTCCCGATAGTGTTTGTTGATGTCGTCGGCCAGCGCCTTGTCGGCAATGCCGGCGCAGGCGGCCTGCTGAATGGCCTTGAACTGACCGGAATCGATATTGTCCTTCACTTCCGCGTAGGCCTTGACGGCCAGGGCGTTGCCGGCCACGAAGCCGAGGCGCCAGCCGGTCATGTTGTAGCTTTTGCTCATCGAGTGCAGTTCGACCGCCACCTCTTTGCCGCCGGGGCGGCTCAGTATGGAGAGCGGACGACGGGGGGGATAGATCAGGGTGGCGTAGGCGGCGTCTTGTACGATCAGGAGACTGTATTTGTGCGCGAAGGCGATGAGGCGGTCGAAAAAATCCGCCGTCGGCGCGGCGCCGGTCGGGTTGTTCGGGTAGTTGACGTAAAACAGCTTGGCGCGCTCCGCCACCTGCGGGTCGATCGCGTCCAGATCCGGGAAGAATCCGTTTTCGCGGAGCAGCGGGACCTTGACGGTGCGTCCGCCCAGGTAGCGCGTGTGCGTACCCAGTACCGGGTAGCCCGGGACGGTGACCAGGGCGATGTCCTGCGGATTGACAAAGCAGAGCGGCAGTATGGCCAGCGCCGGTTTTGAGCCGATGCTGTGGTTGATTTCCGTATTCGGATCCAGGTCGCCGACTCCGAAAAACGAATCCATATAGCGGGCCGCCGCCTGTTTGAATTGCGGCGTGCCGTTGTCCGCGTAGCCGCGATTGGCCGGATCGTCCACGGCCTGTTTGAGCGCCTCGCGGATCTGCGGCGGGGCCATACGGTCCGGTTCGCCCACGCCGAAATCGAGCAGCTCGACGGCGGGATTCCGTTGGCGTCCCGCCGCCTTGGCGCGCTTGATTTTCTCGAACTTGTAAATTTCCGTCGAAGTTCCGAAAGACGTGCCGCCAATGCGGTCGGCAAAAAGATTTTGCAGATTCACGGTTGTTACTCCTCTCGTTGGCTGGATTCCATGTCGATATGTGCGGCGATGTATTCGCGGACGCGCGGGGCGGAGGCCGGCAGAACGTCGCAGCGCGTAGCCAGAGTGTGCAGGCGGTCGATGGCGGGATGATGCGCCAGGTCCGCGTCCAGCGCCTGCCGGACCGTTTGGCCGAATTTGGCCGGATGGGCGGTCGCGAGACAGATGGTGGGCGTATCGTCGTCGATGAATCCGCGCTCCGCCACGGCCAGGCCGACGGCGCTGTGCGGATCCGCCAGATAGCCGTATTGCCGATAATAGCGGCGCATGGCGGCCAAGGTGGCGGCGCTGTCGGCCGAGCCGGCGGCGAATAACGGGTCGGCCGTCGGCGTGCCGGCAGTGGCGGGCAGGCATAGACGGCCCTCTCGGGCCAAGTCGGCGAGACGCCGGCAGACGGCGGACGGGTCTTCCCCCAGCCGATAATAGAGGTAGCGTTCGAAATTGCTGGCCACCTGAATGTCCATGGAGGGACTGAGACTGGGTTGCGCGGGTGCGGGACGGTACTCGCCGGACTGGAAAAAGCGCGCCAGAACATCGTTTTCGTTGGTGGCCAGAACGAGCTGGCGCACGGGCAGGCCCATGCGGGCGGCCAGATAGCCGGCAAAAATGTTGCCGAAATTGCCGGTGGGCACACAAAAGCGCACGGACGGTTGGCCGGTTTGCTCCATGACGCGGAAAGCGGCATAAAAATAGTACACGATTTGCGCCAGAATCCGGGCCCAGTTGATGGAATTGACCGCCCCCAGGGCATATTGGCTTTTAAAGGGCAAGTCCGAGAAGAGGGTTTTGACAATGGCCTGGCAGTCGTCGAACGAGCCCTCGACGGCCACGTTGAAGACATTGTCGTCCAGGACGGTGGTCATCTGGCGTTCCTGGGTCGGACTGACGCGTCCGCGCGGGTGCAGTACGAAGATGCGGATGCGATCTCGCCCGCGCAATCCGTGAATGGCCGCGCTGCCGGTGTCGCCGCTGGTGGCGGCCAGGATGTTGAGGGTGCGCTGCGAGCGGGCCAGCAGATGCTCGAACAGATTCCCGAGGAATTGCAGGGCGACATCCTTGAAGGCCAGGGTGGGGCCGTGAAACAACTCCAGAATGTGGACCGGCCCGACGGGTACGACCTTCACCACGTCGGCGCAGCGGAAGGTCGAATAGCTGCGCTCGACCATGGCGCGCAGCGCGGCGGAGTCGATATCGCCGATGAAGAGCCCCATGATTTCGCAGGCGAGATCGGGATAGGCGAGCCGCCGCCAGTCGTCCAGCCGGTCGGCGGCGCGGGGAATCGATTCCGGCAGCAGCAGGCCTCCGTCGTCGGCCAGGCCCGTCATGACGGCGGCGGAAAACGAAACCGGCGGCGGGCCCCCTCTGGAGCTGGCATACTTCATTTGGCGCGGTTGACAACCAGTTTGCGACCGTTCAGGTCGTTGCCGTGCATTCCCTTGATGGCGGCGTCGCATTGCGCGTCATTCTCCATGGTGACGAAGCCGAAGCCCTTGGATTTGCCGTTGGACTTGTTGACAATGACGCGCGCGGACGTCACCGTTCCGAATTTACGAAAGGCCTTTTTGAGTTCGCCGTCGTCGACGTCGTAGGGCAAATTGCCGACGTACAACTCGTCGCCGGCGCCGTTGCGTTCGGATTTCCTTGAAGGTTTGCCGGTTGTTTCGTTGCGGTTTGCGTCTGTAATTCTACCGAGCAGAAAGCCGATGGCGAGCATGATCACGGCCAGGACGATGACTGCGAGGGCTGCGCGTCCGGAGATTTCCGGCAACGCCAGGGCGAGGGGAGAGGAAAAACAAACATTGGAACCAAACATACTGCGTATCTCCTGTTGATAGTTAGGGATGAATTACGATCCCGCCGCCGTTGGGCGCAGACGGGATTCAGTTAAAGAACGGAGCTTTTCCCTGCGCCTACTTGATTTCCAGGAACCCCTCCAGCTTTCTGCGACGCGTCGGATGGCGAAGTTTGCGCAGGGCCTTGGCTTCGATCTGCCGGATGCGTTCGCGTGTGACAAAGAAACGGCGGCCCACTTCTTCCAGAGTTCTGGGGTAGCCGTCGGTGAGGCCGAAGCGAAAATCCAGAACCGATTTTTCGCGTTCGGTCAGTGTTTCGAGAACGTCTTTGAGGCGGTCTTTGAGCATGCTGTAGGCCGCCATTTCCGACGGATTTTCGGCGCCCTTGTCCTCGATGAAATCGCCGAAACTGGCGTCGTCGCCCTCGCCGACGGGGCTTTGCAGAGAAATCGGCTGCAAAGCCATCTTGTAGACGGCGCGTACGCGTTCCACAGGCAGTTCCATGTCCTCGGCGCACTCTTCGGGCGTGGGTTCGCGGCCGAACTCCTGTACCAGCCTTTTTTGCACGCGCAGCAGCTTGTTGATGGTTTCGATCATATGCACCGGAATACGGATGGTGCGCGCCTGATCGGCAATGGCGCGGGTGGCCGCCTGACGAATCCACCAGGTCGCGTACGTGCTAAACTTGTAGCCGCGCCGATATTCGAATTTCTCGACCGCCTTCATCAGACCGGTGTTGCCTTCCTGGATCAGGTCCAGAAAAGACAGGCCGCGATTCATGTATTTCTTGACGATACTAATCACCAGTCGCAGGTTGGCCTCTACCATTTCGGTGCGGGCGATCTGTCCGTTGCGCATGTGCGCGACCAGTTCGTCGAAGGTGGCGAGAGCCTCGGACTGCGGCATGCAGAGCATCTCTTCAAATTTTTTGATGCGCCGTTTGCATTCCTTGATGTCGCTGTCGCGTTTTTTCCCCGGTCTCTTCTGCCGGAGGGCTTTCACTTGTTCGGTAACTTTGCGCATTTCGCGGAAACGTTCTTCGGCCATGGCGGCCATGGATTCCACGACCTTCTGCTTGAAATGCAGTTTGCCGGCGCTGCTGGCCATTTGGCTGCGGATTTTATCCAGGTTTTTCCGATTGCGGCTTTCCTGTGTCGCCGTCCGCGCTTTGGCCGCTCTTGAGCTGCTGTACGCCTTGAGCAGCTTTTCGTGGACGGTCATCATGGTTTTTCTGGTTTTGGGCAGGATGCGCAAATAGCGGTCGCGACTTTCCACAAACTTGTCCGTTACTATCCGGTCGAAACGCTCGTCGTGATTCGTCAGTCGGTCCGCGATGTCGAGATACATTAGCGGGGCGACGCCCAGGCGGTTGAAGAGCGCTTTCACCTGGGTTTCGGCCGTTTCGATACGCTTGCAGATCTCCACTTCCTGTTCGCGCGTCAGCAGGGGGACCTGGCCCATCTGATGGAGGTACATGCGTACGGGATCGTCGAAGAAATCCAGGCGCGACCGTCGCGCCTTCTTGTTCTTGGCCTCGTCCTTTTCCGCTTTTTCAGGGGAGGAAGACTCGATGATCTCGATATCCATGCCGCGCAGCAGAGCCAGGTAGGCTTCCACTTCCTGTGCGTCTACGACATCGTTGGGGACGACATCGTTGATGTCGTCGTAGGTGACGTACCCTTGCGATTCCGAAAGCTTGATCAGATCTTTGAGCTTTTCGTGACGTTCCAGACGCTTTTGCTGTTCGTCAACCACGGGATCGCCCGTCTGTTGCGGCATCGGACTGGACTCTTCGATCCGAGAGTCGGATTCCGGGTCGGTCTCGCCTTTGGCGCCGGATTGGGCGGGGACGCGCTTGGGACGGGACGACAATGATGGAGGAAGAGCCGTTTTCTCGGGTTTGCCTCCCGGTTTTGCAGCGGGCGGAAGCGTAGTTCGCTTGCGAGCGTCGGCTTCCCGCAACGGGGTCTTCCGTTTGGACGCAACCCGTTTGGCGGGCGTTTTCCGTCGAGCGGACTTTGCACTGCCGGCGCTTGGCTTTTTTCGATTGGAAGGCTTTGCTTGGGCCGATCGGGAGGATGACGCGTTTTTAGGCGATAAAACACCGTTATTTTTATTGGGCATGGAAAGAGTTCCCCGGATTTAATTCCAATAATGGCATAACCGCGCGTTTCTAGGGATAGAATCGTGGATCGTCAAGAAAAAAATGCGCAAACTTAGAGAAAAAGCGATTTACCGGTTGACACAGTTGCTTCACTGTTGTAGTTTGCCTCTGTTCATTGAGCGAAGACTTGGCTGGTCGGTCGTCTAATCTACTCGAGAGGTGTTCTATGAGAAATGCGGTTCTGTGGTTTGTTGGCGCGGTTTGTTTTGCGGGCGCGGTTGGGTCCTATGCGGGAGATCATGTTCTTGGCGTGAAGGACGCTACGGGCGAAGCCCTCGTTCAGACGCCTTCTTCCGACCAGTTCGTGCCGGCGGAAAAAGGGCAAAGCTATCCTTGGGGCAGTCGTTTCAAGACGGGCAAGGATTCCTCGATCCAAATCGAGTTTTCCGAAGGCAACGGAATTCGCGTGATGGCCGACGCCCTGGCCGAGGTGAATCAGAAAGACAAACTGACCCGCGTGACGGTGGAGCAGGGGGTCGTACAGGTCGTGCTGGAAGAATCCTTTCATCGCAAGCGCCGGCTGGAGGTGCAAACCCCTGTTACGGTCTGCGCTCCGACCGGATCGGCCTTTACGGCGGGCGTCAACCGGCAGGCGGACATGCTGGTGGTCTTTTTGGATGTGACGGATGGCACGCTGAAGGTGGCAGGCAACAACATTCCGGGCGTTAATTTCAACATCCCCTCGATGAAGGCCGGAGATCAGCTTTCCGTGGCGCTGTCGGGCGGAGGCGATTTGCTGCGCATTAAGAATCATGCCGGCGAATATGCCGTTGCGGTTCCCGGTCCCGACGGGAAAGAAGCACTGGTTACCTTGAGCAAGGATCAGTCCATCCGCGTGGCGATCGCCAAAGCCGAGGATCAGGCCGACACTTATATTCTCACGATCTCTCTGATTGGCGAAGACGGCGCTACCATCCTGCAGACGTGGACGGTAACGGTCGAAATAGAAGACGGTGAAACGACGATCATGGTCGTGGTTGAAGACGGCGAGGGGATTGACGGCGTTGTCAATCCTCGCATCGTTACAATCGTCCCGCCGCCGGCGCCGCGGCCGTCTCCGACGCCGGTCGGCGATCGCTGACTTTCTCAAGCATGCGAGTTTTTAGTCCTCAAATAAGCGAGGTTTTCGTCGCGAGAGTGCGCAAAATTTCGCGGATGCGCCGCCAGTGCCGTAGGCGTGCGCGCAGCGGGGAAACGCGCTATTTTTAGGCTTCGTCGAGAGATCGCGCAAGCCCCGCATCTGCGGGGCTTGCGCTATTATACAGCATTTCTGTTACCTAAAAGCGAAGGACCCTATATGCGTTTGATTGGCAAGTTCAACCGATTAATCAGAAATCGCACGCTCTGGGGAGCTTTCGCCGTCCTGGTCAGCGTCAGTTTTGTGGGGGCCTTCTCGCAAACGGACGGGTGCATGGGTCCGACCTCCGTCGGCGCGGGCCGCATCTTCGGCGAAACTATATCGCGTCAGCAGTTTTATGCCGCGCGTCACTTTGCGCAAGGCCTGCGGCCGGCCGGCGGGCTCAGCGACGAGGAGTTCGAGAATCTGGAACAGGCCACCTGGCAGCGGTTGGCCGCGCTGCGTTGGGCGGAGAAGCTGGACATATTCGTGTCCGACGACGAACTGAATCGCGAAATACGCAGAGTTCCGATGTTTAACAGGGAGGGCACGCCCTGGGACGGAAAATATTACCGGCGGATTGTGCGTGATCAGTATGGCGTGTCCACCTCCATGTTCGAGGAATTTTTACGGCAGGCCATTGTGCTGGAACGAATGTCCCATCTGCTGAATCTTTCCGTGTGGGTAACGCCTTCCGAGACGCTAAACGAATTGCGCAATTGGACGGATGTTTTTTCGTTGCAGTACGCCGTGCTGCGTACGGACGAACTGGCCAAGTTCGAAGATGTCACGCTGGATCGGCAGAAGGATTTTTACGAGAGCCATCCGGATCTGTTTATGGAGCCCGAAGCGCTGCGAGTGCGTTATGTCGCTTTCCCCGTCGAGGCCTACCTCTCCGACGAACCGGTGGACGAGGCGCAAGTGGCCGCCTATTATCAGGCCCATGGGGAACGCCTGTACGGAGTCAAGGGTACCAATGGCGTAGCGGTTACGCCGCCGTTGGACGAAGTACGCGAGAAGATCGAGGCGGAACTGAAAAGGGGGGCGGCGTTGGCGCAGGCCCGCAAAGAGGCGACCGATTTGGTGATGGCGCTGGCGCCCAGCCGTTACAGCGCGGGGTTGCCCTGGGACGAAGCCGTACAGCGCAAGAGCTTGAATGTGCACACTTCCGAATTCTTTTCGGCAGGACAGTCCGTGCCCGGCCTCGCCATGGCTTCCGATCTTCTTGATACGGCCTTTTCGCTCGTGCCCGACGAACCGACACGCTATTTTAGCGGAGCCATGGAGGGCAGCAACGCCGTGTACGTGCTGGCGGCCCACGAGCGCCGTGCCGCCTCGCTGCCGGAATTCGAGCGGGCGCTGTCTCGCATTTCGGCTTCGACCCGCGATACTCTTGTCCAAATGATCGCCGCCGAAAAGGCCGGGGAAACCGCCGATAAAATCCGTTCGTCTCTGGCGCAGGGCAAGTCCCTGGCGGATTCGCTGGCCGCCATGGAATTCACGAATGCGGTCTCGGCGGTCGACTCATTTTCGGTGTACGAAGAGCGCTTGCGTTCGTTCGACATGAATCAGCAGGACGACCAGGACGACCAGGACGACGACAAAGCCATGCCCCATGCCGAGAAGCTTTTGCCTTTGCTGGGCGAGCGTATGCCGGGCGATTTACTGGATCCGGTCAAAACGGACCAGGGCTATCTGTTAGTGGTCGTTACCGGGCGCAAACCGGGCGATACGGCCGCCGTCGGCTTCATGCGTCCGTCCGTTCACGCGGAGTTGAATCGCGAGAAGGTCGAAAGGCTGTACCCCGCGTGGAACCGTCGTCTGCTGGCTCTGGCGGATTTTTCGAAATCCGCGGCGCCGTCGGAAGCGGGCGAGACCGCTCGCTGACCCGAGGGTAAGCCTTCACGGCTACAAAGGGGACTTGGTCGGTTGGGAATTCCTTGTTGGATATTGGATATTCAGACCCTTGAAAAACCTGATGGAGCCTGTGAAATCACGAGGCCCAACGGAACCGTGAACGGCTACAAAACTTTTTCGGTTGATCCCGCTCGTTGACCCGCCTCCAGTGCCGTAGGCGTTGGCGTGGGCGTGCTCGCAGCAGAAAAAACTCGCTTATTTCAGGGCTAGCGCCGCGATTCCAGAATCTCTTCGATTTCGCGGGGGCCGATGCCGCCGTATTCGCCCAGCCGCTTCTTGCGGCGCGCCTGGTTGCGTGCCACTTGTTGCGGGGCGTCCGACGGCAGGTCGTAATCTCCCAGCGTCGTGCCCAATCCCAGGTCGCGGAAGAATTTTTCCGTACGTGTAATCGCCGCTTCCACGCGCTGTTCCGGCTCACCCTCGGTCAAACGCCACACGCGCTTGCCATAGTGCAGCAGCCGCGCGGCTTTGTCTTGTCGCCGATGCCGCCACACGCCGGGCAGAACGATGGCCAGCGACTGGGCGTGGTCCAGTCCGTACAGGGCGGTCAATTCATGTCCGATCATGTGCGTGGACCAGTCGCCCGGCACCCCGCACGAGAGCAGTCCGTTCAGGGCCTGGGTCGCCGCCCACATGACGTTGGCGCGCGCTTCGTATTCGCGCGGACGGGCCAGAGTCTTGGGCCCTTCTTCGATCAGGGTCAGTAGAACGGCCTCGGCCTGGCGATCCTGCAGCGGCGCGGCTTCGGAACGGTCCACCACGTATTGTTCCAGGACATGTACAAACGCATCGGTCACTCCGTTGGCTATTTGTCGGGGCGACAGAGTGAAGGTGACGCAGGGATCCAGAATGGAGAAGAGCGGCAGGACGTGCGGGCTGACAAACGCCACTTTATCCAGGGTGGCGCGGCGGCTGATGACGGCGTTGCGATTCATTTCGGAGCCGGTGGCGGGCAAGGTCAGTACCGTACCCAGCGGCAGGGCCGATGCGACGCTCGCGCCCCGGTCGCGAAAAATGTCCCAGGGATCGCCCGTCCAAGGAGTCGCGGCGGCAATGAATTTTCCGGCGTCGAGCACCGATCCGCCGCCGACAGCCAGCACGAAATCCAACTGATGGTCGCGCGCGGTTTGGACGGCTTTCAGGCAGGTCTCGTATTCCGGATTGGGTTCGACGCCCGCAAACTCGACGCTGGCATGGTTCGCCAGTGCGGCTTGAACCTGGTCGTATACGCCGTTGCGGCGGATGGAGCCGCCCCCGTAAAGCCACAGGACGCGGGCGGCGGGGGGGATCAGTGTGGACAGACACGCAATCGAGTCTTTTCCGAAGACGATGCGGGTGGGCGCGTAATATTCAAAATTCAGCATAGTATCATCTCCCGTTACTGTTCCCTTAATCGACACCAGAGCCGTTACCATTTGCCCGTGTTTACTGGATGAGATTCGCGTTCCGTAAAGGGTACGGCAAGAGCTTTCGGCATCATATCTGCCTCCTGGCTCGGATGGCTGCCTTTCTCGCGATCAGTCGTGCCGGAACTCGGTAAATGCCAAGATCGGACGCAACTTCAACGCTCCCATATATTCGTACGTGGTGGGTGTATGACTTTCCCCGCACACCCACCGACATACCCACACACACTCTCTCTCACACACCGCTGCCCCCCAGCGCGTCGGGCGAGGAACCGAAGGGGTAGGGGAAGGGCGCCGGGCCGCGATTTTCAATTTTCGCCAGGGCGGGGGTGAAGATGTCCCAGGCGGCAGCCAGTTCGTCGGCGTGAATGAAGAGGCTATTTTCGCCTTGCATGACGTCCAGCAGCAGCCGTTCGTAGGCGTCGGGCACGGTTTCCGTGAAGGCCGCGCCGTAAATCAGGTTCAGTTCCGTTTCGGCCAGATCGAAATGCAGGCCGGGCTTTTTGGATACAATTCTGAGACGGACGGCTTCGTCGGGCTGGATGCGTATAATCAGCTCGTTACGCGCGTGCCGGTCGGCGGACAGGGCGGGGAACAGGTCGTTGGCTACGGGGCGGAAAAGGATGCGTACTTCGGTGGCGCGGCGGTCCAGCGCCTTGCCGGCGCGGATCAGAAAGGGCACTCCGCGCCAGCGCTCGTTTTGCACGGCCAGCGTGACGGCGGCGAAGGTGGGTGTGCGGGAGTTCGGGGCGACGCCTTTTTCCTCGCGGTAGCCGCGCACCGTTCGACCCTCCCGCGTGCCGGCTGCGTATTGGCCGAGGCGGAAGGCGTCGACGGCGGGCGGCGCGATGGATCGCAGTACATCCAGCTTGGCGCGCCTTAAAGCCTGCGGACCGAACCCGGCGGGCCGTTCCATGGCGACCAGGGCCAGCACTTGCAGCAGATGGTTCTGTACCACGTCGCGCACAATGCCGTAGCGGTCGTAGTATCCGCCGCGGTCGGCAATGCCGATGTCTTCGGCCCAGTCCACGAGAACCTGTTCCACCTGGTGGCGATTCCAGAACGGCTCGAAGACACGGTTGGCAAAACGCAGCGCCATGAGGTTCTGTACGGCTTCCTTGCCGAGATAATGGTCGATGCGGTAGATTTGGCGCTCGGTGAATACGCGGGCCAGTTCGCGTACCAAGTCGTCCGACGAGGCGCGGTCGCGGCCAAAGGGTTTTTCAATCACCGCGCGCGTCCAGGTCGCTTCGTTTTCGCAGCGTACCAGTCCCGCGTCGCCCAGCGCGCGGGCGGCGGCGAGGAAAACGGAGGGCGGGGTCGCCAGATAGAAGATGCGGTGGGTGTCGCGAGCGGGCTCCTCCCGGCGCATGACCTCGAACAGGTCCAGGAAGGAGTCGGCGGAGTCGTAGGCGCCCGCGACGTAGAAGCAGCGGGCCAGGAAGGATTGGCGCGTTTGCGCGCAACAGGTTCCCGACAGGGTGCGGCAGGCGACATGTGTTCCCAGGGCGGAGCGGAAGGCTTCGTGCGTGAAGGGCGTGCGCGCGAAGCCGAAGAGCCGGAAATTTTGCGGAAGGCGTCCGTCCGCATAGAGCGCAAAGAGGGCGGGCACGATCTTTTTGCGAGCCAGATCGCCCGACGCGCCCAGTAAGACTACGCTGAGGTTGTCCGGCAGGCCGGGCGCGGTGTGCGATGGGCACGGATATGAGCTGTCTGTCGGCATAGCGGGCTTTCGGAAAAACTTTCGCCGTGAACGTTTGCAAAAAACTATAATGGTTTGGGGCTCATTCGGATATTGGGCTGGTTCGTGGTAAAATAGTCCAGACTCCATTCGTTGGGAAAGAGCAGAACTGGTTGTCCGCGACTGTCGAGACCCGGCCGTACGCCGCGCGGCAGGGGGTCCGTGCCGAGCGCGGTGCCGGGTTCCAGCCAGCGCACGACGGTCCAGGGCGCGTTTTCAATGCGCGACAGGGCGCCGTATTCGCTTTCGAGGCGATATTTGACGATTTCGAACTGCAACGGACCTACCGCGCCGAGCAGCGTTATTTTGCGGGCGGCATCCGGCAGTTCGTAACGTTGGATGACGCCTTCCTGCAAAAGCTGATCCACGCCCTTTTGGAAGCGCTTAAAGGCGGACGGGGTCGGATTCTCGAGAAAGGCGAAGCATTCGGGAGCGAAATGGGGGATTTCGTCGTACACGATGTCGGGATCGGCGGTGAGGGTGTCGCCGATCGCGAAGACGTCTTTGCCGATGATGCCGACCACGTCGCCGGGAAAGGACTCGTCCACGGTTTCGCGGTCCTGGCCGAACAGTTTGGTGGCGCCGGTCAGGCGCATGGTTTTGCCGGTGCGAGTGTGCAGGGCCTGCATGTCGCGCTCGAAATGGCCCGACACCACGCGCACGAAGGCGATGCGGTCGCGATGGCGCGGGTCCATGTTGGCCTGAATCTTGAAGACGAACCCCGAGAAGGCCGGATGGGTGGGTTCAATCGTCTTTTGCGATACGGAGCGACGGGCGGTGGGCGGGGAGGAATAGTCCAGAAATCCGTCCAGCAGCAGTTGTACGCCGAAATTGTTGAGAGCGCTGCCGTAATAGACGGGCGTGGTTTCACCCGCCAGGGTGCGGGCCGCGTCGAATACGGCGCCGGCGCCGTCGAGCATTTCCATTTCCTCGATCAGCGTGGCATAGTCGCGGGCGCTGAGCTGGTTGCGCACGACGGGATCTTCGAGGCCCAGGGTCTGGACGGGAGCCCGATAGGTTCCGCGCGGGGTCCGTTCGTAGAGGTGGGCCAGTTTGGTGCGTCGGTCCCAGACGCCGCGGAAATCGCGGCCGGCTCCCAGCGGCCAGTTCATGGGATAGGCGTCGACGCCCAGTACGCTTTCCAGTTCGTCGAGCAGCGCGAGCGGATCGCGGGAGGGGCGGTCGAGCTTGTTCATGAAGGTGAAGATCGGTACGCCTCTCTGGCGGCAGACCTCGAAGAGCTTGCGCGTTTGACTTTCGATGCCCTTGCCGGCGTCGATCACCATGACGGCCGCGTCCACGGCGGTCAGGACGCGATAGGTGTCCTCGGAAAAATCCTTGTGGCCGGGCGTGTCCAGCAGATTGACGCGATAGCCGCGATAGTCGAATTGCAGGACGGTGGAACTGATGGAGATGCCGCGCTGTTTTTCGAGTTCCATCCAGTCCGAGGTCGTGGCGCGCTGATTCTTGCGCGCCACCACCGAGCCGGCCAGATTCAGCGCCCCGCCATAGAGCAGAAACTTTTCCGTCAAGGTGGTCTTGCCCGCGTCCGGATGGGAGACGATGGCAAAGGTGCGGCGGCGCGCCGTTTCCTCTTTAAGTCTTCTTTCGGTCATATATTCTCTTGGCTAGAACACAGGTATTGCACGATCCTCAACGAAAATGTACGGGTGTTTTTTCATCCGGCGAGGGCGGTCGCCACTTTGCGGAACGCGGCGGCGCAGCGTTCAATGTCCTGCGGACGGTCGTGCTTGAACCAGGGAATGCAGAAAGCGATATTGTCGATGTTCTCGGAATGCGGCAGGGAGCCGGGACCCTGTCGTACATCCCGCTGCCCGAAGGCCACGACGGTGGGTTGGCCTTGCCCGAAAATGTCGCCTTCATGAAAGAGCGGATGCAGGTGCAGCGGAAAATTGCCGCCTTCGCGACAGGCCGGAACGCCCTCGGCCCGCACGGCGGCGCAATAGTCCCGGCAGCTTGTGCCGCCCAGCTCCTGCGAGCGATACAGACCGTGCGGATAGTACCAGCCACCCATGGTGCTGCCGGAATCGCGGCTTGTACGATGCGCCCGAATGCCGGGTACGCCTTCCAGCAAATCCCAGAAGCGGTTGAGCGCGTCCTGGATGGCCTGCATGCGCTGCGGGTAATACTTGAGCTGAACGCGCCCCATGGCGGAGCAGGTCTGATTCATGCGGTGTTTGCAGCCGCCGATCGGCAGGCCCTTGAAAATCCGCAGGGCGCCGCGGACGTTGCTTTCGCTCTTGGCGTAGCGGCTGGGTCCGCCGGTCATTTCGTAATGACCGTAGGCGATGGCGCGTTCATAGAGTTCCGTGTTGTTGGTCAGCAGGAGGCCGCCTTCCCCGATGGCGAAGCTTTTGCCCGTCATCAGGCTGAGGCCGGCGATGTCGCCCACGGCGCCGCAGGGCCGTCCCTTGTAGAGGCCGCCGTGCGCGTGCGAAACATCCTCGATGACCTTGACTCCGTGGCGACGGGCGATCTCCATGATCGCATCCATGTCGCAGGGATGGCCGGAGTAGTGCACCACAACAATGGCCTTGGTGCGGGGTCCGATGCGGTGTTCGATGTCGGACGGATCAATGCACAGGGTGTCCGGATCGATGTCCGCGAAGTTGACGGTCGCGCCCAGGCTCAGCACGGAGGTGCAACTGGCCCAATAGGTCATGGACGGGCAAATCACTTCGTCGCCGGCGCCCACGCCGCAGGCCCAGAAAGAGGCCAGTAGCGCGGCCGTGCCGTTGCAGCATCCCAGCGCATGCTTGACGCCGACCCAGTCCGCGTATTCCTTTTCGAACTGGCGCGTAATGTCGCAGGCCGACATGGCGCCGGCTCGCAGGACGGCCAGCACCGCTTCTTCGTCCTCGGCCGTGACGATCGGCCAGCGGAATAGGTCGGAACTCAGCGTTTCGACGGTTTTCGGGCCGCCGTGAATGGCGAGTTTCTGCTGGGCGTCGTTTTCCATGCTGCGCGGTCTCCTGTTAGGGTTGGTCGGTGAGCCACATAACGGCGTACGGATCGAGAACGAGAGATGGACGGTTGCCGGCCGGCGCGACCGGGCGATTGTGCAGGAGGTCCAGGAGAGGGCGCCCGCCTGCTTCCGGCGCCGATACGGCGAGAGTTTCTCCCGATACATTGCAGAGGCACAGAATGCGCTCGCGGCCGTCGCGCGCGGTTCGTTCGATGGCGAAGATTTTGCGGCCCATATCCACGATGCGATGGGGGGCGGCCGGATGGAAGGCCGTATGGCGGCGGCGGACGCGCAACATGGCGGCGATGCCGTCGGCAATACGGGCGGTCGGCGACTGCGCCTGGTCCAGTGCGGCGAAGAGTTCGTCGCGATCCAGGTTGCGGCGATTGATATTGCGTTTTTCCTCGCCACGCAGGACGGCCTCGATGTCGTTGCGCGAGCCCAGCAGTGCGTGCAGATAGACTCCCGGCACGCCGGGCAGAGCCATGGCGATGGAGCGGGCCGCCAAGTAGCGGCGAATTTGAGTGTCTTCCGCTTCGCTCTCCGTCGCCTTGTTGATGGCGCTGTAACTGGTGATGTTCAGTTCGTAGGCGGTTTCCGAGCCGTCCGACTCTTTCTTGTTGCTGATGAAGCCCTGATGGGCTTCCACGTTGCGAACCAGATTTTCGATCTCCGATTCGGTCAGGATGCCGCGCGCGCCCGGCAGACCGATTCCGTCGTGACTGTCCAGAAAGTTGAGAAAGGTCGTCGCCGGGCCGGGCGAGGCCAGGCGGGCGGCCCATTCCGAGATGCGCCGGGTGTCCGTCGTCTGGAAGGTATGCAGCAGCAGCGGCGGCAAGGCGAAATTGTACACCATTTGCGCCTCGTTGCGGCCGTCGCCGAAATAGCTGATGTTGTCCGCATGCGGCACGTTGGTTTCCGTCACCAACGCGACCCGGGGCGCCACTGCGTCCAGAATGTCCCGGAATAGCTGAATGATCAGGTGTGTCTGCCGCAAATGTACGCCGCCGGCGCCCAGCTCGTCCCACAGATAGGTTACGGCGTCGAGCCGCAGCAGTTGCGCGCCCTGGCGCACGTAGAAAAGCAGAACGGAAATCATCTCGGTCAGGACCTTGGGGTTCTGGAATTTCAGGTCGATTTGGTCGGGACCGAAGGTCGTCCAAACCCGCTTGGTTCCGTGCAGGGTCGCAAAACGGGTCAGGGCGTCGCTGGTACGCGGTCGGAAGAGCTTGCGGATGTCTTCGTCGACAGCCGCATCATCTTCGAAGCAGGTGAAAAAATCGCTATAGTCCGGATTGCCCGCCAGAAACTCCCTGAACCACGGGCTGCGCGAGGAGACATGGTTGAATACTCCGTCGAACATCAGCCGAAAATCGGCGGCCAACCCGCGTATGTCGTCCCAGGTTCCCAGGCGCGGATCGACTTGTTTGAAGTCGATGACCGCGAATCCGCGATCGGACGAATACGGGAAAAAGGGCAGGATGTGCAGAATGTTGAACACGTCGCGCAAGTAGCGGCGCACGAGAACCGACAGCGAAAGCAGGGGCGGGCAATCGCGGGACTGGATCAGGTCCCCGTAGGTGATCAGAATGGCGTCCTGTTCGCTGAAAAATTCGCCGGCGTCTGCGACGGGTTCCGCCGGGCCTGTTGCCGGTGCTCGATGGGCATGGAAGACCTGCATTTGCCGCAGGATTTCGGCGTAAACGGATGCGACAGACGCGGCGCCGTAGAGTTCGCCAATCTTCTCGCGCATCCGCTTTTCGAGCGAAGCCGGAATCGCGAGCGGATCTCGTCGATAGTCGGGTTCTTTCCAATACGTCATGGGACGGGTCCCGCCTGTTTGCGCAGTCTTAGACTGTTAACGTCGTAAGATGCGACGCATATGTGTCGCATCTTAATTTGCGTGAATTCGTGTTCATTCGCGGTTCAAAAGTTCGGTTGCGGGCGCAGCCCGCCGTAGGAACAGCAAACTAGCAGAACGTTGTCACATGGCAAGCGCAAAGCGGTTTCGGAGGGGGGGGGCGACGTTGAGTGTGCCGTGATCGGTGTTCAGTGGGGCCTCGTGATTTCGCAGGCTCATCAGATTTTTCGAGGGACTGAATATCCAATATCCAACAAGGAATTTCCAACCGACCAAATTTTTGTG
>CAZYAW010000086.1:0-5710 GCA_964646045.1 uncultured Victivallales bacterium | reverse complement strand
CATACCAAGAAAGATCCGCCCCCGCCGCCGCCGCCGCCTCCGCCGCCACCGCCACCGCCGCCCAAGGAGACCGTGCAGTTGACCTATTACGGATTTATGACCATGGCGGACGGCCAGACGCGGGTCTGGGTGCACGATTCCAAGTCGGGCGCACGGCGTCTGTACAAAATGGGCGAGCGGCTGGCCGACGGACGGATGACCGTTAGGGCGGCCGATGCGCGCCGTCTGGAAATAACGGATGCCGGGCAAGTGCGGGTTTCGCTGCCGTTCGCAACGCCGCGCGCCTTCGAGGAGGGCCACTATGTCCCCTGAAGCGGAGATTCCCGTCAAAAAGGAAGTCCGCTTCATGACGGACGGCATGCTGCTGAAAATGGGGCGTGTACTGGTGGAGAAGGGGCTGGTGCGGCGCGATCAGATCGACGAGCTGAACGCGCGTCGCGCCTTGACCGGCGAAAGCCTCGACGCCATGCTGATCAAGGAGGGCATGGTTTCGGAAACGGAGATTCTGGAAATTCTCTCCGAACTGTCGCGCATCCCGTTTCGCTCCATTGCCGATCTCGCCATCACCGCCGACTGCGTGGCGCGCGTGTCGCCGCGCATCGCCATTCGCTACGACGTCATGCCGGTGGCCGTGCGCGGCGATGTCGTGACGCTGGCCACGCGGCGGCCGCCGCAGGCGGCGGACGTGGACGGACTGCGCATGGCGCTGAACGCGGCGCTGGAATGGACGCTCTGCACGGAATCGGATATTTCGCAGACGCTCAAACATTTCTACGGACTGGGCGCGGAAACGATCGACCACATTTCCTCCAATCGTCCGCGGTCGGCCGAAACCGAGATTGAAATCGAGGGCAAGGACATTTCCGCCGAAACCGCCGACGAAGGCGTGGTCAAGTTCGTCAATCAGCTCATTGCCGAAGCCATTCGCATGGAGGCCACCGACATTCACATCGAGCCGTTCGAAGACCGCCTGCGTCTGCGCTACCGCATCGACGGCATTTTGCAGCCGATTCCGGTTCCCAAAGACGTCACCAACCTGCGCAAGGCGATTTCCTCCTGCATCAAGATCATGGCGGAGATGGACATTTCCGAACGGCGCAAGCCGCACGACGGGCGCATCAAGGTGCGCAGCGGCCAGGAGGAATTCGATCTGCGCGTTTCGGTGCTGCCCACGCGCTTCGGCGAAACCGTCAATATGCGCCTGCTCAACCGCCAGACCATGTTCATCGACCTGGCGCATCTGGGTCTGTCCAAAGAGCAAATGGTTCCGGTCGAATACCTGGGTTCCATGCCGCACGGGGTCGTGCTGCTGACGGGTCCCACCGGCAGCGGCAAAACCACCACGCTGTACGCGTTGCTGGACAAAATCAGCTCGCCGGACGTCAAGATCATTACCGCCGAGGATCCCATCGAATATCAGATGAGCGGCATCAGCCAGATTCAGGTGCATGCGCAGATCGGACTGACCTTCGCCTCGATTCTGCGTTCGATTCTGCGGCACGATCCGGATATTATTCTGATCGGCGAAATTCGCGACATGGAAACCGCCGATATCGCCGTGCGCTCGTCTCTGACCGGCCATCTGGTCTTCAGCACGTTGCACACCAATGACGCGCCCAGCGCCGTGACGCGCCTGGTGGACATGGGCGTGGAGCCTTTTCTGATTGCCTCCTGCCTGGAGGGCGCCATCGCCCAGCGCCTGGTACGGCGCGTCTGTTCGGTGTGCCGCGAGGCCTTCGCGCCGGCCGATGTCATCTACGAGGAAATCGCCAACCTCTATCCCGACCGCATGGCGGACGCCGTCTTCTATCGCGGCAAAGGGTGTCCCCACTGCAATTTCTCCGGCTATCGCAGTCGGCTGGGCCTGTTCGAAATCATGGTGATGAACGATGTTCTGCGCGGCATGGTCTCGCACCAGCGACCCTCCACCGAAATCAAGTACAAGGCGATCGAATCGGGCATGACGACCCTGCGTCAGGACGGGTGGCTCAAGGTTCTCAACGGACACACCAGCATCGACGAAGTCGTGCGCGTGGCCCGCAAGGTCGATCTGGGCGTTGCGCCCGGCACGGTTTAAATTCGACCGCAAGAGGCCGGGCGATTACGACGCGGCCGCTGTCAGGACGGACTCCAGTTCGTCCAGCTTCTCGACCATTTGGTCGGTCAGATCTGCCAGTTCGTCCGTGGCGAGACCGAAGTTGTCGTCGGGGGCGTCCGCCGTGTCATAGCGCGCGCGGTCCATGCCGTCGCCGCAGCCCCGCGCGTCCGCGAGGCGGTCGGCCAGACGCACGATTCGGGCCGCCGTGCCATGCGAATCGCTCCGGTCGGGACGATGATGCGTCTGCACGATCGCCGTCAAGTCCTCCGGGAAGCGCCATTCCCGCATGAGCAGAGCGCCCGCTTCGGCATGGGTGATGCCGAAAAGTTCGTGCTCGATCGCATCGAACGGTTCCGCCTCGTTTTCCAGATGTTTGCGCAGGATCGGATGAAGGGCCTGCGCGTATTCGTCCATGACCAGCTTGCCCATGTCGTGCAGCAGGCCGCACGTGAACATCGTTTCGCCAAACCCGAGTTTCAGTTTTTTGGTCAGGGTTTCCGCCGCCAGTGCCGTAAAAAGGGAATGGCGCAAAAGCGCGTGCGGTTCCAACTCGTAGCCGGTCAGCCTTACGGCCATTCGACCGGCCACGTTTTGCGTCAGCATGATTTGAAAAAGACGACGCGAGCCCAGCCGTACAAAGGCCTGCAGAAGGGAATCCACACGGCGCGATCCGGCGAAGAACGAAGAATTGGCGACTTTCAGAATGTTCATCGTGACCCCGGGATCCAAACGCAGCCGTCCCGCCAAAACGGCGTAATCGGCGTTCGGATTGCGGATCTGCTCCATAACGTCGCGGCACAGCGAAGGCATGGAGGGGAATTGGCGGATCGCCTCGCGGATCATCTGCTCGAACGCTTCCTTACCCGTTTCCCCGTGCGCCATCACGCCCCTTTATGCAAGCCGCCGACCCCGACAGAACTCTATACCACTATCATAGCGATTCGCTAAATGTCAAGTGTTAAACACGGTTTCCCTGTTGACAGGGCGGGGCGACATGGCTTAGATTTGACAGACGGTTGAATTTCCAGTCGCTGCGCTTAAGCTGTTCGTGATCGTCGGGCCTGCGGGGCGAAATCGACAGGATGCCGGAGACGAGGATGCCGATACGTACCAAGATCGTGGCGACCGTGGGACCGGCCTGCGCCCGCGCCGATGTTTTGCGAAAACTGGTGGAGGCGGGCGCCGACCTTTTTCGCATCAATTTCTCGCACGGTCAACCTGCGGAATGGCAGGCGGCCCTGGATGTCATCCGTCAAGTCGAGCGCGAGGCGGCCCGGCCGATCGGCGTGCTGGGCGATTTGTGCGGTCCCAAAATTCGCGTGGGCGCCATGGCGGACGCGGGGGCGCCATTGCAGGACGGTCAAAGGCTGACCGTGATGCGCCATCCGATTGTCGGCGACGCCGCGCGCATTTCCACGACGCTGCCGGAACTGGCGGATCGTGTGCGGCCGGGTCAGATTCTCCTGCTGGACGACGGCCGACTGCGACTCGAAGTGGTCGAGGCGGGCGATCCGGAACAATGGATCTGTCGCGTGCTGCGCGGCGGGTGGCTGTCCGGCGGCAAGGGCGTCAATCTGCCCCATACCGATCTGGATCTGCCGGCGCTGACCGAGAAAGATCTCGCGGATCTGCGCTGGCTGGCCGCCCGCGATTTCGACTATGTCGCCCAGTCTTTCGTCTGCCGTCCGGAGGACATCGAGGATTTGCGGGCGCGACTGACGGCGGCCGGGCGGGCGGTACCGATCGTCGCCAAAATCGAAAAGCCCCAGGCCATGGCCCGCATTGCCGATATTGTGGCCGCGGCCGACGCGGTGATGGTGGCCCGCGGCGATCTCGGGGTGGAGATGGATTTGCCGGCGGTTCCGGTGGCCCAGAAGACGATCGCTCGAGAATGCGCTCGACAGGCCAAACCCTGCATTATCGCCACGCAGATGCTGGAATCCATGACGCAACATGCGGCGCCGACGCGGGCGGAGGTTTCGGACGTAGCCAATGCCGTGCTCGATCATGCCGACGCGGTGATGCTCTCGGGAGAAACGGCGGTGGGTCGCTTTCCGGTCGAGGCGGTCTCCATGATGAACGAAACGGTGGGCGCCATTCAGGAGTATCACGACCATACCATGCCGGCTCGCGCCGAAGAAGCGCCCCGTTCGGCGCCGCCGGTCATTGCGGCGCTGGCCCAGGCCATCCGCGCCATGGTCGAACGGCAGGCGGTACAGGCGGTGGCGGTCTATACGCTCTCGGGGCGGACGGCGCAGATTCTTTCCAAATATCGGCTGGCCTGTCCGGTGGCGGGTTTGTCGCCGGAACCGGACGCCGTGCGACGCATGACGCTGCACTACGGCGTGCAGAGCCTGCAGTCGCCTCTGGCGCACGATGCCGACGAGCTGCTGGCGGCCGCGTCACGCGTCTGCAGACAGTTGGGGCTGGCGGGGAACGGCGACCGGGTGGCCGTGGTGTTCGGGCAGCCGTTCGGCGTGGCGGGTCTGACCAATTCGCTGGTGTTGCACACGTTGGAAGCGGAAAGGGGGGCCGAACCATGAATCGAGATGCGCGCCCGACACTTTCGTCGGCGACTGAACTGATGCTGCGTTTGCGACAAAGCGACAGCCTTCCGGCGCTCGACGAAAATGTCGCCCAGCTTTGCCGGCTGGCCGCCAACAGCGATACGCGCACCGCCGATTTGACGGCGGTCATCATGCGGGACGGCGCACTGACTTCGCGTCTGCTGACGATGGCCAATTCGGCCGCCTATCGCGCGCGCAATGCGGTCAAGACCGTTTCCGCCGCCGTGGTCATGCTGGGTTTCGAGCGCATCAGGCAGTTGGCGGTGGGTTTGTCGCTTTTTCACAGGCATGCCGAGAACGTGCGCGACAAAGATCTCTACCGTCTCTTGGTCTGCGTGTACTGCAGCGGACTTTTCGCGATGAGTCTGGGGCGCCGCATGCGCTGCGAATCGCCGGAGGAGCTTTTTGTGCGGGGCATTTTGACGCAATTGCCGCGGCTGGCGCTGCGCAACGCCTTTCCCGAGAAGTATCGGGAAATGGAGATGATGGTCTGGAACGAGGGACGCAAGATCGAGCAGGCCTGCGAGAGCGTTTTCGGGGTGGGCTACGAGGAATTGGCGGTGGCCATGTCGGAGCACTGGCATTTGCCGGAATCGTGTCGGCCCGGCGGGGCGCCGACGGGCCTGACGGCGGAGACGTGCCGGCAGACGGTGCATGTTTCCGCCGCCATGGCCGATCTGTTGTTCGGCAATCTCCCGCCGGGTCCGCAGGAGACGGAGCGGGTGGTCGAGCAGGCCCGCGCGCTGTTGCGCAGCGACAGCTTCTCGCTGCCCGAATTTGTGGGCGCCGCCGCGCAAGAGGACGCCAATATGGAGTCTTTCTTCCATCTTTCACAACACGATATGACCATGATGGCGCGCATTGCCGAGTGGGGCAAGGTGGATGCCGCGCAAGTGGCCGAAGCTCTGACCGGGAGCTACCAGCGGCATGACGGCGCGCGCGAGGCCGACGAGTCGCCGCTGGCAATGTCTCATTTTCTTTCCGAACTGATGATCGCCGTCCACAAGCGGGCGGATGTCAATACGATTCTGATGCTGGCAATGGA
>CAZYAW010000085.1:0-14410 GCA_964646045.1 uncultured Victivallales bacterium | reverse complement strand
GCGGTTTGATGGCGGGGTGGGGCGGTCGTAGGCGTTGTGGGTTGCGTTTGTTGCGCCGCGCGCGTGTTGGCGGGGGTCGTAGGCGTAGGCGTAGACGGTCGTGGCGGCGCTGTCGCCGGTGGCGGCGACGGCAACGCGGTCGGGGTCGTAGGCGTAGGTGTAGGGGGTTGCGTCCGCTGCACCGTGTGTGTCCGGGCGGGAGTCGTAGAGGGTGTGGACGGATGTCCGGGCAAGGGCCGTTCGGAGATTCGGGGCTGTTGTACGCTGATTATTCCACGTGGAATGCGCGCGGATACAGGGAGACAGGGTGTAGCCGGTTACGTTGGAGCCGGAATGACATGTCGCTGTTCGGGGGCGGGAGTCGTAGGCGAGGGGACGGACGGTTGCCGCGGGGCTGTCGCCAAGGGATACGACTGTAACGCGGCCGGGGTGGGGGTCGTAGACGTAGTTGCTCACGGTGAAGTAGGAATGACGTGCGACGACCCGATGCAGGGGGGCGTGGTCGTAGGCGAGTACGCTGCCCGAGGCGCAGGTCGGGGTTGCGGCGAGTGGCCGGGAGCGTAGTCGTAGGTGCAGTAGGGCCTTGAGAAAAGACTTGGATCTGGTCAGGGAGTAACATGTGCAGGCTGACTTTGCGGTGCAGGCGTCTCGCCGGGCGAAAGCAGGCAGGCGGGACGCCTGCACCACGTGATGCGTGAACAGATTGTGTTGTGAAGGGGGCTTGCGGTGTGGATGATTTGTTTCATTCCACGGGCGGGACGCCCGTGCCACTTTCAAACACGGGCAAGATGCCCGTGCCACTTTCAAACACGGGCAAGATGCCCGTGCCACATTCAAACACGGGCAAGATGCCCGTGCCACTTTCAAACACGGGCGGGACCTGCCTGCCGCGCGGCGGCGCAGGCACGGCGCCCGTGACACGGGGGGCGACAGGTTGCTGGATGGACGGGGCGAATTCATGGCGGAACCGTAGTCTTTTCCGAATGGCGGGTCAAGAATCTTGTACAATTGATTTCGTATCCGACGTGTTTGTCGTGTACGGAAACGACTCTTCAATCAAAAGGCCCTTGACTTGAAACGCAAAATGGTCCATTTCCCCGTGCGTGTCCGTTAGTGTCGCGCAATCCGGTTGGATTTGGTATTCGGAACAGGCTGCTTGCCTGTTTTGTCAACATGCAAGCTAGAAGCTTGCGCTACTTTCGGCCAATTCAACCGGATTCTGCGGCAAGAGCGTGACCCGGCATCTTGCCGTATCGCGAACCACGAACAGGAGGATGATTCAGATGAGCGATGCGCCCGCTCCGCAGCCGTTGCGCATTCGAGAGCTGTACGCCCCGTCCCATTTCGGCAACACTTACGAGGCGACGCTCCCGCGCGAAATGTCGGCGCTGCTGGCCGAAGCGCGCTTCTGGGGCTTCAATCGCTTCAGCGACTGGTTCGACACCATTGACCTCTACAACGTCTATGCCCGCCGGCACCGGCTTTTCAATATGCCCGAAGCGGTCTGGGCGCGCAAATTCGCCAATTTCGAGTGCGCGGCGCGACAGGGGCTGGGGCTCGGCCTGCTGGTGACGCCCAACCATGTGTTTGCCGACCAGGTGACCCCGGCCAACGAGGCGCAAAAGAACGAGCGCATGTTCGGCCAGTTGGTGTGCCCCGCGCAGCCGGGAGCCACCGCTATGATTCTGGACAACTACCGGCGTCTTTTCGAGGACTTCACGGCGCGCGGACTGCGCCTGGAAAGCCTGGCGGGCGCACCCTACGACTACGGCGGCTGCGACTGCGATGCCTGCCGGCCCTGGATTGTCGCGTTCGGCCGATTGTTCGCCGATATCGTCGGGGTGGGCCGCGAATATTTCCCCGCCCTGCAGGCGACGCTGTGCGGCTGGTGGTGGTCCGACGAAGAGCATGTGGCGCTGGCCCGTTGGGCCGCCGAAGCGGCGCCCGACACGTTTCAGGCGCTGGCTTCCCATATTCCGTACGGCGCCGTGCGCTACGCGGAGCGGCCCGTTCCGGCCAACTGCGCTTCGATGGCCTTCATGCATATCGCCTACGGCGAACGCAGCAATCGCGACTCGTACAACCATTACGGGGTCAACCTCGCACCGCGCCGCATCGAGGAGACTGTGCGTTTTCTGGCCGCGCACGGCGATGCCGGGTTCATGGCCTATTCGGAAGGCGACCACGACGATGTCAACAAGGCCCTGGCGGCCGGCCTGGGCTCCGGTCGATTCGCGTCGGCCGACGCCGTGTTGCGCGCCTATGCCGAACGCCATTTCAGTTGCGATCCGGCCGGCTGGAGCGAGTTGCTGTACGCCATGGGCGATTTCGAGAGTCTCGATACGGTGCGCTGTCGCAAGCTTTTTGACCGATTGGCCGCGCAGGCCCGCGATTCCTGGCGTCTGCGGCAGATCGAGGGTCGCCTGAAAATGGCCGAGGCCGACCGCGCCGTCCGGTCCCGCTCCGTGTGGGACGCGCAGCGCATGGCGGATGCCGAAGCCTTCATGGCGGCCAAGGAGACGCTGTATCGTTCCGTCTGGCGGCTGGGTCTGCAACGGCACGCTTTTCGCTTCGAATCCAATTTGCCGGACTGGCATGCCGACTACGCCCGACAGACCGGCGCCAACCATGCGGAGTCTATCATGGACCGCCTGAAAGAAGCCTGATGCGCGATTCGCCATTGAAAACCGAGCCCGATTCCATCGGCGTGGCCGAGCCGCTTGTCGCGCTGGCTTGCCGGACCGGCGAAAACCCGTTGTGGCATCCCGACGAGCAGTGTCTCTACTGGAGCGATATTCCTTCCGCGCGCCTGCACCGCTGTCGGGCGGACGGCTCGCAGTTGCGTTCGTTCGCGATGGACGCGCCGGTCGGCGGTTTCACCTTGCAGGCCGACGGCAGCCTGCTGCTTTTCATGGCGCGCGGCGCGGTGCGCATCTGGCGCGAGGGACGCTTTCTGGCCACCGTGCTGGAGGAGATCCCCGCCGAACGCGACGGACGGTTCAACGACGTCATCGCCGATCCGCAGGGCCGCGTTTTCGCGGGAACGCTTTCTACGGAAAATCATCGCGGCCGCTTCTATCGCCTCGATCCCGACCGCACACCGACCCTGCTGGCGGACGATATGGGGACGCCCAACGGCATGGGTTTTTCGCCCGACCTGAAGTATTTCTATCAGAACGATACGCGCGCGTCCGTCACCTATCGCTATCGCTACGATGCCGAGACCGGTTCCCTGTGCGAACGCGAAGTCTTTTGGGCCGTCGCCGCCGAGGCCGGGCGGGGACGACCTGACGGCCTGACAGTCGATGCCGACGGCTATGTCTGGACCGCTCGTTGGGGCGGCGGTCGGGCGGTACGTCTCGATCCCGCCGGACGCGAGGAACGAGAAATCGTGTTTCCGGTACCCAAGGTGTCGAGTCTGACCTTTGGCGGCCCGACGCTGGCCGACGCCTACTTTACGACGGCCGGCGGCGATCGTCGGGCGCAGGACGGAGAACTGGCCGGGTCACTGTTCGCCTGCCGCGCCATGCCCGCGCCCGGCCGACCCGAGTTCCGGTCCAGGATGGAAGAGAAGAAAGAAAGAGCAGGATGAACGAGTCTTTTGGGAGGATATTCGTATGAGTCAGACAAAGTCCCGGTTGGCAAAGCAGAACAATAAGTCCGCCCTGATTGTGTGGGGCGGATGGGATGGCCATACTCCGAAAGCCTGTGCGGATATTTTTGCGCCCTGGCTGAAATCGAAGGGGTTCAGGGTCGTGGTCTCGGATACGCTGGATATCTACACTGACGCGCGCAAGATGAAAAAATTCAATCTGATCGTTCCGGTCTGGACGATGGGGGAGATCAGCCCGGAACAGTGGACCGGACTGCGCAACGCCGTGCTCAACGGATGCGGTTTGGCCGGATGGCACGGCGGTATGTGCGACGCGTTCCGCAGCCATACGGAGTACCAGTTTATGACGGGCGGTCAATGGGTGGTGCATCCCGGCAACATCATACCGCACCGTATCCATATTGGCGCGTCGGCGGACCCGATCGTCAAGGGCCTCAAGGATTTCGACATGCTTTCCGAGCAGTACTACATGCATACCGATCCTTCCAACGAGGTTCTGGCGACCACCACGTTCAGCGGTCAATACGGCGACTGCCCGTGGATTCGGGGTACGGTTATGCCGTACGTGTGGAAACGCGTGTACGGGAAGGGGCGCATCTTCTATACCTCACTGGGACATGTGGTCGACGATTTCAAGGTTCCCGAGGCGTTGGAGATCGTCAAGCGCGGCATGCAATGGGCCGCGCGCGAGCGTATTAAAGCGGAGTATCGGTCGGCCTGAAGTCCTAGGGCGGATAGGGCGTTTGCGGATTCAAGAAAGGGGAATACATCATGGACAGGACGAAAATCGGCATTGTGGGCTGCGGCAACATTAGCGGCGTCTATTTCAAAAATCTCTGCACCGTTTTCAATAACGTTACGGTAAAAGCCTGTGCGGATTTGGACGACGCGCGCACGGCGGCCAAAGTCCGGGAATATGCCGACGTGCAGGTCTGCACGCTGGATGAGATGCTGGCCGATCCGGAAATCGCCATCGTCGTGAACCTGACCACTCCCCAGGGGCATTTCCCCGTGGCCATGCAGGCCATTGAAGCCGGCAAGCACGTGCACGGCGAGAAACCGTTAACCCTCACGCGCGAGGAAGGCCGGCAGTTGCTGGCCGCCGCTGAAAGAGTCGGTGTGCGTGTTGGCAATGCACCGGACACCTTTATGGGCGCGGGCATTCAGACTTGTTGCAAACTGATCGACGAAGGCGTCATTGGCGAACCGGTCGGCGCCCAGGCTTTTATGCTGTGTCGCGGACATGAAAGCTGGCATCCGGATCCGGAGTTCTACTACAAGGTCGGCGGCGGACCCATGTTCGACATGGGTCCCTATTACCTGACCGCGCTGATCGCGCTACTGGGTCCGGTCAAGCGCGTGACCGGATCGGCCCGCATTAGCTTTCCACAGCGCACCATCACCAGCGCCGGGAAAAACGGCCAGACCATCGAGGTGGAAGTGCCGACGCATGTGACCGGCGTCATGGATTTCGCCTGCGGCGCGATCGGTACGATTGTCACCAGCTTTGACGTATGGGCGTCCCAGACTCCTCGCATCGAGATATTCGGTTCGGAAGGCTCGCTGTCGGTGCCCGATCCGAACGGTTTTGGCGGGCCGGTGCGCATTTGTCTCAAGGGCGAAAAGGAGTGGCGCGATATGCCGCTGACCTGCGGCTTCGAGCCGAACGGTCGCGGTATTGGACCGTCCGACATGGCCGACGCGATTCGCGCGGGCCGCAAACATCGTGCCAGTGGAGAAATGGCCTATCACGTACTGGACATCATGCATGCCTTCCATGACGCCTCCGCCAACGGCAGGCATGTCGAGATCGAAAGCGCGTGCGAAAAGCCCGTCCGTATGCCGGAAGGACTGTTTGACGGAAACTGGCCTTTGCCGCCGGTTTAAGATGGCCTGATTCCGTTGGCCCCGTCACGCACGCGATCCTTCTCGCCGCCCCGGCGGCGAACTCAGGTCGGGACGGAGCGCACGGCCGGGCCGGCGCGCCATCCGCTCCATACGGAGCCGTCGGGGAGGGCGCCGCTGTCGTACGCGGCTTGCAGTTGATCGTCCAAACCTTCCACGCACAGCCAGCGGCCGTCCGCGCGCTTGATTTCCGTAACGGAGTCGGCGGGGAAGTCGGCGGCGGGCATGCCGGACTCCTGGGCGGCCAGCATGCAGGCGGTCTGGCTCAGGGCGGCTTCGATGCCGCACAGCGGCGGACGCCCTTCCCGAATGGCCGCGATGGTGTCCAGCACCTTGTCGTTGCCGCTCGAGTTGCCGGCGATGCGTCCGTACTGTGCGGTTTGGCCGTCGGCAAAGGCGGCATGCGCGACACCTTCGGCGTTTTCGTAGCGCAGGACGCCGTTTTCGAACTCGCAAACGTAGTTCGGTCCCGCTTGACGCTGGGCGGCATGGCTGGCGACGAACAGGATTTGCGCGTCGCAGGTCGTGCGGCACTGCACCACCGCCGTGTCGTAATTTTCGATGGCGTGCGCCCGTGCCAGGGCCGCCCGCGTTTCCGCCGGCACGGCGCTGAGATGCGGGGCCGGACCCAGCAGATAGAACATCAGGTGCAAGTAGTGCGAGACCGCATTGTTGACCGGACTGTCGAGAATCCACTGTCCGCGGTCGTCGCGGATGCGGCCCGCCCAGCCGTTACGTTCGTAGTAGTCGCGACTGCGCGGCCAGGCGGCCAGGGCTCGCCAGCGCAGGGGGCGTCCGAAGCGGCCGGCGGCAATGTCGTTTTTCAGCGCATGGGTTTCCGGCGTGAAGGAGTCCTGGTAGCCCACCGCCACGACGCGTTCGGCGCGGTCGCGCGCCGCGATCATGCGTTGTGCGTCCGCCAGCGAGGCGCACAGCGGTTTTTCGGTCAGCACATGGCTGCCGTGCTCGAGCGCCAGAACCGTTTGCGGGCAGTGCGCCTGAATGGGCGAGGCCAGAATGGCCAGCTCGGCGTCGTGCCGCGCGTAGAAGGCTTCGAGCGAATCGTAAATCGGGAGGCCCAGGGCCTGAATGCGCTCGGTATAATTGGAGCCCTGCGGGAAGGGGTCCACGAACCCCGCGTAGATCAGCGGCGCGTCGGCCTTGTCGAAAAAACGGTCCAGATACCAGTGTCCGTAGCCGCCGATTCCGCATTGTACCGTTCGCATGGGCTTGTGCATGTCGCTCTCCCGTCAGGAAACAAGGTCCGAATGACAATTTCCGTTTCAAACAGACTTGATACCGTTCGCTTTCTGTGATATCAAGAACAATAAAACAGGAACAGGAGGCATGTATGCGACTGGCCTTGACCGGAGCCAGCGGACTGCTGGGACGCGCTCTGATGCGGGAATTGCAGGCGGCGGGCCATGCGGTGGTCGGTTGCGCCCGGCGTCGCGGGGGAGCGGGACGGCGCTTGCTCGATTTGACCGATTCCGCCGCGACAGAAGCGTTCATGCGCGAAGCGCGGCCTGCGGCGCTGATTCATGCGGCGGCCGAACGCCGTCCGGATGTGTGCGAGAACGATGCGCCGGGAACCTGGCGCATCAACGTCGAGGCCACCGAGCGGCTGGCCCGGCTATGCGCGGCGAGCGGTACGCACATGGTGTTTGTCTCTACCGACTACGTTTTTGACGGAACTTGTCCGCCCTACGGGACGGCGGACGCCCTGCATCCGCTCAACGCCTACGGGCGCAGCAAGGCGCAAGGCGAAGCGGCCGTGCGCGCCGTGCTGCCTCAGGCGACCGTTCTGCGTATGCCAATCCTCTATGGCCGCGTGGAAGAGGCCGCCGAATGCCAGGTGTCCGCCATGATCGAGGCCTTGCGTGGGGGTTACGTCGGAGCGGTGGACGACTGGGCGACGCGCTTTCCTACCTGGGTGGACGATGTGGGCGTGTTTCTGACACACTGGACGGCGGCGCTGGAGCGCGGCGAGGACGTATCGGGCGTATGGCATGTCTCGGGGCGCGAAGCCGTGACTAAATACGCCATGGCCCGGCGCATCGCCGCCGTGCTGCATCTGTCCGCCGACGGTCTGCAACCCTCGGCGCAGCCGATGGACGGCGCGCCGCGTCCGCGCAACAGCCAATTGGACTGCTCCCGAGCCCTGGCCCGCGGATGGCTGCCCTGCACGCCCTTCGACGAGGCCCTGCGCCAGGTGGCCGCCTACATGGCCGGTCTGCGGGATCAACGGTTGTGACGACGACGGCCTTTCAGACCCGGGTCTATGCCGCGTTGCGCGGCGTTCCGCGCGGGCGGGTGACGACCTATCGGCATCTGGCGCAGGCGGTGGGCTGCGGCTCCTGTCGGGCGGTCGGTCAGGCGTTGCGGCGCAATCCGTGTGCGCCGGAGACGCCCTGTCATCGCGTCATTGCCTCGGACGCGACGGCGGGCGGCTATTGCGGCGCGCGCACGGGACCGAGACTGGAACGTAAGCTGCGTCTGCTGGCGGAAGAAGGCGTTCTGTTCGTAAAGGGCAGGCTAGCGGACACCGCCCGCATCATGGAGGCGGAAGATCTGTGTCAAGGAACGGATAAGCGTTCACGGTTTAAAAAATGAAAGCGCTCAAGAAGTCTGAAAAACCGTGATGTGAAGTTATTTTTGCGTGGGCCTTAAGGCGGGCTGCGCCCGCAACCGAACTGTTGAACCGCGAATGAACGCGAATTCACGCGAATAAAGATGCGACGCATAAGCGTCGCATCTTACGACGGAACAATCTAAGCGCTTGATGGGGATATCTAGCCCTGGAATAAGCGAGGTTTCGGAACAGGCCGCTTGCCTGTTTTGTCATCGCACAAGCCGGATGCTTGTGCTACTTCTTCATCGTTCTCCTGGCGGACGCCACGGTGTTGTGCAGCAGCATGGCGATGGTCATGGGGCCCACGCCGCCCGGGACCGGCGTGATTAGCGATGCTTTCTGTCGCACCCCCTCGAAATCCACGTCGCCGACCAGACGGAAGCCCGACTTGCGGGTTGCGTCCTCGATACGGTTGACGCCGACGTCGATGACGACCGCGCCCTCGCGGACCATGTCGGCGGTCACGGTGGCGGGCCGGCCGGCGGCGGCGACGACAATGTCGGCTTCGCGCGTATGCGCGGCCAGATCGCGTGTCCGCGTGTGGCAGACGGTGACCGTGGCGTTGCCGGTGCGCGCTTTTTGAATGAGCAGGTTGGCCAGCGGCTTGCCCACGATGTTGCTGCGTCCGACGATGACGACGCGGGCGCCGTCGAGTTCGACGCCGCTGCGCAGCAGAAGCTGGACGACGCCGTGCGGGGTGCAGGGCAGAAAGGCTTCCTCGCCCAGCACCAGGCGTCCGACGTTCATGGGATGGAATCCGTCCACGTCCTTTTCCGGGACGATGGTCAGCAGGGTCTCCGTTTCGTTCAGGGGTCGGGGCAGGGGCAGTTGCACCAGAATGCCGTGAATGCGCGGATCCTCGTTGAGCGCGCGTACGCGCGCCAGCAGATCCTCCCGTGAAACGTCGGCCGGCAGGCGGTTGTCGTCGGAGTGCAAGCCGATCTCGTGGCAGGCCTTTTCCTTGGCGGTCACGTACGAACGGGAGGCCGGATCGTCGCCCACCAGAATGACGCCCAGTCCGGGCACGACACCCTGTTGGGCCAGTCGGGCGACTTCGTTTTTCAGTTCCGCGCGAATCGTCGCCGCCACCTGCTTGCCGTCAATAATCGTTGCCGCCATAACGCCTCCAAGCTCGGATCGATGTGTCGATCGGTTCGTCGATGAACAGGCGGCATACTGGCGTGTTCGGGCATCGCTGTCAAGTCGTCATTCCGCCGTTGCGCCGTGCGCAAGCGGTATCGGGCAGGGACGACAGTGATTTTGACCCATCGGACATTCTTGTCGGACCGCTCGGAGGATGAAAACGAGAAAGGTCGGACACAGTAAAGGCTTGACAGGAGCCGAGCTTTCGTTTTCATTGGATGTCTCCCGAGAGACTTCCCATATCCGGTGGAGCCCACCGGAGGGCGCTTGGCGGTCAACCCAAATGACGACGGGAACAGGAACGAGACAGGATCGGAAATGGAAATGGAAAAGAATATGGGAAACGAAACAATCGAGTTGTCCGTCGAGGATGTGGTCTATCGAGGCAAGGGGCTGGGCCGCCATGACGGGATGGTGGTTTTCGTGCCGGCCACGCTTAAGGGGGAACGGGTCGAGGTCGAGCTGACGGTTCGCCGCAAGCGCCATGCGGAGGGGCGTCTGCTGCGCGTTCTGGAAGCCTCGCCCCGGCGCGTGGCGCCGAGCTGTCCGCTTTTCGGACTGTGCCCGGGTTGCGCCTATCAACATGCCAGCTACGAGGAAGAGGTGCGTGTCAAGCAGGCTCAATTGCTTGGTTTCCTGAATCGAACGCGAGCCTGGGACGAACGCTCCGTCATGGATGAATTCGTGCCTTCCCCGCAGGAACTGGGCTATCGCAACAAGATTGTGCTGCATACGGGGGCGGATGCGAGCGGCCAGGCGTGTCTCGGCTATGTGGGCGAGGACAACCATACGCTGCTGGATGTGGCGGAGTGTCCCTTGGCTCTGCCGCTTGTCAATCGGCGGCTGGCGGAATTTCGGACGCGCGAATTCTTGGCGCAAACGTTGCCGCCGGGCGAGGACGTGACGTTTCGGCATACCGCAGAAGACGGAACGCTGGTGTGGATCGGCCGGCAAAGTCCCGGCAAGGAGCGCCTGACCGAACATTCGCCCTGGGGGCCCATGCGCGTGCCGCGCACGGGTTTTTTTCAGGTGAATCCCCTGCTGGTTCCGGCCTTGGTCGAGCGAGTCGGCGCGCAACTGGGGTCTGCGGGCTGCGATACGGCCCTGGACCTCTATTGCGGCTGCGGCCTGCTGTCGTTGGCGGCCCTGCACGCCGGGATCGGACGCGTGATCGGAGTGGACAGCGACCCGCGGGCCATCCGCTTTGCCGAGGCCAATGCGCGCAAGCTGGCCCCCGGCGAAGCCCTGTTCCGGACGGGCCGCGCGCACGAATGGCTGCCCGACATTCTGAAAGGGGTCGCGCAGACGCGTTGCGCGCTGATCGTCGATCCGCCGCGACGCGGGCTCGATCCCGTCACGGCGCGGCAGATCGGCGCGTCGTCCCTGCCGGCTTTGCTGTACGTGTCCTGCGCGGCGGACACGCTGGCCCGCGACCTGAACCTGCTGGCCCCGTCCGGTTTTCGCGTGCGGAGCGCGCAGGGGTTCGACATGTTCGCCCGTACGCCCTATTTCGAGTCGGTCGTTCTGTTGACGCGCTAACCCGCGGCCGTGCCGTCGGGCGGAACACCGTTCCGCGCTTGAGGAACTTGCGTGATGAATCGTCCTGAAACCCGTGCGCGCTGGTCGTCCTTTCCCACGCGGCTGTTCGGGCGTATGCGGACGGGATTTCGCGCCGGCGGTGCGGCGGCGGAAGAGGAGGCTCCGCTGCGGCTGGAACTGTTGAGCCTGCATCAGCTCGACCGGCACGCGGCCGAGCTGGCGGGGCAGCATGATGTCACCGTGCGGCCCGGCATACAGAAACTGCTGCCGCGCCTGGCCGAAAACGAGCAGGCCCTGCGCGAGGCGCACGGGGTCGTGGCGGAAGCGCTGGCCAAAGGGCGTCAAGTGGCGCCGGCGGCGGAATGGCTGCTCGACAATTTCTATCTCGTGGAACAGCAGATTCATCAGGCGCGCCTTCATCTGCCGCGAACCTACAGCGTCCGATTGCCGCGTTTGACAACGGGGCTCATGGCGGGATTTCCGCGCGTTTATCACATGGCGGTCGATTTGACCGCCCATCTGGACGGCCGGCTGGACGCCGAAACCGTGATGCGCTTTGTCGCGGCCTATCAAACGGTGACGCCGCTGCGTCTGAGCGAGCTGTGGGCGTTTCCCATTTCTTTGCGGCTGGGTCTGATCGAGAACCTGCGCCGGGTGGCCGTGCGTGTTGCGCGTCGGCGCCGCGAACGCGAGTCCGGTATCGCCTGGGCCGAATGCATGATCGAAACGGCCGCCGAACGGCCGACGGCTCTGATTCGCCTGCTGGCCGAATTCGCGGATACGCAGCCGGCTCTTTCGGCCCCCTTTCTGGAGGAATTCTGCGGGCGCCTGCGCGGCCATGGCGGCTCGCTCTCCTTCGTCCTGAACTGGGTGGAGCAGGCGCTGTCGGCCGCAGACACGACGGAAAGCCGGCGCATGCATGCCGACAATCGGGCGCAGGCCGCCGAACAGGTGTCCATGGCCAACAGCATTGGCAGCCTGCGCTTTCTGGGGGCCATGGACTGGAAGGAATTTGTCGAGACGCTGAGCGTGGTGGATGGCGTGCTGCGCAACGATCCGGCCGGCTTTTATGCGGCGCAGGATTTCGCGACGCGGGACCGTTATCGGCATCGCGTGGAGGCCTTGGCCGAGCGGAGCGCCCAGGACGAAGCGGCCGTGGCGCAGGCGGCCATCGATCTGGCGCAGGCGGCCGCGGCGCAGGAGCACGCGCACGAGCGGACGGCTCATGTCGGGTACTGGCTGGTCGATGACGGGCTGCCGCGCTTGAAACGCTCGATCGGCTATCGCCGCTCGTTGCGCGACGGCCTCGTGCGGCTGGGCCGACGATGGGCGCTGGGCCTCTATCTGGGCGCCCTTCTGGCCGTGAGCGCCGGTCTGGTGGCCGCCGTGCTCCCGTGGTTCGTCGGCTTCGGGCTTGCCGCCGTGCGCTTCTGGCTGTTCGCCACGACCGCCGCGCTGTGCGCGTCGGCGTTGGCGGTGTCGCTGATCAATTTCCTCGTGACCCTGGGGGCGCCGCCCCGTCCGTTGCCGCGCCTGGATTTTTCCGAGGGAATTCCTTCGGACCACCGCGCGATGGTGGCGGTTCCCTGTCTGCTCTCCCATGCCGAGGCGCTGAACGCGCTGCTGGAGGCGCTCGAGATTCGCTATCTGGGCAATCGCGATCCGAACCTTTTTTTCGCGCTGCTGACGGATTTTCCGGACGCCGACACGGCGACGCAAGACGGCGACGACGAGCTGCTGCGCCGCGCGCGCGAAGGCGTCGCGGCGCTCAACGTTCGCCATCGGCGCGCGGACGGACCCGGCGTCTTCCACCTGTTTCATCGGCCGCGCGTTTGGAATCCGCACGAAGAGGTCTGGATGGGATACGAGCGCAAGCGCGGCAAGCTCGAGCAGTTCAACGCGCTGTTGCGCGGCGGGCCGACCGCCGTTTTCAGCGTCGTGGCGAGCGAGCCGGCGCTGTGGCCGTCGATCAAGTACGTCATCACGCTCGACGCCGACACCGATTTGCCGCGCGAGACGGCGCATCGCCTGGTCGGCGCCATGGCGCATCCGTTGAATCGGCCCCGTTTCGATCCGGCCCGCGGCCGCGTGGTGGAAGGATACGGTATTCTGCAGCCGCGCGCCTCGATCCGCGTCGACGCTGAACGCAGCCGTTTCGCGCGCCTGTTTGCCGGCGAAACCGGGTTCGATCCCTACACGCGCGAGGTCTCGGACGTGTACCAGGATCTGTTCGGCGAAGGCACCTATGTCGGCAAAGGCATCTACGACGTGGACGCCTTTCGTCAGGCGCTGGACGGCCGCTTCCCCGAGAACCGCATTCTCAGTCACGACCTGCTGGAAAGCGGCTATGCCCGTTCGGGGCTGCTGAGCGGCGTCGAAGTCTACGAGGACATTCCCGCCTCCTATCTGGGCGAAATCAATCGGCGCCACCGCTGGATTCGGGGCGATTGGCAGATCGGGCGCTGGCTGTTTCCGCGTCCGCCCTCGGGAAGCGCCCCGCGTGGACCGAATCCGCTGACCGCCCTGGCGCGCTGGAAGATATTCGACAATATCCGCCGCAGTCTGTTCGCGCCGGCGCTGTTGGCCTGGCTGCTGACCGGCTGGCAGTGGGTTCCGGTGGCGGCGTGGCGCTGGACCGGATTTGCCGCGGCGATCCTTTTTTTCAGCGGCCTGTTGCGGTCGCTGACCAATTTGCTGCGCAAGCCGCGCGAACGCGGCTGGCGTCCGCATCTGCGTGAAACGGTTCGCGCGGCCGGCGTCTGCCTGGCGGAACCGCTGATGGCCCTGATCTTTCTGCCCTACGAGGCGTTCATCAACGCCGACGCGATCATGCGCTCCACCCTCTTCGGTCTGTTCCGTAGGCGGGGCCGGCTGCAATGGCATCGGCCGGAATACCGTCGGCGCGAGGCGCGCCGTACGCCAAGCGGATTTTTCGCCGAAATGTGGACGGCGCCGGGGGTGGCGCTGCTGGCGGGCGCCTGGCTGTACGGCCTGTCGCCCTCGCGTATGGCGGTCTGCGCCCCGTTTTTGGCGGCCTGGCTTCTGGCGCCGCTCGTCGCCTGGTGGATCAGTCGTCCGCTCGCGGCGGCGACCCCGAAACTCACGGCGGAACAGAACCGCTTGCTGCGCTCGTTCGCCCGGCGGACCTGGCGCTATTTCGAGACGTATGTCGGCGAGGAAAGTTATTGGCTGCCGCCGGACAACGTTCAGGAGACACCCAGCCCGGAAACGGCCTTTCGCACGTCTCCGACCAATATGGGGCTGGCGCTGCTGGCGAATCTGTCCGCCTGGGATTTCGGCTACATTTCAACCGCGCGTCTCCTGGAGCGCACCGAACGAATGCTCGACGCCCTGGAGCGGCTCGAACGCTATCGGGGCCATTTCTACAACTGGTACGACGTCCTCACCGCGCGCCCGTTGCCGCCGCGCTACATTTCCAGTGTCGATAGCGGCAACCTGGCCGGCTGTCTGGTGGCCTTGCGCGGCGGCCTCGAGGCCCTGCGGCGACAGCCCGTGCTGCCTCCGCAATTTTGGCAAGGCCTGGACGATACGCTCAGGGAGTGGATGCAGGCGGCGGG
>CAZYAW010000084.1:0-17859 GCA_964646045.1 uncultured Victivallales bacterium | reverse complement strand
CGGTATTGGCGGGTATAGCGGGGACCCAGAATCGATTCGCGGTGATCGAAGCCGAAGGCGCGCCGTTTCAGAGCCAGCACCGGCGGCGCCTGGACGCGCTTGACCAGTCCCATCCCCTGATAGCGCTCCCACCAGCGTTCGAGATCGGCCACGAACGCGGCGTTGTCGGCAAACAGGTTGGCGATGCGGCCCGGGTAACCCAGTTGGCTTTCCAGCTCGCCTTGGCCGTACCAGCGCAAGATCTCTTCGGGCGTGGTGCGATTCCAGGATTCGGTCCAACTTGCGAAGAGCCGGTCGTGATAGGGATAATGCAGCGGGTCGCCCTGTCCGGCGTCCACGTTCTGCGCGGCATTCAGTTCGGCCGACGGCGGCAGGGTCAGGCATGCGGCGGGAATGACGTCCCGGCCATAGACGGTCTCGTTCAGGTAGCGTGCCAGGCCGTACACCTCGCCTTTCCAGAGGTCCGCCAAATTGGCGAAGAAACCCGCCGCATCGCCATAGAGCGTCGAGTAGCCCGCCGTCATCTCGCACTTGTTGGCATTGCAGGTGAAAACGCCGCCGAAAGCCGCCGCCACGGCCGCCAGGACGCGGGCCGAGCGGTCGCGCGCCTGAATATTCTCGAGGACGCTCGAGGAGATCGCGAGACGCAACGGAGCGTCGGAGTCGTGCGGCAGGGCCAGCGGCAGTCCGTCCAGTTGCGCGACGCACAGATCGACCGCCGCCCCGATCGGGACTTCGGCAAAGCGGCAGCCCAGGTTGCGCGCCAGCGCTCCGGCCAGTTGGCGGGTCGTCGCCGAGGTGTACGGGCCCGGCATACTGACCAGCAGCAGGTTTTCGGCCGGCAGAATGCAGCGGTACAGAGCGGCGGCTACGGCGGAATCAATGCCGCCCGATACGCCGATTACGACCTTGTCCGTGTGCGCCAGCTCCAAAAAACGGCGTGTACCGTAGTCGACGGCCCGGTACAGGTCGCTTGTGTCGTCCGGGCGCGGCGGCGCGGCGCGCGGCCAGTCCTGAGCGGCGGCGCCGAGCGCCAGATCGAAGGTCGGTGCGGCTTCCTCGAAGGCGGGCGGCAAGGGGCTCGAGCGTCCCTGTGCGTCGTAGGCGCAGGACGAGCCGTCGTACACGAACACGGTCTTTCCGTTGTTCTGCATGCCGACATGATTGGCGAACAGTAGCGGAACGCCTTGTCGGCGCGCGTGGTCGGCGAAGACGCGCGCGCGTTTGTCGCGCTTGTCGAAAGTATAGGGCGAGGCGCTGGCGCAGACGCAGACGTCCATGCCGTGCCGCGCCAGTTCGGCCAGCGGCGACAGCCCGTAGTCGGCGCTCCAGGCGTCCTCGCAGATCACGCAGCCCAGACGCAGCCCGTCAACGGACACCGGGCGAATCAGCGCGGAGGGGGGCAGACCCAGCTCGGCGGCCAGTTTGCGCAGGCCGAAAAAATGGCGACTGTCGTCGAACTGCCGATAGTTCGGATGCAGCGTTTTGACCACATAGTCGAGCGGCGTCCCCTGCGGGCCGACGCGGCGACCCCGTTGCGCGACCATGAGGGCGTTGTATTTGCGTACGCGCCCGTCCTCGTTGCGCTTTTGCCAGTCCACCGCCACCGTGCCGAAGACGGTGATCACTTGCTCGGCGGCCTGCACCAGCTCGCGCGCGCAGGCTTCGCATTCGCGCAAAAAGGCTTCTCGCTCCCATTCGTCGCCGATCAAATAGCCCGGAAGCGCCATTTCGGGAAAGACCAGCAGCCGGACCCCGTCGCGCCGGGCCTGGCGGATATGTTCGAGCATGCGCGCGGCATTGACGTCCGGTTGCCCCGGCTGCACCTGCATTTGCGCGATTCTGGTTCTGATTCGCATGTTTAGTCTCTGTAAATGCTCTGGGCCTTGACATGAACACAGTGCGGATACCACCCTAGTTTTTTTTCGCGCCAGATGTCAATCCCAATGCGGGGACGAAATGCGGGACGGGTGCGTGTTCGACGAAGCGTCTCCGCGCAGTCCGGCGCCGAATTGTCTGGGAAAAGAGTCGCTCCGCCCCAACGGGACGGCAGACGAAATTGCCGGCAAACAACCGAGGGGGGTTGACAAGATTTCCGCTTCGCAGTATTCTTCTGATATCAATTGGGTTGGGCGCGGCACGGCGCCGTGCGGAAGCCTACGGGGCAGAGACTGGGGGATCGTATGAAGCGAGCGATGATTGTGCTGCATGGTTTTCTGGGGTTGGGCCTGATGAGCGCAAGGGGCGATTCGTTCTATGAAGCGCCGTTGGACACGCGCAAGTCGACCGAAGCGCGGTTGGTTGGAGGGGTGACGGCGACACGGATGCCGGAGGGCGTCCGAATCGCCTTTGAGGTCTCGGGATTCACCGACGTGGAGGTGGCCGTGTTGGACGGAAAAGACCGCGTAGTCCGCCACCTGGCGGCGGGGCTGCTCGGCCCCCATGCGCCGGCCCCGCTGCAGGCCGACACGCTGAAGCAGGAATTGTCGTGGGACGGGCGCGACGATGCCGGTCGGACCGTCCTCGGGATGGAAGCCGGCGACGATTCGACCAAGGCGGGAACGCATCGCATCCGTGTTCGCATCGGAGCCATGCCCCGGCTGGAGAAGGTTCTGGGACGCAATCCGAACGCCTTGGACAACATCGTGGGGCTGGCGGTGGGTTCCGGCGGCGATTTGTATGTTTTAACGGGCATTCGGGGTCCGGCTGGCGGCCGTCGTTTGCGCGTTTTCGACCGCCAGGGACGCTACTTGCGCACGATTATGCCCTATTCCGCCCAAACGCCGGTCGAGCGCACGGAACGAGTCGGGCACCTGATGATTGACGGCCAACGGGTTCCCATCGTGTTCAACGGACATTCCATGTCGCTGTACCCGTTGATTCCCAACATGCCACGACAGTCCATGGCCTGGAATTCCCGGGGCTATCTGGTGGCGGCCAGCGCGGCCGATTCTCCGTTGGAATCCGGTCTGCCGCGGCACCTGCTGGCTTTCGATCCCCGGGGTGGCGCGCCCAAGGAACTGGACTTCGCGGGGCCGGAACTTAGCGTGCCCGTCGGTATGATGCGGGGGCTGGGGCGCTCTCTCTACAAGCGTTTCGACAACGTGGTCTGCAGTCCGGACGGGCAATACGTCTACTATACCGGCGGCGACACCATGCTGGGCAGCGACTACTACTCTCAACCCTCGCGGCACGCGGTATTCCGCTTCCGTTGGGACGAGGACAAGCACAAGGGGGTCGAGGAGCCGTTCTACGGTACGGATGGCCGACCGGGAAACGAGGACGGCTATCTGAACAACCCGCGAGGCATGGCGGTGGACGCGGACGGCAATCTCTTCATCTGCGACCGGAACAACAACCGGATCATGATTGTTTCGCCCGAGGGAGTGTTCCTGGATCACTTCCCGGTTCGCGACCCCGAGCAAATCGCCGTGCATCCCAAAACCGGCGCCATCTATACGTTGTGTCGTCCGCCCGACCCGCCCTGGCGAGTCAAGGACCACGCGCCGATGGGCCATAGAGAGTATGGCGCCTGGAAGAAACGCGTCCAGGCGCGCCAGAATGTCAGGATCCGGATCAAACGCGACGGGTTCGAGCAGGAATGGGAGCCGCAGGATGCGCCCCGACCTCCAGCGCGAATCGCGAAGTTCTCGCGCTGGAGCCGCGCAGCCGCTCCGCGGGAGATTTGCTTCGTCGAGGGGGACATTGAATTGATGGCCTTGGACGCCGAGGCCACGCCCGCCTGGATCTGGGTTTCGCGCAACGGACGACTGGATCGCTATGCGGACCAGGGCGAGCGACTCGTGCCCGCCTCGCCGACGGTGGACCGAACGCCGGGGCTGGTGCGACCGGGCCACCTCGTGGCCGACCCCGAATACAACCGTGTGCTCGTCTGTGACGGCGGATCGGTTCTCGACGGCGGCAAGGTCGTGGCCGTCAATATCGAGACGGGACAAGTAAGCGCTTTCATAGAGGGGATCGAAGTCGGAGACATGGATCGGGCGCCGGATGGAACATTCTGTATCGTGGAACGAAACGCGTTGCGCCGCCTCGACCGCAATGGCAGACCCATTCCGCTGACGCCGGGCGGGGCCGACAAGGCCGCCATCGGGGGGTTCCATCCCCTGGGCGACGCGGGACGCAGCCTGACCGTGGCGCCCAACGGCGACATCTATTTGATGCGCATCGCCGGCGAAAAGGGGATTCAGAACCGCGTGGACGTTTTCGGGCCCGATGGCCGGAGAAAACAGGCCGCCCTCATTGACGGGCTGGGCATTGGCGATGCCGGTCTCGGGGTGGACGCGCGTGGCAACGTGTATGTCGGAGTTAACGTCAAGCCCGCCTCCCGTCCCCTGCCGCCGCCGGTTCGCGGCAAGGTTCCGGAGTCGAACTGGCTTAGCTGGGTGCAATGGGTGGATCAATTTCGCGAGCCGCCGTGGTATTACTCCATGCGCAATGAATATATCTATCATTACGGGTCGGTCATGAAGTTCGGACCCGAAGGCGGAACGATGTACGGCCGCAGTCCCGGCGCCTCCCTGCCTTTCATCCAGTCCGGCGGTCGGGACCGGGCGGCGGCGGCTTTCGCCGAGAACGGGCCGCCGGACGCGCCGGCCTATCGGTCCGGCTACCTTTACCATCCGGTGAAAATCAAAGGCGGCCAGTGGCGATTTGCGGGGACCGGCATCGTTCCGGCCTCGGAGCGCTACTGGGGCGACGCCGCATGCGTGTGCTATTTCTCACGCCTGGATGCGGATCTCTACGGCCGGGTGTTCGCGCCCGATTGTTTCCTGTTCCGTGTGCATATTCTGGATGCCAACGGGAACAGGATCGGCGAGGTGGGTCGTTATGGCAATGCGGACGACACCCATGGGAAACAGCCGCACTTTGCCTGGCCTGCGTTTGTGCACGCCGGCGTTGACGGAAAGCTTTACGTCAGCGACGGACTCAATGGCGGCATTGTCGTGGTCGGCTTCGACTACGCCGATCGGGGCTCGGCCAAACTGCCGGCGGCGTTGGCGGCCGGCCGGGAGTGACGGCCGCACAGAGCCGGGGGCATGAAACACGCCGGACAACCCGTTGCACGGCGACATTAAGGTCAGACTTCCTGACCTCGACAGAGGATTGGGACTGTTCTTCGGAAAATGAGTTGGCATATTCTTAGTGGCATGGGCGTCCCGCCCATGAAATATTTCGAGATGACACGGGCAAGATGCCCGTGCCACAATTTGAAAGTGCGCCAAAGCATTTTCCTGCGAGGTCAGGAAGTCTGACGGTAACGGGGATCATGGTCGATAATCCGGTCTTTGCGTTTCACGAATACAGCTTGCCAAAAATCTTCTATAGGGGTAGACACATCGTTTGTCACTGGAAAAAGATACAGCAAGAGGGTGCGGAGGCTAAGCGTGCGGGCCAGTGCCAAGAGCGAGGAACGAAAAGCCGGGGAACCCGTCAGGCGGAGGCATGTCAAGGCTCCGCCTGACAGAGGCGTTCGGCCTCCGCATGACTGCTTCGATTTCTCCGTTTTCATCGACGCCCACTGGCGCACGCAGCTTCAGACGCGTCTCGAACGCGACATTCGCGAACGAGGCTACAGTCCGCGCAAGGCCATCGAGACCTTCCTGCACAGCAATCTGCTGGAGTTCGAGATCTACGGCGCCGCCAGTAAACACTGGGCCGACATCCATCTGCACTGCGACGCCGAATACCGTTTGACGGCGGACGCCCTCTGCGCAACGCTGCTCCCGGACTGGGTGGCCTCGTGAAAAATCCTCTGGCTCCGCGACGCTGGCCGTTCTTTTACGGATGGGTTGTTTTGGCCGCCGGCACGTTGGGCGTCATTGCGTCGGCTCCCGGCCAAACGAACGGCATAGCGGCTTTTTCAGCGCAATCGGGCCGGCCCTGTTCGCCGTGTCGCTGCGCTATACCGGCGACTACCGCGCCGCATTGGCGCTGTGCTTGACGATCATGCTTGTGCTGCTGACCCAGGCGCCCAGGGCGGTGCGGCCCAAAATAATGACAAGTGATGATTGAAAGGAGAATCCGATGACGGACATGCAGGCGTGGCACGAGCGGGCCGGCGCGTTTTTCGCGGGCGGCGCAACGCGGCCGATCGCGTTTCGGGTGGAGCAGTTGCAAAAACTGGCGGCGGCGGTGCGCGACCGGGAAAAAGATCTGCTGGCGGCGCTGGCCCAAGACCTGGGCAAACCGACCACCGAAGCCTATCTGGCCGAAATCGGGTGGGTTCTCAACGATATTCGGCACGCCCTACGCCATGTCAAAGCCTGGTCCCGTCCGCGGCGTGGTCGATTTCCCGTCGCCGTGGCCCCGTCCCGCGGAGTCGTTTACGCGGAACCGCGCGGGCTGGTTCTGATTATGGCGCCGTGGAATTATCCGCTGCAACTGCTCTTCTCGCCCCTCGTCGCCGCCATGGCGGCGGGCAATGCGGTGGCGCTGAAACCCTCGGAAATGACGCCCAGCGTCTCGCGCCAGATCGCCGCCCTCCTCGGCGACACTTTCCCGACCGACTATATTCGCGTCTGGGAAGGCGACCGCGAGGTGGCCGAGTCGCTGTTGCGGTTGCGCTTCGACCATATCTTCTTTACCGGCAGCACGGCCGTGGGGCGACGCGTCATGGCGGCGGCAGCGGCGTTTCCTACGTCGGTGACCCTGGAGTTGGGCGGTAAATCGCCCTGTATCGTATGCGCGGACGCCGATTTGCGCGTGACGGCCCGCCGTATCGCCTGGGGAAAGTTCATGAATGCCGGACAAGTCTGCGTGGCGCCGGACTACGTTCTGGTGGAACGGGCCGTGTGCGACGGGCTGATTGCGGAACTGCGCAAGGCCATTACCGAGTTCTACGGCGCGCATCCATCCGAAAGTCCGCATTTCGGACGCCTGGTCAATCGTCGCCACGCGGAACGGCTGCAAGGCCTGTTACAGGGACAGAACATCGTTTTGGGAGGCGCATGCGATGCGGAAACACGCTACATGGCCCCGACGCTGCTGCTGGATCCGGCCCCGGACAGCGCGGTCATGCGCGAAGAGATTTTCGGTCCCGTTCTGCCGATCATACCGGTGGCCGATCTCGACGGCGCCCTGCGCGAGGTCAACCGCCGGCCGCCGCCGCTGGCGCTCTACGCCTTTACGCGCCGCCGCGACGTACAGGACCGCATACGGCAAGCAACGGTTTCGGGCGGCGTGACGTTCAATGACACCGTGGTCCATATTTTCGGCCACAGCCTGCCCTTCGGCGGTATCGGCGAAAGCGGACTGGGCGCCTACCACGGCCAAGCGGGCTTCGACACCTTCTCGCACCGGCGCACGGTCGCCACCCGCCCGTTCCGGCCCGATTTCTCCTTTCGCTATCCGCCTTTCCGCGCGCCGCTTCGGGTGTTGCGGCAAATCAACCGTTTCCTGATGGGCTGACGCCCGCCGTGCCGACAGCCACTCGCGTTTCGAGACGCCGGCAAAGTCCTGTCCGCGTCAAACGCGGCACGGGCCTCCTGCCCGTTTTTCATGGGGTTCGGTTTACTGGCCCTCTTCGGTTTCCGGTTCTGCGGCGCTCGGATCCTCCAATGCGTCGCGAATGGCCTGGGCTTCACTGCGGTCGATAATGCCGTCGCCGTTGGCGTCGAATTCTTTCTCGATGTCGGTATCCACCTTGGCCCGGCCGTTGGTATGGATGAGGCGCAACCGGTCTTTCATGTATTCTTTCGCCTCATCGCCGGTCAGCCACCCGTCGCCGTCGGCGTCGTATTTCTTTTCCATGTCCGTATTGACCTTGGCTTTCCGATGTTTCCAGTAGGCGACGCGTTCGCTCCCGTCGATCTTGCCGTCCTTGTTCTTGTCCATGACGGTCAGACGATGTTTGCGCAGTTCCGCGGCGCTGACGGAGCCGTCGCCGTCGGTATCGGCCTTGGCCTCCCACTTCGTGTCCACCTTCGACTTGTGCTTAATGTAGGCGTCCTGCCTGGCCTTGCGCGCTTCCCGGGGTTGTACGACGCCGTCTTTGTTCTTGTCGGCCCTGGCCTCCCATTTCGTGTCCACTTTGGCTTTTTCCCGGCGGTGCGCCTTGACTTTTTCCCGGACTTTGGCGCGCGGGCCCGCCTCCGCGCAGAGGGTCATACCCGCCACCATGGCTATGCCGAGTCCCGTCGTGATCCATGCCGATGCCGTTGCTCTCATCGCTCAACCCTCCTGTTTTGGTTAGTAACTTGATCGTACACAGTAAACGGGTGACATCCATCATTTATTGTATCGTGCTGAACATGCCCGGAAACATAGCCCGCATCCGGCGCTCGAGCAAGCGGAAAAAGCCGCATGCAAGATTTTTAAGAAAGCACTTGCTTTTCGTGTCGGGGGAATGTACGAATTTCGTACATGAGCAGGCTGTTTTCTCAAAAAAACGACGCGAGCCCGAACGACGCATACACTTGGGGCTTGTCGAACTCCGTGGAGGTGCGAAATCCCAGGAAAAGCGTTAGCGATATTGTCGGTTTTGGGAAACGTCTTGCGGCCTTGCGCAAGGCGGCCGGATTCACCCAGGAGGAGCTTTCGAGAGAGATAGGCGTCTCCCGCCGGATGATCGCCTACTACGAGGGCGAGACCCGACACCCGCCGACAACGATCCTGCCTCGCCTGGCGCAGGCGCTCGGCCTTTCTGTCGACGACCTGCTTAACGGCGACAGCAGGCGCGAAGCGCCTCTGCGGCCGATGAGCGAACGCCTGCGGCGCAAGCTGCAGGAGCTTGAAAAGCTCGGCGTGCAGGAGAAGCGGAAAGCGTTGCAATTGCTGGACATGTTCATCGAACGCGAGCAGCACAAGAGGCGGACATGAGTACGGTTTATCCGACAGATCTCGGCACGAAGCGCACGATGTGCGTGCGGGAAGTCTATCGCGAAGACGATGTTCGCATCGTCCGGGGAGATTCCCGACGGGCATTGGCCGGTATCCCGGACAATACGTTTCAGTGCTGCATCACCAGTCCTCCCTACTGGGGCCTTCGCGATTACGGCATTGCCGGTCAGATCGGAGCGGAGAACGATCCGGAAACTTATGTCGCCGACCTTGTCGGCATCTTCAGTGAGGTCCGTCGCGTGCTCCGCGAAGACGGCACGCTTTGGCTTAACATCGGCGATTCCTACACCAGCGGAGACCGCCGTCGGCGTGCTCCGGACAAGAAGAACGCGGGTCGGGCCATGAACTACCGGCCGCCGACCCCGAAGGGCCTCAAGCCCAAAGATCTGATCGGCGTGCCGTGGCGTCTGGCATTGGCCCTCCAGTCCGACGGATGGTTCTTGCGCTCGGACATTGTCTGGAGCAAGCCGAACTGTCAGCCGGAGTCCGTCAAGGATCGTCCAACGCGGGCGCATGAATATGTTTTTCTGATGAGCAAGTCCGAGTCGTATTTCTACGATTACGAGGCGATCAAGGAACCTTCCACCAATGGCAACGGTCCCAAGAACCGCCGTTCGGTTTGGAATATCAATACCAATGGCTTTCACGGCGCACATTTCGCTGTTTTCCCGCCGGATCTCGTGCGCCTGTGCGTCATGGCGGGATCAGAGCCCGGCGCCCTGGTGCTTGATCCTTTCTTCGGGTCGGGTACCGTCGGACTGGTCTGCCGGGAGCATCGGCGTCGATGCGTCGGCATTGAGCTGAATCCGGAGTATGTGAAAATCGCCGTTAACCGGATCAGTCAGGTTCACCCAAGACTTGCTCTGTAGCCTGCCCCGGGGTCGTCGCAAATATCCATGTCGCATGGACGGTGCAAAGATCCTTGCGCAAATTCTTGATCTGAAGCTTTCGTTCCGTGCCGCCATCGAAGTAGAGTTGATACTTCAACCCGCCCCTGGGATCCTTTACGTCGCAGTAGCCCGGCTTCGGGTTCTGTCGGCTCCGATGGCGGATCGAGAGTTTGCCGCCAGCGGATTCTTCGAGCAGGATTTTCGGGATTTCGACCAGCTCGTAATACCAGCAAGCCGAATCTTTCGATAGACACCGCAACGAAAAAATGCGCTCGTATGCGTTCATGTGCGCGAAGAATTGATCGCGCAGTCCCTCGAGATCCTTGACTCGCGCCGACCAGTGGCCTTTGCCCAGTTCCATGAACTTCGAGATATGCAATTTGTCCGCCTTTTTTATTAATGAAGAGTGGCGATAAACTCTGTTGGCCCTCTTTCATGACAAAAAGTATCCGCACTGCAACCGTTGGCCGGTATAGGGTTGCGGAAATGCAACTTGCGCCGCTTGCGCCACTGGATCTCAATAAATGGTATTCGATTGCCTGTCAATACATTACGAGTCTTTAATGATGCGTACGGCCGTTGGCACGATTTATGATAGAGACAGTCTGGCGTTAATAAGGCAGTGGTGCAAAGACAGGGTGCGGGTCATGAAAGTGGGCATTGCGGTCTGGAACGGTCGGGTTTCGCCGGTGTTCGACGTGGCGCGACAGGTGCGGGTGTTCGAAATCGAGAACGGACAGGTCGCGCGGACGTGCGACATCACATTGCCGGGAGCGGAGCTGCGGACGCAGGCGGACGCCGTGGCCGCACTGAATCTGGACGCTCTGATTTGCGGCGCTCTTTCACGACCGATGGCGACGGCGCTGGCCGCGGCCAAGACTCGAGTGGTGGCGTTTGCGGCCGGCGACGCGTCCGCCGTGCTTGAAGCCTGGCTGGCCGGGCGCCTGCCGGATCCGCATTTGTGTATGCCGGGCTGCGGACGCCGCCAGGAATTGCGATGTCGCAGGCGGCGGCAAAGCGTATAGAACCTCAATACGGGAGAGTGACATGAAAGTGGCCATATCGTCTGCGGGATGCGATCTGTCGAGCGCGATGGATGCGCGATTCGGACGGGCGAAATATTTTGTTGTAGCGGACACGGAAACGAACGAGACGGAGGCGCACGATAATGCGCAGAACCTGAACGCCGCGCAGGGCGCGGGGATTCAGACGGCGCAAAATGTCGCGGCGCTGGGCGTGCAGGCGGTGGTGTCGGGTAATGTCGGACCCAAGGCGTTTCGCACGTTGACGGCGGCCGGCATCAAGATGTATTTGTGCGGCGAGGGTTCGGTGGCCGAGGCTCTGCGACGATTCCGGGCGGGCGAACTGAAGGAATTGACCGGCGCCAGTGTCGAAGGGCATTGGAGTTAAGGGCCCGCGCAAAAACAACTTCACATTTTGGACGCAGATGCATCCCGCCCGGCTGCGTTGCGAAAACTAGAAATATCGCGAATATTCCTGCGTTTTCGCGCCTGGCCGGGCGGGTGCCTACACGTCCAATTCTGTGAATTTATTTTTGCGCGAACCCTAAGCTGTTCCGCCGACGCGGAGACGGACAAACTACGGAGACAGGGAGGGAAAACATGACAGACGGTACGAAGAGGTTGCGACAGGCGTGGGAAGAGCGAGAAGGGCCGGCCGTTCTGGCTACGGTTGATACGGAAGGCCGGCCGAACGCGATTTATGTCGGTGAAATCCGCTACGATTCCGCAGTCGGGTTTGTCGTTGCGGACAATTTTTTCGACAAAACGCGTCGGAACATCAAGAGCGGCTGCGCCGGGGCGATTCTATTCCTCACCAAGGAACGGAAGGCCTATCAGGTCAAGGGGCCGCTAACCTATCATACGGAAGGACCGCTTTTCGAGGCCATGAAAACATGGCACAATGCCAAGCTTCCCGGTGTGGCCGCCGTGGCGCTGAAAGTCGCGGAATGCTATTCGGGCGCGGAAAAAATCGCCTTGTGAAAGTAGTCCCCACAGCAGACGCGCCCCTCGGCGTGCGGAGTAAGGCAAGGAGAATAATCATGAAAAAAAACGATGTTCTGGTGATTGGCGGCAGTGCGGCGGGGTTGACGGCGGCCATGACGGCGCGGCGACACTACGCCGCCAAAAGCATTGCGCTGGTCCGTCGCGAAAAAAAAGTTTCCATTCCGTGCGGCATTCCCTACGCCTTCGGAATTGTGGGGAGCCCGGAGAAAAATCTGATGCCGGCCGACGAGTTGTTGTCGAAAAACGGCGTCGATTCCGTGTTGGGCGACGTGTCCGCTCTGGATTTGAAAAGCAAGACCGCGACCTTGGCGAATGGAGAGACGTTGGGCTATGAACGTCTGGTATTGGCAACGGGTTCCGAGCCGCTTGTGCCGCCCATTCCCGGTTGCGACAAGGCCGGGATTTTCGCCATTCGCAAGGATGTCGATTATCTTTCCGCCGCTCTGGAGGCCATGGATCGCTGCCGGAACTTGTGCATTGTCGGATGCGGCTTTATCGGCGTCGAAATTGCGGAGGAATGCAAGCGTCGACGTCCGTCCGTCAATATCCGCATTGTGGAAATGCTGACGCACTGTCTCCAACTGGTGTACGATGAGGACTTCTGTCTCAAGGCCGAAAATTCTTTGAAAGAACAGGGCATCGAACTTTTGCTGGATGCTAAAGTGGCGGCGTTTGAAGGCGAAAAGGCGCTGGAACGCATTCGTTTGGCGGACGGCAACGCCTTGGAAGCGGACATGGCGATTCTGGGCATTGGGGCGGTTGCCAATATCGCACTGGCGCGCGAGGCCGGCCTGGATATCGGACCGACCAGAGGCGTTCAGGTCAACCGCTACATGCAGACGAGCGATCCGGCCGTCTATGCTTGCGGCGATTGCGCGGAAAAGGTGTCGTTTTTCGACGGCAAGCCTTCGGCTTTGAAACTGGCTTCGATCGCCACCATGGAAGCGCGCATTGCCGGCGCCAATCTTTTTGCCACGAATCGGGTCAATATGGGGGTGATCGGCGTGTATTCGACCGTGCTGGGCGAATGCGCGTTCGGCGCGGCGGGCCTGACAGCGACGCAGGCGCTGGAAAAGGGCTACGATATTGTCACTGGCGAATCCGAGGCGATTAATCGTCATCCCGGATGCATGCCGGGCGGTACGCCGTTGAAGGTCAAACTCGTGTTCGAGACAGGCAATCAGGTTCTGATTGGCGGACAGGTGTCGGGAGCGAAAAGCGGCGGCGAACTGATCAATACCGTCAGCGCCTGCATCTCCCGGCGTATGACGGCGGACGATATCGCCATGTTTCAAACCGGAACGCATCCGGCCTTGACCGCGTCGCCTGTGGCCTATCAATTGGTCAACGCGGCTGAAATTGCCATTGGCGAGATGCAGAAGAAACGGGCTCACGGCTGAACAGGTTCGCGTAGCGCGTCGTGCGATTGTCCCCAAGGAGCAAAAGGATCAAGCATGAATACCGCTTGGGAATGCATACCGTGTTTTGTGCGGCAGGCGGCGGAGGCCATCGCCATGAGCACGGACGACGCCGCGCTGCGCGAATCCGTATTGCGCGGCGTCACGACGGAGGTGGCGGAGGCGGACTGGAACGTGATGCCGGTTACGATCGCGCAGGCGCTGCAGCGTCGGATTCGGCGGGAAACCGGCCGAGACGACCCCTATCGCGCGCTCAAGGAGCGCATGAACCGTATGGCGCTCGAACTCCTGCCCGGTCTGGCGAAGGCCGCCAGTGCGCGGAGCGATCCCGGCGAAGCGGCGGTTCGGTTGGCCATTGCCGGGAATCTGCTCGACGCCGGTTCCAAGAATCGGGTGGAACCCGAAGATCTGGCTCGGCATCTGGAGGCGATTTGGGATCGCCCGCTGGCCGGAGATCCGGACGATCTGTTCCGGGCCGCACGCGAGGCGCGCTGTATTTTGTATCTGGCCGACAACGCGGGGGAAATCGTCTTCGACCGTCTGCTGGTCGAGGCTTTGCCGGCGGAAAAAATGGTGTTGGCCGTGCGGGGCCGTCCGGTCCTCAACGACGCTACGCGCGACGACGCCGAAATCGCCGGCCTGCCCGCCATTCTGCCGGTGATCGACAACGGCTCGGATGCGCCCGGAACCGTTCTGGAACAGTGTTCGGAAGAATTCCTCTACTGGTACAACCGCGCCGACCTGATCGTGGCCAAGGGTCAGGGCAACTACGAGACTCTGGCGGAAGCGGACAAGCCGATCTTCTTTCTGTTTACGGTGAAATGTCCGGTGATTGCCGCCGCAGTCGGCGAACCGGTCGGGTCCATGGTGGTCAAGAGGAAGGGAATGAATCGATGACGAAGAATCACGAGAGCAACGGGCGGCAGGATGCCGCTTGCGCATCGGGCGCCGACGGCCCGGCGTTGCGGGAGACCTCTGCGGATTCTCCCGGGCCGCAGGCACAGGCGTGGGGGGCGGGAGGGAACGGACGCAAAATCCTGGTGATGTCCGGCAAAGGCGGCGTGGGCAAGAGCACGGCGGCGGTCCATCTTGCGCTGGCCCTGGCGCGCGCCGGGCGGCGGACCGGTCTGCTGGACGTCGATATCCACGGACCCAGTGTTCCCAAAATGCTGGGGCTGGAAGCCGCCAGGGTCGGCATGCGTGACGGTCTCATTGTGCCGCCGGAAGCGATGGGGGTCAAAGCCATGTCCATTGCGTTTCTGCTGGAAAATCGCAACGACGCCGTTATCTGGCGCGGACCCATGAAGATGGGGGTCATCGAAAAATTTCTCAAGCAGGTCGATTGGGGCGACCTGGACTATCTGGTCATTGACGCTCCGCCGGGAACCGGGGACGAGCCGCTCTCCGCGGCGCAACTGGCGGCGCCGCTGTACGGCGCGTTGATCGTGACGACGCCGCAGGATGTGGCGACCGCCGACGTGCGCCGTTCTCTGGCGTTTTGTCGACAGCTCGACCTAGATGTGCTCGGAGTGGTGGAGAATATGAGCGGGTTCGTGTGTCCGCACTGCGGAGAAAGCACTGACATTTTCAAGGCCGGCGGCGGGCAGCGGATGGCGGAGGAAGCCGGCGTGCCGTTTTTGGGGCGCATTCCTCTTGATCCGGCCGTGGCCGAGGCAGGCGACCAAGGCGAATTTTTTATGGATCGTCATGCGCAAAGCGCGACCGGCAAAGCCTGGGAGCGGATGCTTGCGCCCCTGCTGGCACGGGAATAGGCTTCGCAGACGAGTTGAAAAAAGGAACCGGGATGTGACAGCGGAGGACCATGCGAAACCGCAGAGCGGACAAAATGTCGACATGGCCCATCTCGCGGCCATGCTGCATCGCATTGCCGAGGGCGTATTCACGGTTGACACGGACAAAAAGATTACGTTTTTCAATCGGGCCGCGGAGCGGATTACCGGATTTACGGCTGCCGAGGCTCTGGGTCAACCCTGTCAGGACATTTTTCGCGCGGATGCGTGCGGGGCGCGGTGCATTCTGGATGAAGTTCGCAAGACTCGCCGGGGCGTGACGGAACGGCGGGTCGCCATGATCAATCGTCATGGCCGATCTCTGACGGTCTGCGTAAACGCCGGCGCACTGAAAAACGCGAGCGGCCGCTATGTCGGCGGCATCGAAACCTTTCGCGATGTCAGCGCGGAAGAGGAATTGCGTCGCCGCGTCGAACAATCCTACACGTTTCAGGACATTGTCACCCGCCATCCGCGGATGCACGAGATATTCGCCATTTTGCCCGATGTGGCCGAGTCGCGCGCTCCGGTTCTTATCGAGGGACCTAGCGGCACCGGCAAGGAACTGCTGGCGCGAGCCATTCACAACCTGAGCGAACGCAAGAACCACCGCTTCATGGCCGTCAATTGCGGCGCCTTGCCGGATGCGCTGCTCGAAGCCGAGCTGTTCGGCTACCGCAAAGGCGCGTTCACAGACGCCAGGACCGACAAGCCCGGGCGCTTCGACGCGGCCAAGGGCGGCACATTGTTCCTGGACGAGATCGGCGACGTTTCCGCGGCCATGCAGGTACGCCTGCTGCGCGTGCTTCAGGAAAAAACCTACGAGCCCCTGGGCTCGAACGAGACGATGCAAAGCGATGTTCGTATCATTGCGGCCACCAACCGTCCGCTGGCCGATTTGATTCGCGCGGGAACCTTTCGCGAGGATCTCTATTACCGCTTGAATGTCCTGCGCCTCGAACTCCCCCCCTTGCGGGATCGCCGATGCGATATTCCGCTGCTGGTCGACAGTTTCCGGCGCCGGCTGAACGCGGAAACAGGCAAGAACATCGAGCGCGTCTCGCCCGAAGTGTTCGACGCGCTGATGCGACACGATTACCCCGGAAATATCCGCGAGCTGGAAAACATCATGCAGCACGCCTTTGTCCTGTGCCGCGGCCCGGAGATTCAGCCCGTCCATTTGCCGCCGGAAATCTCCGCCGCGTCCGATGCGGAACACGCGCCGATTCCCTTGACGCTCAAAAGCCTGGAGAAACGGGCGATTCAGGAGGCGCTCCGCGATCACGCGAACAACCGCTCCGCAGCGGCCCGGCAGCTCGGTATCGATCCCAGCAGCCTCTATCGGAAAATGCGGCGGTACGGGATCGGGTAAAGGGATCAGCGATTAACGAACAGATTTTTCACGAGGGGACGGTTATGGCGGCCGGTATCGCTGAAATTATTGTCCTGAGCCTGATTGCCGACTGGGCTCTGCGTCGCGTTCGCGTTCCCGGCTTGATCGGCATGCTGCTCGTGGGAGTCGTCCTTGGACCGTATGTCCTTGGCTATCTAACCCCCGACCTGCTCGCCATCGGGCCGGACCTTCGGCTCATCGCCTTGATTGTCATCCTTCTGCGAGTCGGATTCGAACTGAGCCGCAACACCCTCCACCGAGTGGGCGCACGCGTCCTTCTACTGGCATTCATCCCCGCCACATGCGAAGGCGTCGCCATTACACTCGCCGGCCCGCATCTTCTGGGCCTTACGCTGCTCGAATCCGCGATTCTGGGCTCGGTGCTCGCGGCGGTGTCGCCGGCGGTGGTCGTGCCGGCCATGATCCGCTTCATGAAGGAACGCAGAGGCGCGGCCAAAGACATTCCGTCGATGGTCATGGCGGCGGCCTCCGTCGACGACATCTATGTGATCGTCGCTCACAGCGTCGTGGTCGGACTGTACGTCGGCAATCGCGTGAATGTCGTTTGGCAGATCGTCAGCATACCCCTGTCGCTTCTTTTGGGAATCGTTGTCGGGCTGGGATTCGGAACAGGGCTCTACCTGCTCTTCGACCGCTTCAATCCTCGCGCCACCAAACGCATGCTGGTTGTCGTCGCCCTGTCGCTGCTTTTGGTGCGTCTTCAGCACGTTCTCGCGGGATCCATCCCGTTCGCAGGGCTGGTTTCAGCCATGGCCATCGGATTCGTGATCCTGGAGAAACGCGAGCACATGGCCCACGAAATTTCGGCCAAACTGGCCAAACTCTGGGTGTTTGCCGAAATTGCTCTGTTTTCCATGGTCGGGGCACAGGTGAATATCGGCGTTGCGTGGCAAACCGGGCTGGCAGGTCTGGCCATCGTCATCGTCGGGCTGGTCGCTCGCAGCGCCGGCGTATTCGCCTGCCTCGCGCAAAGCCGCCTGAATCTCAAGGAGCGTTGGTTTGTCGTTGTGGCCTACTCGCCCAAGGCCACAGTACAGGCGGCGATCGGTTCCGCTCCGCTGATGGCCATGCGAGCGGCAGGCATGGAAACCGGGCCCGGCGAGATTATCCTGGCTGTGGCGGTATTGAGCATCGTCGTTACAGCGCCCACCGGGGCATGGGCCATTGCCGCTTTGGGCAACCGAGTTTTGGCGATCGCGCCGGAATCCATACATGACTCGTATGACGCCGCCATCGAAAGCGCGCCGGACAACGATATCATCTAACATGACGGTGGCCAGCGATATCGAACTCGCGGATCGAACCTTTGTCGTGGCGTCACGGTTTAGCCGCAACCTGCCGCGCGGTCAGCGTATAGAGGCAGGGCATCAGCAACAGTGCCACGGGCATTTCAAGGAGCAGACCGCCGATGGCCCCAATGGCCATGGGTTGCAGCATGTCGCCGCCCTCGCCGATGTTCAG
>CAZYAW010000083.1:0-9776 GCA_964646045.1 uncultured Victivallales bacterium | reverse complement strand
AACGTAACTGCTCGGGAAGCCTCGGTAAGTCGGCCATTCCTGGCTGACCCTCCAACGCCTCGGGGTCGGGCAGGAATGCCCGACCTGCTTTTCGCTGCGAATAGGGAAGCGACAAAAAAAACTTGCCATACAGGGGCCAATGTGCGAGGGTGCCGTTTTACGACTGGGAAATCTCGTCCTGGCAACGCCAATCTGCACCGGGCGGCTGCCGCAACCAACAGAGGGAGAAAAGACAATGAAAGCAAGCGGGACCGCTAGTATTCTCGTCGTCATGGCGCTGGCGCTGCCGGCCTGGAGTCAGTCGTTCCTGCCCGGGCATGTGGGTGCGGACGCCCAGTGGGTCGTACATCTGGATGCCGGAAAACTGCTCCAAAGCGCCGTCGGCAAACAGATGTCCAGCCATTTGGACCAGTCGGAAAAAGGGTTGCAAAATCTGAAGGAATTTCAGCAAAAGTTCAAGGTCGATCCGCGCAAGGACGTGACCGGCGTGACGTTTTACGGGAAGAAAGCGGCTGCGGAAAACGCGAACGATTTGAATATCAACGCGACCGTCATCGTGTACGGGAAATTCGATCCCGCGTCGCTCACGGGCGTGGTCAAGGGCATGAATGGCTATCGCGAGCACAAGCACGGCGCTACGGCCATCCATCAGTGGCAGGCGACGGACGCCAAGAAAACGGTTGCGGAGCCGGGCAATCCGATGGCGGGCATGTTTGCTCAGTCGAAAGCGTCGGACGGCTTTGCCGCCTTTTCCGCCAACACCATTGTTATGGGAGACACGGCGGATGCGGTCAAGAACGCGCTCGACGTGATGGGGCGCAAGAAGGCGCCCCTGTCGGACCCAAAACTTCTGCAAGCGCTCAAAACCGTGCAGAGCCATGCGATGCTTTTCGGCGCGGCCAACATGGCGCCAATGAAGACGGCGGACGGGCCGCAGTTGGAAGGTCTGCAATTCGCGTTGGCCGAAACCGGCGGCAACCTCAATTTCGGCATGTCTTTGACGGCGCCCAATGCGGAGACTGCGCAGCAACTGCATGCGCAGATCGAGGGGTTTAAAGGCATGATGACCATGATGCAGGCCGAAAACCCGGAGGCGCTCAAGGCTTTGCAGGGTCTGAAAATCGTTCTACAGGGTTCCGTGATTCGCACGGAGTACAAACTGCCGGTCGCCGATGCGATCAAGCACGTGGACAAGCTGTAGAGGTCTAGGGAATACCATGGAGAACAATCTCGCCCGCCTGGAAGAGAAGATTCGACAGGCGCCGCTGCCGGAGACGCAGCGCGACGAACTGCTGAAGCTGGCAACCTCGCTGCGCGCGGAAACCGGTCCTCTGGCGGGGTCGGATCCGGAAAAGGCCGCAAGCATCGTCGATTTCGCGCATGCCGCGGCCCATGAGGCGCTGCGTCGCGACGGTGACGAAAAGTCGCGGCAAGAGGCGCAGGAAGGTCTGCTTGGCTCCGTAGAGGAGTTCGAGCAAACTCATCCGCGCCTGGTACAGACCGTCAGCGGTCTTTGCGAGATGCTGGCCAACATCGGCATTTAAACCAACGCCGTCGTACCGGCGGTCACTCAAGCAACAGGGAGAAAGCCCGTTATGGCTTGGTTTAAAGGGAAATCGAAGCGAAAAATCGGTCCGCAAGCAGACGACAGTCTGTGGGTCGTTTGCCCGGCCTGCAAGACGCACATCCACCGCGACGAATGGTATGCCGGCCCGAAAGTCTGTCCCAAATGCGACTTTCACGAACGCCTCTCCGCCCGCGAACGACTGACGATTACACTCGACAGCGGCTCCTTCCGCGAGTTCAACGCCGACATCACCATCTCCGATCCGCTGCACTTCGCCGATACGCAAGGCACCTACGTGGCCAAAGCCGAGGCGGCCAAGGCTAAGACGGGCATGAACGAAGCGGTCGTAACCGGAGCCGGCAAGATCGACGATCAGCCCGTGGTCGTCGCCGTCATGGATTTCCGCTTTCTGGGCGGCAGCCTAGGCAGCGGGACCGGCGAGAAGATTCTGCTGGGCGCGGAATTCGCCTTGCGGCACCGGCGTCCCTACATCGTTTTCTGCGCGTCCGGCGGGGCCCGCATGCACGAGGGCATCGTCTCGCTGATGCAAATGGCCAAGACCTGCGCGGGCGTCGCGCGTCTGAACCGGGCCGGCATTCCCTACATCTCTGTATTGACGGATCCCACGACGGGCGGCGTCTCGGCCAGTTTCGCCATGGTCGGCGACATTCATATCGCCGAACCCAAGGCTCTGATCGGGTTCGCCGGACGACGCGTCATCGAAAAAACCATTCGCCAGAAACTGCCGGCCGGCTTCCAAACTGCGGAATACCTCCTGGAACACGGATTCATTGACATGATCGTCAAGCGGCGCGACATGCGAAAAACTCTGTCCCGCATTTTGCAATACTGGAGGCGCTAATGACTGCGGACGTCAAGCCCGACATGGAAAAGGAACTGGAGGCGGTCGAGTCCGCAATCGCGCAAATGACGCAAGCGGACGCTGCGGGACGGACCGCCGCCGCCAATCCGGAACTGGAGACGCTGCGTAAGCGCAAGGCCGCGCTCGAGCGCGAATTGTTCGGCTCGCTGACGCCCTGGCAAATCGTGCAAATCGCCCGGCACCCCAAGCGCCCGATTCTGCAAGACTACATCGACAACATTTTTTCGGAGTTCATCGAATTGCGGGGCGACCGCTGTTTCGGAGACGATCGCGGCCTCGTCGGCGGCCTGGCCGTCATTGGAGACCGGCGCGTGGCGCTGATCGGTCATCGCAAAGGCCGTACGATCGAGGAGAATGTCGAAAGCAATTTCGGCATGGCCAAACCCGACGGCTACCGCAAGGCCCTGCGCATCATGAAACTGGCGGAAAAATATCGGCTGCCGATCCTGGCGTTCATCGACACGCAGGGCGCCTATCCGGGCGTGGACGCCGAGGCCCGCGGCCAGGCGGAAGCGATCGCGCGCAATCTGATGGAAATGTCGCTGATCGAGGTGCCCATCATCGTGCTGGTGACCGGCGAAGGCGGCAGCGGCGGCGCGCTGGGCATCGGAGTGGGCGATACGGTCATGATGCTGGCCCATTCCGTGTATTCCGTAATTTCGCCGGAAGGCTGCGCCTCCATTCTGTGGCGCGACGAAGCCCGCGCGCCGGAAGCGGCCGCCGCCCTGAAAGTCACGGCCGACTCCCTGCATGAACTCGGCATTGTGGACGAAATCATTCCGGAGCCGACGGGAGGCGCGCATCGCGATCCGGCCGCCACCATGGCCGCCGTACGCGAAGCCCTGCTGCGACGCCTGAAGAAGTATGCGCGCTATTCCCGGCGCAAGCTCGTGGATGCGCGCTACGACAAATACACGCGAACCGAACAGATCAAACATCGCTTTGCGAAATCCTGATTCATAAGAATAAAGATGCGAAGCATAAACGTCGCATCTCGCAACGGAAGAGTCTAACAGGCCCGGGAGGACTTGTATGCCAGACAGAAAACCACGCGCGAAGACGACTGTCAAGCCCGCCAGAAACGCCGGAGCGGGAGCGCGGCGCATCCCGCTGCGCATTACCGACACCACCCTGCGCGACGCCCATCAGTCGCTCTGGGCCACCCGCATGCGTACGCGCGACATCGTAGGCGTTCTGGACACCATCGACGCGGCGGGCTTCTATTCGCTCGAAGTCTGGGGCGGCGCCACGTTCGACGTGTGCCTGCGGTTCCTGCGCGAAAATCCGTGGGAACGCCTGCGGCTGATCAAGTCGCGCGCCCGCAAGACGCCTTTGCAAATGCTTTTGCGCGGCCAGAACATTCTGGGCTACCAGCATTATCCCGACGATCTGCTGGATCGTTTCGTGGCCCTCTCCTGCCGCAACGGCATGGATATTTTCCGCATTTTCGACGCCCTCAACGACAACCGCAACATGGAATACGCCATCAAGGCGGTCAAGCGACACGGCGGCCATGCCCAGGGCACGCTCTGCTATACGATCAGTCCGGTCCATACGGTCGAGGAATACGTGCGGATCGCCCGCGAACAAGTGCAAATGGGCGTGGACTCCATCTGCATCAAGGACATGGCCGGCATCCTGTCGCCGATTTCCGCCGAAAAGCTCGTTTCGGCCCTGGTCGCCGGGGTCAAGGTCCCCATTCAACTGCACTGTCACGCGACCAGCGGCATGGCGGTAGCCACCTATGTCGAGGGCGTGCGGGCCGGGGCCGGCGCCATTGACTGCGCCATTTCCGTGATGTCCGGGTCCTCCTCGCAGCCGGCGGCCGAAACGATGGTTTCCATTTTCGACGAGACCTCCTACCACGCCAGCCTGGATCGGGACGCGCTGCGCAAGATCTGCAAGCACTTCACCGATCTCGCGCCGCAGCGCCAGTTGAGCAGTCAGCCGCTCAATCCGATCGATCCCGAAATTTTGATCCACCACATCCCGGGCGGCATGATCTCCAACCTGCGCTCGCAGCTCGAGCAGCAGGACGCGCTGGATCGGCTGCCGGAAGTGCTGGCGGAGCTGCCCCGTACGCGAGCCGACCTGGGCTATCCCCCGCTGGTGACGCCCACCAGTCAAATCGTCGGCGTGCAATCGGTGATGAACGTGCTGGCCGGCGAGCGCTACGCCATGGTTCCGCAGGAGACCCGCAACTACGTCAAGGGTCTGTACGGCAAGTCGCCCGCCCCCATCGATCCCAAGGTGGCCCGCAAAATCCTGGGCAAGGAGAAGCCCATCACCTGTCGTCCGGCCGACCTGCTGGAGCCCATCCTGCCCAAGGTGACACTGGAAATCGAGGATCCCACGCTGATTAACGCCGAAGAAGACATCATTGCCTATTGCATTTTCCCGGAACCGGCCATGGAATATTTCCGCTGGCGCGCGCTGCCCACCGAAGAGCGGCCCCCGATCCCCGCCGATCTCGAACGCAAGAAGGAGAATGCTCCGCCGTCTGCGAGCCCGTCCGCTCCCGCCCCGGCGGCCAAGCCGTTCCTCTCCGATCACGACTACGCGGAAATCCGTTCGCTGATGGATCGTGTCGGCCGGCTCAATTTTTCGGAAGTCACCATCCGCCGCAACGACCTGGCCCTCAGCCTCAAGGCCGACGGCGTGCGCAGCACGGTGACGCCGCAAGCGGATGCGGCGCTGCCCGACCGCGCGGCGGCGGTCGAGCCCGAGCCGTCCGTCCCGGACGAGGAAACGTCCCGTGCGGAAGCGGAGCCGGTTGCCGAAGGCTCTTCGGTCAAGGCGCCGCTCAACGGAACCTTCTATCTCTCGTCCGGACCCGGCAAGCCGCCGCTGGTCAAGGCGGGCGACACCGTCGCCGCCGGAGAGCCGGTCTGCATTGTGGAAGCCATGAAGCTGTTCAACCAAATCAAGGCCCCGGTCCGCTGCCGCATTGTCAACGTGCTGGCCCAGCACGGACAGGCCGTCAAAAAAGGAGAGCCGCTGATCGCCATCGAAGAACTGTAATCTTCGACGACGCGATTCACCTATGAACTTTCGATACGCCATAGCGGTTTTTTTGGCGATAACGCACCTGGCCCGCGGAGACGACGCCGCAGGCGAGGATGCCGATCCATTACCGCGACCGTCAGTGTTCCTGTCCCAGGCGGGCGCGGACGGCGACGAGGACGACGGTCCCGTCTCGGTCGAAGAACTGATGCACAGCGTGGTCGCCACCCTGCCGCGCGAACCGCTGCACATCAAGGGCAGCTTCTGGGTACGACGACGGCGCGGCATTGCAGTGACCGAACGCGATTTCGAGATGCACGTGCACTGGGGCGCGGAACCCTCCACGGCCCGCTATGTCATTCTGGGCGAGCGAAGCGGCAAACCGATCGAGGAGATGCGTCTCGTCCGTCAGCGCGGTCGCCCCGCGCTCTGGCGCTATCGCAAGGGCGATCCCCTCGCAGAGCATCCGCTGCCCGATCTGTACGCCTCCATGCACGGCACGGACTTGAGCTGGATGGATCTGTCGCTCTCCTTCCTGTGGTGGCCCGGCGGCAAGATCACCGGCAGCGAACGCGTCCGCGGCTATCGCTGTCACGTGGTGGAAATTCCGGCGCCGGCGCGCCCGGCAACGGCAGAGCCGCCCTCGAAGCAAGACTACGCCAAAGTGCGCCTGTGGATCGAAAACAAGCACCGCATGCTGCTGCAGGCGGAAGGCTTCGACGCCGCCGGCCGCCGTTTGCGCCGGCTCTGGGTGCGCAGCGTGCGCAAGATCGACGAACGCTGGATGATCAAGGACATGGAAGTGCAAAGCTACCCGGCCATTCACCGCACCAAACTGACGATCCATGAAGCGAAGGCCTCCGACCCCTCATGAACGTTTTGCCGAATCTCCTACCTCTCCTGCTGCTGCTGTTGTTTCTGCTGCTGAGTTCCGCCTTTTTCTCGAGCGCCGAGACGGCGCTGTTTTCGCTGAACCCCATCCAGATCCGACGCATCGGCAAGCGCCACGCGGATGCCGCCGCCGGCATCGAACGCATGCTACGCAAACCCATGCCGCTGCTTTCCACCATTCTCATCGGCAACACGCTGGTCAACATTGCCGCCGTCGCCGTCGGCTACGCGCTGGCCCGCCGCGTCCTTCCCGGCCGACCCGAAGCTCTTTCCGTCCCGGTCATGACGTTTCTGCTGGTGATCTTCGGCGAAGTGTCGCCCAAGCGCCTGGCCATGCGTCATGCCGAATACCTCGCGATCCAATACTCGGGGATTTTCCGCATTCTCATCCCGGCGTTCACCCCCTTCCGCTTTCTGCTCGAGAAAACGGCCGGCCTTTTCCAGAAAAACCTGCGCGGGGCCGACCGGCGTCTCACCGAAGAGGAAATTCTGACGGTGGTCGAAGTCGGCGAGGAGGAGGGCGTGCTCGACAAGGACGAGCGCAACATGGTGGACGGCATTATCGGGCTGGAAGACATCGAGGCGCGCGACGTGATGACCCCGCGCGTGGATCTGGAAGGCATCGATCTGGAAGACGCTCCCGAGGAAAGCGCCCGCATTGCCGCGCTGGCGCACTATCACTATCTGCCGCTCTATCGGGGCACGCTGGATCATATCGAGGGCTTTCTGGACGTGCGCGGCTATTTGCTGGCCGACCGCAAAGACCTACGCCCCCATACCCTGCCGGCCCGTTTCGTGCCGGAAACCGTTCCGCTCGACACGCTGTTGCGTCAGTTTCAGAAGGACAAACAGCGCGTCGCCGTCGTAGCCGACGAATTCGGCGGAACCGCCGGACTGATCACGCGCGGCGACATTCTGGAGGAGATCGTTCCCGACGTCGGTTCCGAATTCGGCGAGGAAAAACCGGACATCCGCCCGCTCGGCGCCGATCGCTGGCTGGTGGACGGCAAAACCAGTCTGGAAGAAATCAACTACGAACTGGACATGCATCTGGAAGACGACGGCGCCGACCGCATTGCCGGCTGGGTCGCCGCTCAGGCCGAGCGCATCCCGCGAGCCGGCGAGACGGTCGTTGCGCAGGGCTGCCGCGCCACCGTCCAGCGGGTGCGCAAGCAGAGAGTCACGCAGGTGCTGCTGGAAAAACTGGCGGAACCGCCCGAGCCCGTCGAGGACGTTTTCGGACGGGAAGAAGTATAGCGATGCAAAGTTTTCAATGGCTTTTCATTTTGCTCGGCATGATCGGCTCCGCCTTCTTTTCGGGGATGGAAACCGGCGTGATATCCATCCACCGCATGCGACTGAAACACTATGTCCGACAGGGCTCCGAATCCGCCAGAATACTGCAGAGCCTGCTGGACGACCCCGACCGCTTTATCGGCGCCATCCTGGTCGGCAACAATCTCTGTCTCGTCCTCATGTCGACTCTGGCCACCGGCTATTTCGTCTCTATTTTCCGGCACTGGGGCGAAGCCGTTTCGACCGGAGTGATGTCCGCCCTCGTTCTGCTTTTCGGCGAATACATTCCCAAGGCCTGGTTTCACGCCCGGCCCTACTACCGCTGTCGGCGCTTCGCCCGCACCTTCCGGACCGTCGAACGCATTCTGCGTCCAGCCGCGTCTTTGGTTCTGGGTTTGTCGCGCCTTTTGACCCCCGGCCGCAACATCGACCTGGCCCGGCGCGCCCCCTTCGTCACGCGCGACGACCTCAAAACGCTGGTGCACGAGGGCGAGCAGAACGGCGTACTGTCGCAGGACGAGCGCATCATGATCCATCGCGTCTTCGAGCTTTCGCACAAACGCGCCCGCGACATCATGGTTCCGCTCCCCGCCGTAGTGACGGCGCCCGCCAACATGCCGATTGCCGCTTTTCTGGAGCGGGCCCGCAACAGCGGCTATACGCGCATGCCGGTCGTGGACCCGCAATCGGGCGAATACGTCGGCATCGTCAATGTGTTTCAGGTTCTCGCGCAGGACGGTCGCGCCGCGGCCCGGGACGCGACCGTCGGATCGTTCGCGCGCCCCCCGCTGCGCATCCCGGAAACCATGCCCGTCGACGACATCTTCCCGCGCCTGCGGCGCGGACGCCAGCCCCTGTGCCTGGTGGTCAATGCGGACAAAAAGGTAACGGGCCTCATCACCACGGAAGACATCCTCGAGGAAATCGTCGGCAAACTCTGAATCCGCTTCGATGTATCCACGAAATACGGCCATTATCTCCGACGCCTATTTCCGGGGCCGCCCCGTTTTCTTCGGCTGTTTCTCTTGAGGCGCAACAGGTTTTCCCTTGCCCTCTTCTGCCGGAACCACCTTGAATTCTTCCATAATAGCCTCCATGCGGGCTATGTTTTGGGATTCGTTGGAAACAACCAGTTTTTTTTCGGCGGCACGGTAGTCAATCGAGGAACCTTCCGGCCATGAAACGCCCAGCCTGCCAAAAAACTCTTTCAATTCATCGGAATCGCTCGCCGGAGGGCGGCGCTCGGCCTGGTTGCCCCCTTGTCTCAACCCCGCGTTCCATTGGCGAACCGCTTTGGGGAACACCGGATCTGCCTTGTAGGTTTTTGTGACGAGGGGTGTTTCAGCTTCGTTGAAGGGCATTAGCATAGCTCCATCCTTGCCAACGACCAACTTGAGACCGGCCATTTCCGCTGCCGTTGTCAGGGCGTCGTACAGAGATATGTGCGTGGCGGAGAATGATACCGGTATGTCCGCCTGTCTGCTGCCTTCCTTCAATTTGAGGACTATGCGCACGCCTTTTTGATCTTTAGGAACGTCTGCCGTATCGTTATCGATGCCGCTTTTTTGCAGATGGCTCACGACGTCCTTCAACGGCGTCTGACGCAAGTTCAGTTGCTTAATGGTGATTTTCCTCAGTTTTGCCATGATCTGCTGCTCTGGCGCGGACTCGGTCGCCTGTGCGCCCATACTCAGCGAGACGGCCATCAAAGTCGTCGCCAACGTCGCTGTCACCGTTCTTTTGCTTGATTTCATTCTTGATCCCTTTCGATTTTCCTGAATCCATGACAGGCTTCCCTGCCACCCCTGCTTTCACCCGGCAACCTTCTTCCCCGTCGCTTTTTTAGGTGAACGGCATTACAGAACCCTCCCTGCATTCGTCCTCAGTTCGCCTACTCCCGAAACAAGCTCCTGAATCCGTGACGGGGATTCCCGCCACGCCTGGTTTTCCGTCCGGAACCGTAATTTCCGCGATCATCGCCGGACGTTTCCGATGAGCACGCTTCGTTTCGCCAAGTTTCTCAATTTTCTCCGATACTGCACCTCCCTTTTCGTTTTCGCAACATGTTTTTCGCCATTTTCCCCATTTTGCCTGCGGAAGAAGACACACTCCCCCCGCGGTTTTCTTTGTCCTCGA
>CAZYAW010000082.1:0-11114 GCA_964646045.1 uncultured Victivallales bacterium | reverse complement strand
CCAAGCCGCCACGCTTCTATATCTTCAAAACGCTCAATTTTCATTGTCACATTCTTTTTTTCAACCGTGAACCGTGAACGCTGAACCGTGAACGCTTACCACATTTTTTTGTGATTCCATTACGATCCCGACGATGGTAGAAACCCATTTTGCGTTGACGATTGGAGTTGGGCGAGTTGTCCGTTCGCAGCAAAGGGCATAAGGCGGGTTTCGCCCGCCTGTCTGCTACGGAACGGACATGCGCAGAGAGGTTGAAAATAATGTAACCACGGATTACACGGATTGCACGGAAACGAAGAACTGAGCGGAAAGCTCCGATCCGTGTATTCCGTGGTTCAATATTTTTTGCGATTCGAACCTTCTGCCGCTTCCTCGCGCCACTCGATGGGCGCCACCTGTACGCCGTCGTATCCCGGAACGATGAGGCTGGAGATGTAGCCGTTTTCGCCGTCCTGGACGACTTCCGCCGCCGAGGCCGGCAGCACGGTCGCCAGGTTGTCGTCGCCTTTCCCGAAATCCGTCGGGTCGGTCGAGCGATAGACGGCGGTCTTCATCTCGTTCGACCAGCCCATGACGAAAAGGTAGAAGTAGCCGTCGCGGAAGATCACGTACTCCGACTGGCTCGAGTGCGTATGCGTTCCGCATGTGCCCCCCGCGTGCGCCACCGCGGGTTCGGACCAGCGCGTCAGGTCGGACGACCGGCGTACGGTCAAGGCCGATTGCGCGCCGCCGACATCGTAATAGGCGCAGCATGTGTAGAGGTAGTACTCGGCGCCGTGCTTCAGCAGAAAGGCGTCGGCACAGTGGCGCGGTCCCACCGCGATGCGGCTGCGACCGAGTTCGTCTTGGCGGCGTTCAAACAGGATGCCGTCCCGCGATTCGGCCATGCAGATCTGTCGCGTCGTGTCCTGGGGATCGACCGGGCCGCCGCCATACAGGAGCAGATAGCGGTCCCGCTCGGCGAACACATAAGGCGCCTGAATGACGTTTGCCGCCGCGGGTGTACCCACGCTTTCGCCGGCGTTTTTGTCCGCCGTCCAGCAGACGCCCTTGTACTCCCAGGTCGCATCCGTAAAGCGGCCCGCCTGTTCCCAGCGCGTGAAGACGCGGCCGAGCGTGGTGTCGCGTATCTGGACCCAGGCCTGCCAGGTTCCGTTCGCCGCGCGGAAAAAGCAATGGTCCACCACTTGCGGCTTTGCGGCCGTCTTGATGACGGGATCGTCGATGGCGGCCATGTCGATGATGCGTTTGTACGGTCCGGCCATACGCGGCGTAAGCGGGATGGGATGCATGAGGCTCCTTTGTTTTCCTTTCCAGGCGAGAGGCATGCCTTTGTCCTGTACGGGATTGGCTGCGCTATATCAAGCGCGTATTTCCGTTGTCGCAAAAAGAGGCTGGCATGTTCCCGGGAAAACGGATAGGAAAGTGGTCGTGAAATCGGGCGGGTGACTTCTTCGACTGTTTCGTCGTGAGAGGCGACGGGTATGCGTCGCATCGTTGGAGATTTGAAATCTGAAATTCGGGATACCAGCCTGTGCGTGTCCGCAGGCAGACAAGGACAGGCGGGCGCAGCCCGCCTTGGGGAACAGCGTGGCATTGCGGAAAAGGCGGGGATTATGGCGGGTGAATACGCGTTTCAGTTGAGCGGTTTGAGCAAGCAGTGCTATGCCAAAAAGGTTCTGGAGGATGTCAATCTGGCCTTTTTCTTTGGCGCGCGTATCGGGGTGATCGGCGCGAACGGGTCGGGCAAGTCGAGTTTGCTGCGCATCATGGCGGGGCTCGACCGGGAAGTGACCGGCGATGTCTATCGCGCGCCGCGCATGAAAATCGGCTTCCTCGAGCAGGAGCCGGATCTGGACGCGGAACGTACGGTGGCCGAGACGGTGTGCGAAGGGGTGGCCGCCCAACGGGCGCGGCTGTCCCGCTACGACGAGATCTGCGAACGGCTGGGCGACGATTTGAGCGAGGACGAATCGGCCGCGCTGAACCATGAACTGGGCGAGTTGCAGGAACGCATCGACCGCGAAAACCTGTGGGAGCTGGATCATCAGGTGGAGGTGGCCATGGAGGCGCTGCGCGTGCCGCCGGGCGAGACCAGAATCGGGCGCATGTCGGGCGGCGAAAAACGGAGAGTGGCGCTGTGCCGTCTGTTGCTGTCGGAGCCGGACGCGCTGTTGCTCGACGAACCGACCAACCATCTGGACGCCGATTCGGTGGCGTGGATGGAGGAGCACCTCAAACGATTCAAGGGTACGCTGATTGTCGTGACGCACGACCGCTATTTTCTGTCGAACGTTACGGAATGGATTCTGGAGATCGAAGCCGGACGCGCCTATCCCTACAAGGGCAACTACGAGGCCTGGCTGGAGCAGAAGCAGACGCTGGCGGAGCAGGGCCGCAAGGCCGGCGCTTCGCGCATGAAGCTGCTGAACCAGGAGCTGGCCTGGGTGCGCATGAACGCCTCGGCGCGCCTGACCAAGAACAAGGCTCGGCTGCGGCGCTACGAGGATCTGGCCGCGCAAGCCTACGACGCGCGCGAGGAGAATCTGGTGATTCGCATTCCGCACGGGCGCCGACTGGGCGACCGCGTGGTCGAGGCGGTCGATCTGACCAAGGCCTTCGGCGAGCGGCTGCTCATGGACAAAGTCAATTTCTCGCTGCCGCGCGGCGGCATAGTGGGCGTCATCGGCGGCAATGGCGCGGGCAAGACGACGCTGTTCAACATGATGGCCGGACGCGATACGCCTACCGCAGGCGAATTGCGCATCGGCGACACGGTGGACATCGCCTATGTCGATCAGTTCCGCGACGCCCTGAACGCGGACCGTACGGTTTTCGAGGAAATCAGCGGCGGCGAGGAAAGCATGGACATTGCCGGGACGCGCATGAACAGTCGGGCCTATTGCGCCCGCTTCAATTTTCGCGGCGCCGATCAGCAGAAGAAGGTGGGGATTCTCTCGGGCGGCGAGCGCAATCGGGTGCATCTGGCCAAATTGCTGCGTACGGGGGCCAACCTGCTGTTGCTCGACGAACCGAGCAACGATCTGGACGTGGACACGCTGCGCTCGCTGGAGGACGGTTTGGCGGAGTTTGGCGGCTGCGCGGTGGTGATTTCGCACGACCGCTGGTTCCTCGACCGCATTGCCACGCATATTCTGGCGTTCGAAGGCGACAGTCGGGTGGTCTGGTTTGAAGGCAACTATCAGGCCTATCACGAATGGCGCTCGCGTCAGCCCGACGCCGGACCCCGCCGCATGCGCTATCGTCCGTTGACGGGGTAGGGAATACCGCTCGCACATCCAGAATGATTGCCGCAGGATGATCCCGCATGATCTCTCGTGCCTGGGCGGCGGATATTCTGCGATATTTTGGACTGGGCGCAACGTTATTTGGCACGGCGAGACGTTCCTCTCGCATGCAGCTCAAACCGCTCAAAAAAAGGAGCGCCCATGACAAAATCGGTCGTGCGGCGGCTCTGGCTTTTTGCCCGGACATTAACATGACGATCAGTGGAGCATAAATGCCGCTGTCAGTCCAGCCCCAAAAAAGCAGGTAGGCTGCAATTTCAGACTTCCTGATTTCGACAGGCAAATCGGGCTGTTTTCGGGAAAATAACTGGCACATTCTTAGTGGCATGGGCGTCCCGCCCATGAAATATTTCGAGAAAACACGGGCAAGATGCCCGTGCCACGATGTAAAAATGTGCCAAAGCATATTCCTGCGAGGTCGGGAAGTCTGAATTTCGCATGCCGTGCTCCCTGACTTGCCGACGGCAGTCCTTGTCAATTTTGAACGACTATTTTCTCATAATTGCGAACAAGGCGAATTGCTGCGTTTGGCATCCGGTATTCCGTCTTGCCAGTTATCCATCATTCCATATCCATATTTTACGGCCATTAGGATTAAGGCGTTGACATGGAAAGACGTATTAAGCATGATGTCTGCCTTGCATGGGAAGTGGTTCTGACGGACTGGAACGGTTTATGCTTCTCTTGTACTTGGGGGAATCCGATGAATGCCGGGATATTCAATGAGAGCACGGGCGTTGCGGAACCGGGGCGGACGGGTACCGCAGTCGGAGCGCGACGGGACGCTGTGCGCCAACGGCGCGGGCGGTCGGCGGGTTTTACGCTGATCGAGGCGATGGTGGCCAGCGCCCTGCTGATTGTGGGCCTGACGGCGATGGCGCATACGATGATCACGGCCAACAAAACGGCCGCCATGGCCGAGCGGCAGTTGGATGCCATGCACACCGCGCGGGCGGCGCTGGAGGAACTGGGCACGTTCAGTTTCGATTCCTCCGCGCTGGCCGCGGGCACGCATACGCTGGCGGGCAATATCGGGGTCTATACCGTGAGCAGTGTGGACAGCCTGACCAAGGACATTGTCATGTCCGTGTTCTGGAACGATCCGGTGCGTGCCGGCAGCAACGTGGTGACGCTGACCACTTCGTTCAGCAGAACTCTGCATCCGTGACCGATCCAGTGATCGTCGAGAGATTGGCGGAATGGCGTTTCGGGCGGCCCTGTCCGGAAGGGGTTCAAGATAGGGAAGCGGCGCCAACGGCGGAAAACGGCAGAATGACGAACGACGAGGTGCGAGTTATGAAGGGAAGAGCCCTTGGGTTAGAGGCGCGCGCGGGCTTTACGCTGGTGGAAGTCCTGATCGGTTCGCTGGTGGCGACCATGGTCATGGCGGGCGCCGTGACCACCTTTTCGCTGCATCAGCGCATCTGGCGCAAGGCTGAAATCCGCATGGAGGCCGACTACGACGCCAACGCGGCCATGCATCGGGTGGTGTACGGCACAGGGGAACAGCGGGGCCTGCGGGCCGCGACGGCCGACACCATTGCCGTGGCCACCAACGCCAACGGCTGGGCGCTGTCGTATGTGATCGGAACCGGGCAGACCAACAGCGTGGTTTTTCGCCGGACACAGGGCGATTTGCTGTTTCTGCCGGTCAATCGGGCGGAAGGACGCAACATCGCCGATTTCGACATCGTTCTCGGCACCAATACGCTGGGCCATGTCAAATCCGCGCTGTGCATATTGCGCGTGGATCGTCAACGCGGCATATTCCGCGCTTCGCGCACCGTGACAACGGAGGTTCAGTTCAGAAATTAACCCTAAGGGGCGACCATGAAAACCTATAAGGACAGACAGAGCGGTTCGGCGCTGATCATGGTTCTCGCCTTCACGCTGCTGGCGGCCGTTGTGGCGGCCATGATGGTGTCGGCCATGGGGGCCCGGTTGCGTACCGCCCAGGATCAGTTGCGGGTGGAGAAGGCCTTCTACATTGCGGAAGCGGGCGCCGAGCGGGCGGCTTCCTACATTGCCAACGGCGGCGCGCTGCCGGCCATGATCGAGGGCTCGATCGACGGTTCGGAGTACCGGGTCAACCTGCTGATCGAGTCGGAAGAAGCGGATTCCACCCTCGAGGGCGCCATCAACATCAATCCCAACAACAGTCCGTCCAACGCCTTCTTCGCCGTGTTGCCGGACGGCTCGCAGATCAATCGCGAGGACTTGCACCAGAACCGGGCCGACTACAACGGCGAGGCCAGCACCGTCAACATCCAGCCCAAAGGCGGGGGACAGCAGAATACGCTGTTGGTCGACGGAGCGGTGTATCCCTTGCAGAACAGTCAGACCTACACGTTTGTCGGCGACCTGCAGATTGCCATCACCAACGACAATCGCAATCCGCAAGGCAAGGCGGTGGGCCAGTGGTGGATCGCGCTGGAAGGCACGAATATCGCGATCAGCGCCAGTTCGAATCCTCTGTCGCTGCGCAACCAGTCGTTCAAAATTTATTCGCGCGGCACGGTCGATGGCGTACGGCGGCAGGTGACGATCAGCGGGTTGCGCCAGGTGAGCTGGGCCAAGTACGCCTTGTGGTATTACGACGAAGCCCTGGAGTTGTGGATCGTGGGCGGCGAAACGTTCGAGGGGCCGGTCTATTCCCGACCGCAAATGCGTTTTCATACATGGCAGATCGCGGCGCTCGGGCAAGCCCGCTTTTTCGAAAGGGCCTGGAGCAGCGCGGCCGGCATTTGGCTGCTGGACGGCACGGTCAACCCGATTTTCGACGAGGGCCTGGTGCTTAGCGCACCCGTGGAAACCATGGCTTCCGTAGACTTCGACGATTTGCGCGACGATGCGGCGCTGGTGCTGGACGGCGCCACCTCGATCACGCTTTCCAACGACGTCATGTATGTCACCAATGCGCGACGCAGTTGGTCGGACGAGGCGGTGCCGGTGCCGGCCGACGGTCTGGTCTATGTGCGGACGGTCACCACCGGTGCGGAGTCCACCCGGCCGGGGGATCTGGCGGTGCGCGCGCCGGACGGTCTGGCGGGGCGGCTGACTCTGGTGGCGGAGCGCGACATCCTGGTGGACAATCATGTTCGCTACGCCAACAATCCAACCAACGATCCGACTTCCACCGATGCGCTGGGTCTGACGGCCGGTCGGCACACGCGGGTCACGACCGCCGCGCCGGACAATGTGGATATTTACGCCCATATCATTTGTCGCACTGGCGGATTCGGGGTGGACGAGTACAATTACTATTCTCACGGTCAGCGCGGCGCGCTCAATGTGTACGGCGGTATCGTCAATCAGATTCGCAATCCGGTCGGCACCACGGCGGGAACGGGGTACTTGAAGAACTACGTGTTCGATCAGCGCTTTACGCTGGATCCACCGCCCTATTACCCGACCTTGGCCGATCAGTTTCAATGGCGGGAGTGGGACGGATGAGTGTGATACAACCTTTAGATTCGGGCGAGCGGCCGCGCGCGCGTAGCGGCTTGCCGACCTTCGTGCTGGCCACGGCCTGCGCGGTCGGGTTGGCGATTTTTGTTCAGGGGTTCATCGGCGACCGCTCTGCCGGGTCCGCAACGGAGCGCGTTCCGGCCGCAGCGGGCGAGAGGGCGGGGCCGACGGGCCGTCGTGCGGAAGCGGCCGCTGTCGCGAGCCTGCCGCGTACGGCACGCGCGGAACGGCGTTTCATCGTGGAGCCGCCCGCGCCGCCGGCCGAGATGCCGGCGGCTCCGCCGCTGATTGAAACGCACCGCATGATGGACCGGCAAATCGAACGCATGCGCGAATATGCCGCGCGCCACGGAGCGGACGATCCGTTCTCGCTGACAGAAGAGGAAATCGAAGCCTTCCGCCGGCAGGGCCATCCGGTAGTCTGGTAGGACTGTCCGCCAAGGGTTGCGGATGGGGGGGCCGCGTGCGGTGTTCCGTCGGGTCTCGTGATGTCGCAGGCTCCATCAGGTTTGCCGTAACGAATTGTTGTAACCGCAGATAGCAGAGCCGACCCGCGGATGAAGGATGAAACGGGCGCCTGGCAACTGGAACTCCTTTCCTGATTTCCAAATGGCTCTCATTTTCCCTTGAGAGCATCCGGGGTTGTCGGACAACCCGGTGTCCCGCCTTGAAAAGCCGTCCGCGGGTTTTCCAGGGTTTGACACCATCCGGGTTCTCCTTCCGAGGCCGTTGTGGCCGGCGCCTTGCGCCACAGCCTCCCCGAATTGCTCGCGAAGGCACACACCAGGCATATCCTGGAAAAATTCCTGCGCAAAAGTATTGACCTTGATACTGCGGAGGGCCTAGGGTTGGCGGCGCCGAACAACTCGTCACTCTCAAGGACAGCTGAGTCGTTACGTTTTTTTATTACACAAGCAGGGATGCTTGCGCTACTTTCTGCCAATTCAGCCGAATTTTGCGGCCATAGCTGTTTTTATGCGCGACGGCGGTGCGCGGCCAGGTTCTTGGCTTCGACCAGCGCCAGCAGGATGGGATCGGGATCGCTCTGCGTCGCGACAAAGACGACATCTTGCGCCAGCGCGGCGCATACGCTCTCGTCGTTGCGGCCCAGCGCCACGATGCCGGCTCCGGGATGCAGCTTGAGTAGCGCTCGCAGCAGGCCTTCTGTCTCGGGATGAAGAAGAGCGCCGTCAACGACGATGGCGTCCAGAACTTCATCCTTTTCCGCTTGGGCCAGAACAGCTATGGCGTTGTCCGTTTCCCGGATGTCGGCCTGGACGGCTTTGAGCCTTTTACACAGGGGCCCGGCGCTGTGGCGGGCGGGCAGGGCCAGCAGAATGCGCCAGCGCGCCAGCGCCGCTTCGACATGCCGGACGGGCGCGTGAACATTGTCCGTCGTGTTCGACAAGAGGCTGGGCGGCAAGCCGATCCGATAGACGACGGCGCTCCCGGCCTCCTGCCTTGCGTCGAATGTGCCGCCGGCATCGGCGATCATGGAGCGAATCACGGAGAGGATGACACCGGATTCGCCTTCCGCGGCCAGGCCGGCCGGCGCGGCGGGTGCGAGATTGGACTCCGCCTGCGGCCGCACGGTGACCTGTACGGCGCCTGCCGGCGTGGACGGAGCGTCGTCCGTCGCCCGCGGACACGGCGCATGGGTTTCGATGCGTACCAGGCCCGGAATGCGACCCCAGGAATCGGCCCCGAGCAGCGCGAGATTCACTACAATCTGTTCGATTTGAATTCCGGTCAGAGCGATCGGTCCGACCGGTTGCCATTGCGTCTGGACTTTCCAGTCGGCGGGCAGACTGTCGCGTACGCGTTCCGCCGCCAGAGCCAGGGACTCCACGCAATCGTCCGTCGGCGTTTCCGGAGAAACGGGATAGGCCAGATCGCGCAACTGGGCGGCCAGGCGTACGCCTTTGTCGGCGTTGCGCAGGATTTGCCGCAGGGCCGATTGCGCATCCACCGACTCGCCGGGCACACGTTCGATCAGAGAGGCCTGTGCCGACACTTCGCACAGCAGTTCGCTGAAATCGTGGGCGACCCCGCGCGCGATCTGGCCGATCAGTTGTAGACGGGCCGCCTGTCGGTTGCGGGTCGCCTGCGCGTTCATGGCGGTGATGTCGCTGATCATGACGAGGGCCAGTCCGTCCGAAGGCTGGGAGCGAAAGCGATACACTCTTTCGACGCCCTGCGCGTTCCTGTGCCGAGATTCGCACTCGTAGGGTTTTTTCTGCCGGACCAGGGCCATGCGATCGTCCTCCGTCAGGCTCGGGAAGACTTCGCGCAGGCGGCGACCGTTGAGGGAGGCGCTTTCCGTCATCTCGCAGGCGGCCGGATTGGCGGCGCGAATGCGGGCTTTGGCGTCCAGTGTGATCAAGCCGTCGCTGAGGTAGTCCATGGCGTCGACAAAACGCCCGATGCGCCGACGGCTTTCCGCCTCGGCTGAAAAGCGCACGGCCCACAGCCCGAATGCGCCGGCGATGAGCATGAAGCCCAGCGTCAGAGAAAACATCAGGACGGTGACCACGTTAAAGTGTTCGCGCGTCAGACCCTCGCTGAGATAGGCGAGAATCGAATGCACGGTCACCGTCGCAATGGCGAAAAGGACAATCAGCAGAACGGCGTAGCGCCAGGCTTCGCGAGGCATGGATTTCATACGCCGATATCCGCTCAAAGGCTATTTTTTGCGCAGGGCGCGACTGCGAGCCGCCGCATCGCCATTGGCCAGATCTTCCTTCAGTTTTTGCTGTTCGGCCGCGAATTGCTGACGGCGCAATGCGCTGCGCATGATTTCGCGGTGCGTCAGCTCCGTGTCCTCGGGGAAGCCGTCCGTTTTTTCGATATGATTCGGTCGTGCCAGTCCGACGGTCACGAAAATAACCGTTTCCTTTTGCGAGCGTTTCGTGCTTTTGTGCGAGAACAGATACTTGCCGAGAATGGGAATGTCGCCCAGGAGCGGGATCTTCTTGACAACGTCCCGGTCCTCGGTTTCCGTCAGGCCGCCGATGGCGACCGTCTTGCCGCTTTCCAGACAGAACATGGTGCGGATGGTCTTGGTGGCGACGATGGGATAGCGCGTCCTTCCGTCCGGGGCGAAGTCGTCGCGGACAAAGCGCGTCAACTCGGGAGCGATGCGCACCGTGATGTTGCTCATGGTGTTGACTGTCGGGGTCACCGTCAGTTTGACGCCGAAATCGACGGGTGCGCCCGGCCGATAAATGACGCGGGCGTCGGCCGTTTCCGTGGCCGGAATCAGTTCGGCGTCGAACGGCCGTTCCGTCTGGCCGATGTGAATAATGGCGTCCTCTTCATTGGAGACAATGATTTTCGGGTTGGAAACCACGCTGACTCCGTTGATTTGCTGCAAGGCGCTGAGCACGATGCTGAAATCGTCGGCGCCCAGGATGGCCGAGCGCAGGTCGGTGATGGTCCGCGTAAAGGTGTCGCCCGCCTGCGACTGAATGTCCTTGCCGCGGTCGATCCCGTCGCGCAGCTCGCGTGTCGGGGTAATGCGCGTTTGGCCGACCCAATTGCCGGATTCGGGCGGCTGTTCCTCGTAGGTCGTGGTCGACTCCTCGTAGGGCTGGCCGTCAATGTCGAAGCGCTGATTGATTTCGTCCAGGCTCGAGCGGTTGTCCCACTGGCGCACGCTGTCGTCCTGCGTGCGGCCCCACTCGCGCCGTTCGTTCAGTTGCCAGTTCATGTTGCCGATGCCGGCGCTGTAGCCCTGCAGGACCTGCCAGTTGATGCCCAGGTCCTTGATGGCGCTGTCGTCCATCTCCATGAACTTGGCCTCGATGAAGACCTGGTCGCGGAAGGTGTCGATTTCCGTGATCAGTTTCTGGATGTCGGCCAGGTTGGAGCGGGTCGAGCGCACCACCAGGGCGTTGCGCGAGGGAAACGGCGAAAGCGTGCCGCCGGCATTGAGCATGGATTTGACTACGGGTGAAACGTCCGCCACCTTGGCGTAGCGCAGAAAGACCGTGGCTACGTCCATGGGTTCCGGCGCGGCGGGATCTCGCACCACGATGCTGTAAACTTCGGTGCCGGGCATGGTTTCCTTGAGCTGCAGCTTGTGCATGTCCAGAATGGATTCGAGAGCCGGCTTCCACTCGACATCGGTCAGGTTTACCGTCACGCGTCCGACCAGGTTGCTGGGCACGGAAAGAATGTTGGCGCCCGACAGCTTGGTGAACATGTCCACGACATGGATCATTTCCACGTCGCGCAGCGTAATGTTGATCAAGTTTTCCCCTTTTGCGCTGACATCGACCGTCGCGTCCGCGTCCGGGTCGGCCATTCTGACTTCGGCAAACTCGACTTGGCCGGTTG
>CAZYAW010000081.1:0-16601 GCA_964646045.1 uncultured Victivallales bacterium | reverse complement strand
AGCCTTCTCCCGGAGCAGGCTCCGGGTCAGAAAGCGCGTGCAGGCACGCGCACTCAAAAAAGCGCATTTCCTAACCCCGTGAACGGTTACGAAAAAACTACGATTCCGTCATGAATCCGCCCCGTCCCTCGTGTCACGGGCGCCGTGCCTGCGCCGCCGCGCAGCAGGCAGGTTTCGCCCCTGTTTGAATGTGGCACGGGCGTCCCGCCCGTGTAAACAGAACAAGTCTTCCCCCGTGGCACGGGCATCTTGCCCGTGTTAATGAAACGAATCATCCACACCGCAAGCCCCCCTCACAACACAAGCGGTTCACGCATCATTGCGCGGAGGGTTAAAAACAAGCGAGCGCTAGCCCTTGAAGGCGATCCCCAGTATACCGACCAGCTTGACATCGTAGGCGCCGGGCCCGGACGGCAAAGTCCTGTCTTCGCATCTATGGCCGCAAAAATCGGGGCGGCCATTAGCCAATGGCTTCCTTCCCGCGTTCGCCGGTGCGGATGCGCACGCACTCGTCCAGATCCTGCACGAAGATTTTGCCGTCGCCAATGCTGCCAGTGCGCGCGCCGGCGATGATGGCGTCGATCGTGGCCGCAACGAAGTCGTCGTTGACCGCGATTTCCAGGCGAATCTTCTTGAGCAGATTGACCTCGATATCCACCCCGCGATAGGACTCGTGATAGCCCTTCTGCTGACCGCAGCCCAGCGCGTTGGTCACCGACATTTTATAGACTTCGCGCTCGTAGAGCGATTGTTTCACCGCATTGAGACGTTCCGGCTGAATATAAGCCACTATCAGTTTCATTGCATCGTCCTTTCGTTCATCGGTTATTTTCAGGTCGCGTTACTCGTTGGCGAAAATCTGGAAACCCTTATAGGCCTCCTCGCCATGTTCGCCGATATCCAGTCCGCGCAATTCCTCTTCCGGCGAAACACGCAACAGGTTGATCTTTTTCAGCACGGTAAAGAGCACGAACATGGTTGAAAAAGCCCACAACGGCACCACCAGCGAGCCGAGGGCCTGTACGCCCAGCGGCGCCCCGCCGAAGATGCCGGTCGCCAGTCCGCCCCAGACCCCGCACAGGCCGTGCACCGGCCAGGCGCCGACCGGATCGTCAATGCGCAGCTTGTCGAGCAGTTTCACGCCCAGCACCACCAGCACGCCGGCCACGGCGCCGATGACAATGGCCTGCCCGTTGCCCACCCGGTCGCAGTTGGCGGTAATGCCCACCAGTCCGGCCAAAATGCCGTTCAGCGCCATGGAAAGCTCCGGCTTGCCGTGCACCTTCCAGATCAGCGCCATGGACACCATGCCCCCGGCCGCCGCCGCCAGCAGAGTGTTGACGGCGATGCGCATCACGGCCGCCGTGTTGTCCAGCCCCGTCAGAACCAACTGACTGCCCGGATTGAAACCGAACCAGCCCACCCACAGGATGAAGACGCCCAGGGCGGCCAGTGGCAGGTTGTGACCCGGCAGAGCGCGCGGCTTGCCGTCTTGGCCGAAACGTCCAATGCGCGCCCCTAGGACGATCGAGCCGGCCAAACCGGCGAACCCGCCGACCGCATGCACCAGCAGGGAACCGGCAAAATCATGGAAGCCCAGCGTTTCGAGCCAGCCGCCGCCCCACTTCCAGAATCCGCTAACCGGATAAATCAGACCGGTCAGCACCGCGCTGTACACCAGATAGGCGCTGAACTTCATGCGTCCGGCCACGCTGCCGGACACAATGGTAGCCGCCGTCGCGGCAAAGGCCACCTGGAAAAGGAAATCCAACTGCGGATGCAGTACGCCGCCGGCCGGCGCGTCCGTCAACGCTCCGATCCCGACCCCGCCCCGGCCCATGAATCCGCCCAAAATACTGTCGCCGTACATGATGCCGTAGCCGACGGCATAATACAGCACAACCCCGATGCACAAATCCATCACGTTTTTGAACAGAATGTTGACCGTGTTCTTCGCCGCATTGAACCCGCTTTCCACCAGCGCGAAACCGGGCTGCATGAATATCACCAGCACGGCGCAAAGGAACACGAAGAAGTTGTCCACCGTGTAGGCCAACAAATCTTCCGGCTTAACCGCGACCGCCGCCTCCGCCTCGGCCGCCCGCGCCACCCACGGCGCCAGACAAGCCGCCACACCCAGTCCCGCCACTTTTCGCCACAGCCTCATCGCCCGATCCTCCCCTGCTCCAGTAAAAAAACAACGGCGCCGACCCGTTCGAACCGCCGCTACCAACCTGTCCGTTTACCGCGGATAAACGGACGAACGGCATTGAGCACATACCGTGCCAACCCGGTGAGGAGTGATGGAGTATACAGGGTGAAGGATGAAAGATGAAGGGTGAAGAGTGAAGGTTTTCCGGCCTTAAATGGCGTTTAGCGCCTGCTTCAGAATAAATTCTCCGGCCCGCGTTAGGGATCAAGACGCGAACCCCTTCATCTTTCGCCCTAATCTTTCGCCTTGATCTTTCCTTGTCCCCTAGCTCCCTAAGAGAGGCATCAAGGATGACAAGGATATGAGGCACCGGTGTCCAGTCTTGCATCCCCCTAGCAAACATTAATACACTTTTGTACATAGAATGCTTGCTGGTTACATTGTTGTAACATTATTCCGTCATCTTGTACTGCTAGAATGGTGATACACTGGTTTGGGCAAGATTCGCGCTTGCCGTCGGGCGTGGCTCGCACTAGTGTCCTGTCTCATAAATATGCATGCAATCCTAAGGAGGGCGGCGCCCGCATCGCAAATATCAGATTCCAGATTTCCAATGATGCGTAGCGTCAAAGGTTGGAACAGTCTATTCACGGGAGTCACGCCATGCCGATCGATGCCGCTCGCATTCATACGCTCAACAGAAAACCTGTGCGTCGGGCGGGACGCTTCGTTCTGTACTGGATGCAGCAAAGTCAGCGAGCCGAATGGAATCACGCGCTGGAATACACGATCGAGCGCGCCAACGAACTCGGTTTGCCGCCCGCCGCGGTCTTCGGTCTGACGGACCGTTATCCGGAAGCCAACGAACGCCATTGCGCCTTCATGCTGGAGGGCCTGGACGAAACGCTGGAAGCCCTGCGCGCACGGGGTCTGGCCGCCGCCATCGGTCGCGGCGATCCGGCGGAAGTCGCGCTGCGCATCGGCGCCCATGCGGCGCTGATCGTATGCGATACCGGTTATCTGCGCCATCAGGCCGCATGGCGCGCCCGTGTCGCCGAGGAAGCCGAGTGCGCCGTGGTGGAAATCGAAAGCGATGTCGTTGTGCCGGTCGAAACCGCCTCGGATCATGCCGAATACATGGCCCGTACGCTGCGGCCCAAATTGCTCCGACGGGTCCGCGACCACGGACAGGCTCCGTCGGCCGTGCCGCCGGCCGTGGCGGGCGTCTCCGGCGCGGGACTTCCTTCGTTTCGCGCCGCAGCATGGAAGGACTTGCTGCCGTGTGCGCCGGAGCTGCGCACGCTGCGCCTCGACCGCTCCGCAGGCAAAGTGGCGCGCTTTAAGGGCGGCGCCGCAGAGGCGCGCCGGCGCCTGCGGCGTTTCGTGACGCAGAGACTCGACCACTATGGCCGCAACAGCCATCAGCCGCAAACCGACGGCATCTCCGAACTGAGTCCCTACCTGCATTTCGGCCAGATATCAGCGCTCGAAATCGCGCACCGCATCCGCGCGAGCGCCGCGCCGGAGAACGAGAAAGAGGCTTTTCTGGAACAGTTGATCGTCCGCCGCGAACTGGCCGTCAATTTCGTCTGGTACACGCGCGACTACGACCGCTGGGCCTGCCTGCCGGACTGGGCCCGCCACACGCTGGAACATCACGCGCGCGACCGCCGCGCAACCCTGTACTCTCGGGAGGATCTGGAGTTCTCGCGCACCCGCGACCCGTACTGGAACGCGGCCATGACCGAGATGCGTGAAAGCGGTTTCATGCACAACTACATGCGCATGTACTGGGGCAAGAAAATATTGGAATGGACCCGCAGCCCGCAGGAGGCCTTCCAGATCGTTCTGAGCCTCAACAACCGCTATTTCCTGGACGGACGCGACCCTAACTCCTACGCCGGCGCGGCCTGGATTTTCGGGAAGCACGATCAGGCCTGGCAAGAGCGACCCGTTTTCGGCAAAACCCGTACCATGAACGCCGCCGGCCTGCAACGCAAATGCGACATCCAGGCCTATGTCGACAAGGTCGCAAAATACCGGAATGAAGAATGACGTTTGAAGATGACGGGATATGGCCTCCGTCATCCTCCCGACTTCAACCTTTCGACAGCCTCACCGGCCTAACCCTGCACAATCCCGGCCTTGCCGAACTGCGCATCCTTGGGCGCAATGGTTTCCAGCGGCGGCGTATTGGGACAGCGATCCGCGCGTCGCATGGGCGGACGCGCCCAGCGTACGGCATTGGCCAGAACCCGCTGCACGGTCGCGTCGTGAAAGATCGGATAGGTTTCGTGACCGGGTCGGAAATAGAAGACCCGTCCATGACCGCGCCGCCAGCAGCAGCCGCTGCGGAAAACCTCGCCGCCTTCGAACCAGGAGAGAAACACCTGCTCGTCGGGCTGCGGAATATCGAAGCGCTCGCCGTACATCTCGGTATTGGGCAGCTCGAAATATTCGCCCAGTCCCGCCGCGATGGGATGATTGGGCTCCACCACCCATAATCGCTCCTTTTCGGCCGCCTCGCGCCATTTCAGAGAACAGTTCGTGCCCATCAGAGCCTTGAATATCTTGGAAAAATGTCCCGAATGCAGGACGATCAGACCCATGCCTTCCAGCACATGTTTTTGAACGCTCCGCACGACCTCGTCCTGCACCTCGTGATGCGCCGCGTGACCCCACCAGAGCAGCACGTCGGTTTTGCGCAGTGTCGCCTCGCTCAAACCGTGCTGCGGCTGATCCAACGTGGCCGTGCGCACCGTCATATCCGCATTGCGCTTCAGCGGTCGCGCAATGGCGTTGTGGATTCCTCCGGGATAGATCTTTTTGACAGCGGCATTCTTCTTCTCGTGCCGAAACTCGTTCCACACCGTGACTCTGATCTTGCTCGGGTTTTTCATGGCTCTTCCTTTCGGGGAATGTTTGACTATGACAACCTTCCAACCTTCCATTATTCCATTATTCCATTATTCCAGCGTACCCGCAAATTTTCCAGCGGGTTCGGACGGCCTGGCTCCATTCGGGTCTGACTGAAAAGCTAGAACTTCCGGTGCTTGACCGGCAAGCGGAAATGATGATACATATCTTTTAAAAATAGGATATTTCTTTGAAGATCGCTTTGCTATGAATACCAGCAATTCTAATTTTGACCGATTTCACAAGGGGGACGCGACGGAGCGCGTCCCTCCATGTCGGGAAACAACGGCGATTCAACGTTTTGGAGGGTCGTGCTTCGTCGCGACCGCACACAATGCGGCCAAAATGAGAATTGACGGGTTTTGTTCGCATTTTCCCCGCGTTTCCTGTCGGCAACCGGCCGTCTGTTTTCGCAACCTTTCGTTTAAGCGTGTTGCGTAAGCGTATCCAAGCAAGAGTGGTGCAAGTAAGTGTACGGATCAAGAGGCGCGGAAACGGCCTTTGTAGGGGGCGGAAACGGCCGCGCCCTCCGGGCCCAGCGCCGAACGGTCGCTGCCGCTCTCCCGCAGCACGGCGTCGGTCGTGCGGAAATGGCATTTGGCGCTCTGCAACAGAATGGCCGGCCCGCGGCGGCGCACCAGTTCCACGGCCGCTTCGCGCACGGCGGCGGAGGCCCCCTTGGGGATTTCCATCTCGTATTCGCGACTCATGACGGCCAGCGCCTGCAGGAAGCCTTCCCTCGCCAAAATAGAGGCGGCCGCCACGGCCATATCGGATTCCGCCTTGTGCCGCTGTTCCAGTTGGATGCTGCGACCCTTTTTCATGAGCGCATTGCGAATCAGCCGCTCGTTGCCGAACTGGTCGGCGACCGCGCGCGGACAGTCCGGCACGCGCTCGAGCATGTTCTCGATGGCGCGGGCATGCGCCCAGGCCAGCAGCGTATTGACATTGCGCATTTTGGAGTAAAGCCGATTGTAGGCCTGCGGGCCGATCTTGATGATCGTATGCCGCGGCCCCAGCAGTTTACGCAATTCGCTTCCCAGTCCCAGCGCTTTTTTGTCGCTGGTGATTTTCTTGCTGTCTTTGACGTCCATCTTGCGCATGGCCTCGTACAGTGTCTCGTCCACATAGGCGGAGGCCACGACCAGGGGTCCGAAAAAGTCGCCCTTGCCGCTCTCGTCCACGCCGAAGTGCGCCGTCGCCATCTCGGGCGCCAGCTCCGTTTCGTAGCCCAGCTCGACCGACTGCAACACCAGCGGTTCCATCGTGAAAAGCACGAAATCGTGCGCCCCCCGCCCCTGGATCAGGCACTTGCCGCTTTTATAGAGCACAATACGACAATCATTGGCTTCCACGGCGATTTTGGCGTGGGGCGGCGTTTCCAGCGGCAAATAGTTGCCGTCGCGAAACACCGCCGTCAAACGCTTCTGCTGCGCGGCGTCCAGCGGATAGGTAAAAGAATTTTTCTGCGTCATACAGACAGCCTTGCCTCCTTGGCAAATATTCCTTAATATTTATGGCCGGGGCGGGGGATTATGGCGCTATGGCCTGTCCGCGGGCGGATAGACCGGCGTCGGAAACAGGCGGTCGAGTTCCCATCGTGTACCGATCCGTTTCAGCCAAACCGTATGGCGCGCCACCGCTTCGCCGTCACGGTCCGCCAGAGCGTGGGGCACAATCACGCAGGCCGCGTTTTTCCCGACATAAAATTCCGCCTGCTCGCGCGGCAACGCAACCGCGCCTTCCGGCAAAGTGGCCTCCGCCTCCACCGCCGGCACGGCGATCTCGTACAAGTGCGCGTCCGACATGGGCGCGCAGCCGGAGCCGGCCACCAAGAGAACGGTCGCCACGCCGAGCCCCGCCATCGTGCGCCATCTTCCGTCTGTCATCGTGTTTCCCTCCCGCAAGCCGCCATGGATCGACCCCGCTTCCCGCAATGTTTAAACCTTCGCAATCCCCCGCGCCTACCATCAAGGAGAACCAGCGCGAAGAACCTACCCGCACCCGCCAAAATGTCAAGTTTGTATCCCGATTTCGTTGGTGTCGCGCGCCTGCGCCGGACCCGCCAGCAGCCAGAGCAACGCCCCCAGCGCAGACCAGCCGACGGCCATGCGCGACTTTGCGGAGAACCTGTCCGGCTTCCCCGACCGACACTCGCCTGTTTTCCCGACATTCATGATCCCCTCCCATCCGTACCGTACCGTCTAAACAATCAGAGCAATAACACTAGTGTCCCCCCGAAAAATGTCAAGACGCGAATCGGCGCTCCGCGGCTCGGGAACGGGTCTGCGACATCCCGATATTTCAGACTTCCTGACCTTGACAGAGGATTGGGACTGTTCTTCGGAAAATGAGTTGGCACATTCTTAGTGGCATGGGGGGCCCCCCCCCGAAAAATTTTGAGATAACACGGGCAAGATGCCCGTGCCACAATTTGAAAGTGTGCCAAAGCATTTTCCTGCGAGGTCAGGAAGTCTGTATTTGCCAGAAAACCCGTCACCGCCTCCTTCCTCCTTCAGCCTTCATCCTTCCTCCTTGAAAACTCTCTGGACAGGCCCGCCTTTTTAGGTCATACCTATTCCCTGTCGCCACGTTGAGGAACCGATCCATGTCCGAACCCAGAGATGCAGATTTCATGAGGGCCGCCATCCGGCTGGCGCTGCGCCATTCCGCCTCGGGCCGCCGCGGACCGTTCGGCGCCCTTGTGACCCGCAACGGCATCGTGGTCGGACAGGGCGGCAACGAGGTGGTGAGACGGCACGATCCCGCCGCGCACGCGGAGATCGTGGCCCTGCGCGCCGCCGGCCGCCGCCTGCGCACGCACGTCCTGCGCGGATGCGTACTGTACAGCAGTTGCGAACCCTGCCCCATGTGCCTGGCCGCCGCCTATTGGGCGCGCATCGACCGCATTGTCTTCGCCGCGACACAGGAAGACGCCGCGCAAGCCGGCTTCGACGACGCCGAATTCTATCGGGAACTGGTCGCACCCCCGGGAAAACGCCGCCTGGCGCAACGCAACATTCTGCGACGACAGGGCCGCCGCGTCCTGGAACTCTGGCAACTGAATCCGCGCAAAACGCCCTACTGAACTCGAACAACCGAACGGCTCATAAACAGGAGAAACCGCCATGAACCAAGCCCGCATCGCCGCACTGGTAAAGGAACTGCTCGTCGAACTGGGCGAGAATCCCGACCGCGACGGACTGCTCAAGACCCCGGAACGCGTGGCCCGCGCCCTGACCTTTCTGGTCGGCGGCTACGGCATGGACCCGCAAGCCATCGTCAACGAAGCCATTTTCGATTCGGAATCGAACAACATGATCATCGTGCGCGACATCGAGGTGTACAGCCTGTGCGAACACCACATGCTGCCCTTTTACGGACGCTGCCACATCGGCTATATCGCCCGCAACAAAGTGGTGGGCGTCAGCAAGCTGGCCCGCATCGTGGACTGCTTTGCGCGCCGGCTGCAAATACAGGAGCGACTGACCGCGCAAATCGCCCGCGCGGTGTCCGCCAGTGTCGAGGCCGAAGGGGTCGGCGTGGTCGTGGAATGCCGACATCTGTGCATGATGATGCGCGGCGTCGAAAAACAGAACTCCGTCATGACCACGTCTTCCGTTCTGGGCAGCTTCCACAACGACCCCGCCACACGTTCGGAATTCATGGCGCTGATCGGCCGCTCTCTCGTCTGAAATCCGCAAACTTCACGACCGACTCCCGTACAGGAGCCGACAAATCCCGCGCAGGCGCGGCATACGGTTCATCATCCAGGTTTCCGCCACGCGCTTGCTCAAAAACGACATGCTGGGAAAAGAATGCTGCAAGAACATGATGTCCCAAATGCGAATTTTCTTCTGAATCGCCAGAGCCCATTCCCCGATCATCTCGCCGGACCCCTCGCCCGCGATGCGCGCGCCGTATAGGCGCCCCGTGACCGGGTGAATAAACGCTTTTACCCAGCCTTCGCCTATGCCCTCGGCAATGGCCGCGCCATAGTCCTCGTAACGACTGACCACCGTCTCGTAACGGGTTCCGCGGGCCTGCAAATCCCGCTCGCACAGCCCGACCGCCGACACTTGCGGCTCGGTGAAAACCGTCCAGGGCACGACGTATTTGCGATAGTCGAAGCCGAAGGGCCCCGGAATCAGGGCGTTCATCAGCGCCAGCATGCCCTGGTGCATCGCGGCATGCGAAAACAGAATGCCGCCGTTGGCGTCGCCCGGCGCATACACGGCGGCATTCGTCGTGCGCAGCCGCCGATTCACCCGAATGCCGCGCGGTCCGCTTTCCACCCCCGCCTTGGCGAGCGCCAGCTCGTCGCCGCGCCACTGCCGACCGGCCGCCACCAGCAAACGCCGACCCCCAATCTTCTCCTGCCGATCGGTCGTCAATACCGTCTCGGCGCCGCATTTTTCGACCCGCTCGATCTTGCGACCGTTATACACGGCTATGCCCTCGCGCCGGAAGGCCGCTTCGAGCAGTTCGCCGAAATCCGGATCGCCGACCGGCAGCAGATGCGCATCCGCATGCACGACCGCAACCTGGCGGGTTCCCATGCGCCGAAAGGCCTGGGCCATTTCGCAACCGATCGCCCCGCCGCCAAGAATCACCAGGCTCTCGGGAATGTCGGACTGCGCGAAAACGTTTTCATTGGTCAAGGGATCCACCGTATCCAGTCCGGGTATGGGCGGCAGCGCCGGACGGGAACCGGTGCAGACGAAAATGGTTTTGGCGCTGAAGCGGCGCGCACCGACGGCCACAGTGTGACCGTCCGCAAACGAAGCGGGGCCCTCGCCCAGAATCAACTCGACCTTGTCGAACATCTTGCGCGTCTTGTTCGTGTTGATATCCTCGATGAACGCCTGAATTTTGCCGAACACGTCGAGCACGGCGGGCGGTTCGGCCGCCGCCAGTCCCATCGCGGGAGCGCGCGAGGCGGCATGTCGAATCGCGGCCATGCGCAACAGCGACTTGCTGGGAATGCAGCCGACATTCATGCACTCGCCGCCGATCTTGTTCTTTTCCACTGCGCATACCTTGAGCCCCATTTCCGAGGCCATAATCGCAACCGCCATTCCGGCCGGTCCCAAACCGATGACGATTATATCGTATTCGTACCCGTGTTTGCGCATCTTTTCTCCTCCCCGTTCGACCCAAGGCGGGCTGCACCCGCATCCCGAATTTCAAATCTCAAATCTCAAAGATGCGACGGCACTAAAACGTCACATAGCGAGACGCCCTTTCCAGATAGCGCCGGCTGCGGCCCAAGTCGCTCACGGCGCGCAAACGCCCCCCCGAACGCCGAAGTGCCAATATCTTCTTTACGCTTTCGGGGCCCAGTCCCGGCACGCGCAACAATTCGAAGCGCGAGGCCCGATTGATATCAACCGGGAAACGTTCCGGATGCAGCCGCGCCCAATGCTCTTTGGGATCCATATCCGCGCGCAAAGCGCCGTCCGCGTCAAAGGGGATCTCCTCCGCCTGGAAGCCGTATCGTCGGATCAGCCAGTCGGTCTGATACAGCCGATGCTCGCGCAAGAGCAGGTCTTGTCCGCGCACCGCCCGGTTTTCGCCGGGCAGACTCGGATCGCCCGCGCCGCGCTGATAGGCGCTGAAGTATACGCGACTCAAATCCAGGCGCTGGTACAGTCCGCCGACATAGCGGACCAGTTCGCGATCGGTCTCGTCGGAGGCGCCCACTACGAACTGCGTGGTTTGTTTGACCCGGCTATGCGGCATGCCCTTCGAGGTCAGCGCGTGAATCAGACGCATGGGTCGAATGACGTCGCGCAGATAGTCCTTTTTCTCGGAAAGCCGGCGAAAATGCTTTTCTCCGGCCGTCTCGATATTGAGCGAAACCGCGCTGGCCAGCGAAACCGCTTCACGGATGGCCTCGTCGGAGGCGCCCGGCAAAATTTTGAGATGAATATACCCGCGAAAGCCCTCGTGATATCTCAGACGGCGCGCCACCTGGTTGATCCGCTCCATGGAACGGTCGGCCGTTCCCCGCACGGCGCCGCTCAGAAACAGACCGAACACCTTGCGCGCCCGCCAATAATCGAGAAAGACGCGCACCACCTCCTCGGCGGACAACGAACAGCGCCGCGGCGTGTCGCTGTTGGCGCGCAACGGACAGTATCGGCAGTCGTTGGCGCATTCGTTGCTCATCAGCGTTTTAAACAACAGCGAACGGCCCCCGTTGGGCAGCGTCACCGGATACACCCAGCGGTCTCCCTGCGGAGCCCGCCGCCGACGGTCGTCCGCGTTGGTTCCGCAGGCGCAGGCCAGGTCGTACTGGCCGTCCTCGGCAAGAGCCCGCAGTTTTTCCTCCGTATCCATCGCTTGCCTCGTGAAAAAAAACTTGCGTGCCGCCCGCTCTTTGTGCTACCAGCGAACTGCCGTTTTATGCCGGGGTGGCGAAATGGCATACGCACCAGACTCAAAATCTGGCGATGGCGACATCATGCGGGTTCGAGTCCCGCCCCCGGCACCATTGCCGCCGTCACTCTTCACGCCGGATATCGGCGCCCAATCGGCGCAAGCGGCCCTCGATATTCTCGTAACCGCGGTCGATCGTTTGCGCGTTGTCGATCACGCTCTCGCCGCGCGCCACCAGGGCGGCCAGCACCATGGCCATGCCGGCCCGGATATCCGGGCTGGTCAGATGCGTTTTGCGCAAGGCCGCCGGACCGGCCACCATCACCCGGTGCGGATCGCAGCGCACAATGCGCGCGCCCATGTCGATGAGTCGATCCACGAACACCATGCGGCTTTCGAAAAGTTTCTCGAAGAAGAGCACCGTCCCCTTGGCCTGTGTGGCCACCACAATCGCCACGCTCATTAAATCCGACGGAAACCCCGGCCAGATGCCGTCCTCGATTTTGGGTATGGCGGCCCCGAAATCGTTGCGCACAACCAGCTTCTGGCGCGCCGGCAATTTCAGGGTTCCCGCGGACTCCTGCCAATGCACGCCCAGCTTGCCAAAGGCCCGGGCGCTCGCTTCGTACAAATGGTGCGGCGCGTCCGTAATCGTCAACTCGCCGCCCGTCAGCGCCGCGGCGGCAAGGAAGGAAACGGCGTCGATCATGTCCGGCCCGATGCGGCAGTCGGCGCCGCCCAGCGCGGCGACCCCCTCGATTTCCAGCCGATTCGAGCCGATGCCGGCAATGCGCGCCCCCATCGCGTTGAGCATACGACAAAGATCCTGCACATGCGGTTCGCAGGCGGCATTGTAGAGCGTCGTGCCGCCCTCGGCCAGAACGGCGGCCATAACCAGGTTCTCCGTAGCCGTGACACTGGCCTCGTCGAGCAAAATGCGCGCCCCCCGCAAGGACTGTCGCCGGAAAACATAGCGGTCGGCGCCCTGCACCGCGATGCCCAGTTGCCGCAACCCGTCAAAGTGCGTATCCAGACGCCGCCGTCCGATGACGTCGCCGCCGGGCGGATACAGAGTGACGGCGCCATGCCGCGCGGCCATGGGACCGGCCAGCAAGATGGAGGCGCGTACCGCCGAACACATCTGGCGCGAAAGAGAGCGGCGCCGCATGCCCCGCGCGCACAATTCCACGCGGTGCCCCTCCAGACGCACGGACACGCCCAGCGACTCCAGCAGCGCCAGCATACTGCGGACATCCTCGATCAAGGGCAAATCCCGTAGAATCACCGGCTGATCCGTCAAAACGGCGGCCGCCAGCATCGGCAACGCCGCATTCTTGTTGCCCGGCGCCCGGTATTCGCCGCTCAGCCGTTTGCCGCCCCGTACAATCAATCGGGCCATCGCCCCCCCCCCGCTCCCAGGACTCTCGCTCGGATATTCCCTGTTTCGTCGCAATTTTACACGCGAAACGTAACCGCACCCTTCCCGCGAATCAAGCCCAAAATCGCCCTGCCGTTCTCCCGCAATTACTATGTCCGCAAAATCCGGTTGAATTTCCCCGCCATACGAATAAAGGCGTCCTTGCCCTGATCGATAACGGGGAAGTATCGGTTGCGCCCGGCGCGGATCTGTCTGTTAAAACGCGCCCGTAGCGCCGGGTCAGCTATAACCAAGCCTGTTACGCCAGATCCTCCGCCTCCCCTGCGTCGACGAAGAGGCCAGGCTGGAACCGAGCGGTCCCGGAACAACCCGAAGCTACCTCCCCGGCGTTCTATTCTTCCGTTCTTTCGCCAGCGGTCAGCGTGACCCCGAACACTCCGCAGGCATCTCGCTTTCGGACGGGGGCGAGGCGGCAAAGAGACAATGTTAGCAGGCCATATTGCAGCGGTCGGTCAGATGCCGCCACAGCTCCCGCATCTTCGGTTCGTCCAGTTTTCTCATGATCACCGCTTGCCCATGCAAGGTCGCCGCACTGTACGAAATGATATTCATGAGAGCCTCCTGCGCTTCCGGCGTGTTTCAGGCTTGCGTTTTCCTGCTGCGTCTACTGGGCAGGCCCGTATTTCTTCGCCCGCCGCCGCAAAACCGATCCGCGGACGCGAAAGGCGATCCGATCAAGCATGGGACTGAGCAGATTGACGGCCAGCACGGCCGGCACGACGCCTTCCGGATAATAGCCGCGGTTGCGTATGGCGGCATTCAATACGCCGGCGATCAAGCCGGCCGCCAGACGGCCGAATCGGGAGCCCGGCATACTGCGCGGGTCGCTGACAATATAGACGGCCGTAAACCAAACCGATCCGGCGGCAAGATGAAAGTCAAGGGGCATGCCCAGCGCCAGACAGGCGACGGCGAACCCCGCCACGAACATGACGCCGGACCGCCAGTCCAGAATGCCGAGCAGATAAAGAGCCGCGCCGCAAAGCAGGGACAAAAGAGGCATCACGTCCCCGGGCGATCCCGGCAGGATGGCGTAAACGCTTTCCCAGTCGCCGCCAATATCGCCCAGCCAGAGCCTGAGCGGCGAATAGGCCACGCCCTCGGCCGCCTGCAAGCCGAGCGGAGTCGCCGAACTGAGAGCGTCGATTTCCGTGCCGGGCGCCAGCCAGACCTGAATGGAGTCGGAAAACAACAGCATCATGAACAAGCGTCCCAGCAGCATGGGATTGACGCGCAGCGCGCCGGGATCCACCATGCGTTTGCCGAACAGAATCGCCACCAGAAGACCCGTGCCGATCTGCCACCACGGCATGTGGGCCGGTACGCTCAGAACCAGCAATGCGGCGGTGACGGGTGTGCTGGCGCGCGGCCAGGCCCACCGTCCGTCCCGGAGCCAGGTGTAGAGCGAATCCATTAACGCCGCCAACGCCAGGTATAGCGGGAAACGAATGGCGAAGCCGGCGTCGTACCGGAACGCGAAATGGGCGGCGGTGATGCCGAGGCACGCCATCATGCCGATCATCATGTTGCGCGTGTGCGGGCCGCGTCGTAGAAAAGGAGCCACGGGGATCATGAGCGCGCTCCTTGCTTCGCGTTGCGAAAGTATTGGGCAAGCGGTATCTCCGCAGGGCAGACCGCCGAACAGGCGCCGCACAGAAAGCATTCGTTTAGATGCGCCTCGAGCGCGTCAGATTGTATTCCGCGCTTGATTCGTTCCATCATGCCGCTGGGGTGCAGCTTCAGCGGGCACGCATCGAAACAGGCCCCGCACAGAATGCACGGCTCTTCGGGGCGGGTCAGGCGGGCTGTCCTGGGCCAAACGAAAACCGCATTCGTACCTTTCAGTACCGGAGTTTCCGGTGTGGCGCGTGTTCCCATCATCAGTCCGCCGGTCACAAGCATCTGCCGCTCGGGCCTATACTCGATGTTGTAGGCGTCGATCAGATGGGAAACGGGGGTTCCGACCGGCACGAGCAGGTTTCGGACGGGGTGAAGGGGGGCCGCCAGGGTCAAAGGTCGCAGAATCGACGGTTCGCCCTGCACTCGCCAGCGGCCCAGCGCCCACAAGGAGGCTACGCTGAACACCAGATAGCCTGACTGCACGGGCCATCGGCCGGCCGGCGGCATGCGACCTTCCAGTCGCGCCACGATGAGCTTTTCGGCGCCGCCCGGATACCGGTTCGGCATGGCGAGAATATCGGCCGCGCACGACTCGGCAAACGGCTTGAGATGCGATGTCGACGTGCGTTTGACGGCCAGGACGCGGCGCGCGACGCCCAGCGCCGTCGTTACGCATTCCAGGCCGGCGCGCACTGTGTCGGCGTCGTGCAGCAACAAGGCCTCGTCAATTTGAATGCCGGGCTCGCATTCGACGGCATTGACGATCAGCGTGTGAATCTTTTGCGCCGCCGCCAGCTTGATCGACGCGGGGAACATGCTGCCGCCCATGCCGACCAGACCCATGTCGCGGGCGATTCTTGCGAGATCCTGCGCGTCAGACGGACCGGCTGTTTTGTTGCGCACAGCCTCCGCTTCGGCCCGCCCCCCCCGCCGGACAACGATCGCGTCCGCATCGGAGCGTTCAATAAAGCCCGCAACCGAGGCATGCACGGTCAAGGCGTCCCCCTGCGCCACCATCGCGCCACGGCCGACCTCAGCCCCTTCTTCGACCAGAGGCGCCACCGCGCAACGATGAATGGCTTTATCCAGTGGAACGACGACCCGTTCCGGTAACAGGTCAAGCCGCTGCAACGGCGCCACCGCCTCGCCAGTCCATGATTTTACGATGCGATACAAGGCATGCCTTCCTTTTTTCGTTCAGTCGGGCCTCGTGATTTCGCAGGCTCATCAGAGGGACTGAATATCCAACAAGGAATTTCCAACCGACCAAATTTGCCTTGGATATTGGATATTCCTTGCTGTGCCTCGCCATAGCCGCAGGCGACGGCGGATTGGCTGTTGGACAATGTTCTCAGAGACAAGCGCCATCCCATAAGGGGGGGGTGACATTAATTTCGTTGCCTTCTGTTCCACGCTTCGGTTGCGGACGTTAGCCCGCCTTAAGGTTGGACGGGTTTACGGGGCCAATCGGGGACGTTCGACAATTCCTCGATCGCCTTGGATGCCATCAGGGCGTAACTGACATAGATCGCCTTGTAGTATTTCGTGGCGCCGGTAACGGCATCGACCAAACCGCGCGCTTCCTTCTCGTTTTCGAAGACCTGGCCGGTGATGTCTTTTAAAGCGTCTTTGGTAAGTGTTTGCGACTTTCCGTGGAATTCGCCGACGGCGGGAATCTCGGCGGCCGCGACCGTGTAGCCGTCCTTGCCCGGCGTCACCGCCACAACGGCCTTGGCCTGTTTGTACGTCTTCGTATCGCGCACGACCAACGCCACCACCGGCTTGTCGTCTTTCCCGAAGCCGATCGCCATGCGCTCGATGCCGGCCCCGTACGGCTGCTTGCTCGCATAGGACACGGCCCCCGACGATGTCAACAGCCGGGAGATCGTCTCGTCAATCGTCTCGGGTTCCTTTCCTTTTTCCGCCGCGACCACAATCGCACCCATAAGCGCCGCCGTCATCAAAACCCATACCGATTTTCTCATAGGACCTCCTTTTTTTTGTTTATGCCGCTTGGCAACTACTCAGGCATTTCGAAACGTCTTCAATCAGTTATTTTTCAGCGTATCCAGACATTACTTCATGGTCTCCCCG
>CAZYAW010000080.1:0-3435 GCA_964646045.1 uncultured Victivallales bacterium | reverse complement strand
GTCGTCATCAAGGTCGTCATCGAAACCCCCATCAAGCGCGCCAGAACGGCCTTCTCGGGAAGCAGATCCTTCGGGACATGCCGGGCCGCACGAGCCTCGGTCTGTTGAAAACTCTGGTGTCCTCCGATGCAGAAGAGCAGGTCGCCCGCAGACACGCCCTTGACTTCAGCCCCGATATCCGACGCTGCGAAGACCGCCGCATAGCCCGGGAACGAGGGGAAAGTCGTGCCTGTGTAGTTGCATGCGATCTCCGTTCCCGGGCTGATCAGAGTGCAAACGGTTTGGCCTCTGACTTCATTCGCGCTCAGCGACTCCGGCGCCGCGATGTCCACAAGCTCGGCGTGTTCCTTTGAGGTGATGGATATGGCGCAGTGTTTCATAGCGTGATGCCCTTCTGGGCGGTAACCGCCCGGTTATGCGCGGACGCCGCTCGGCGCTCATCCTCATGGGGAAGGTGTTCGAGCAGCCACGGACCGCAGGCGTCCATTTGACTCGGGTTTCTCAAGAAAACTGCGTGGTCAAGATTTCCCCGTCCCGCTTCTCGTGGAGCGGTGGCGACGGCCTCCACCCAGGTTTTCGGGCTGTTGGTCTTTAAGGAAATCGGTTTCGCCGAGTCTCATGTCTTTCCTCCGGCTACGCTGATCACAATCACGCGGATGTCGCCGTCGGAGCGGTTCTCCAACCCGTGGGAGCCGCCCGGAAAAACTGCGGTGATATCGCCGGCGGCCACCTCGTATTCTCGTCCGTCCAGCGTCATTACGCCGCGGCCTGAGACGATGTAATAGTATTCCTGGTCGCTGGTGTGGCGGTGGTTGCCGATGGAGGTGCCGGGCGGAAGTATGTCGTCGTGAACGAACCGCAGTCGATCCCCGCCCGGAGACTCGCCATCCAATACTCCGATCCAGTCGATCTCCCCGTCACCATCATGACAGCGGTCAAGGCGTTTCGACGGCATCTCCGCCTTTCTCTTCAGGAACGTTGTCTGCATTCTGTTTCTCCTCTCCTCCGGGCCAATGCCCTCAATTAGGCGCGCCTTTAGGGGTCGCCTGAATTGGTTGTTCGGCGATCAGGTCAGCGATATACTTGCGGGCGTTCGCCAGTGTCTGGCGGTCGGGCGATGTATAGGACTCCTGACTCTTGCCGATCCGTGTCGCCTTGACGGTCCCGAAAGAATGATAAGGAAGCAACTGAACTCCTTGGCAATGGCGTAGACTGCGCGCGATCGCGGCAATGCCGCCCAGGTGCTGTGGGGTCAGGTTCACGTTGGCGATGAGCGGGCAACGGAGAATCGTCTCGGCTCCCGTCGCATCAACGGCCCGCAAGTTGTCGAGGATCGGCTGGAGAGGGACGCCCGTATGGCGGAGGTGCTCCTCCTCGTCCGTGCCTTTCACATCCCACAGAAGAATGTCCGTGAGGCGAGCGAGTCGCAACAGATCCTCCTGTCGCCCGAAACCCGACGTTTCCACGCACACGTGCATTCCGTCGGAGCGCAGGGCTTCCAGCAGCGCCCCGACGAAATCCGCCTGTGCCAGGGGGTCGCCTCCGGAGATGGTCACACCCCCGCCCGACGCCTCGTGGAAGACCCGGTCCTGCGCGACGTCGCGACGGATATCCTCGACGGTCATGGTCGTCCCAATCCTTTCCAGCGCTCCGGCAGGGCAAGCCGGTACGCATTGAAAGCAGCGGCGACATTTCTCGCGGTCGAGATGATGTTCGCGTCCGCTCACCGCATGCGCCTGATGGGGGCAGACTTCCGCGCACCGGCCGCAGAAACGACAAAGCGAAACGTTGAACAGCAGTTCCGGGTTCGGCTCGAACGATTCGGGATTCTGGCACCAGAGGCAGCGCAACAGGCAGCCTTTCAGAAATACGACCGTCCGAATTCCCGGTCCGTCGTGGACGCAGAAACGTTGGATGCTGATGATGTTTCCGGAACGCAATGTATTACCTCGATGATTCTGCACGGCGGATGACCATTTCCTGCCAGTCTTTGTCCAGCGTATGGAACCGGGCGCACCACCCGGCAATTCGCACCACAAGGTTGGGATACTTGTCCGGATGTTTCTGAGCGTCGCGTAGCATCGCGGGATCGACAATGTCAACGTTGAGGTAGAACCCTCCCAACCGGACGAATGCGCGGAGCATGCCGGCGATCGCCAAGATGCCGGCCTCGTCGTTCGCGGACGAGGGCGCCAGGCGGATTTCCAGCGTAGCGCCGTTGGGTAGGCGGGTGAAGTCAACCGCACAGTAGGACCGGATCGCGGCCAGCGGCCCCTCCTTGTCGGTCCCGGGCGTTGGGGAGAAGTTTGTGGCCAGGATGTCCCCCTTCCGGAACCCGTGGGCGGTGGCTTCGCGTTGGTCCCGCCATGCGATCTCCCTGCCAAAGGTGCTGATGCCGGCCGGCCTGAACACCCCGTTGCGCAATGGCGCCTTGCGCGCCAGCTCCGTGAAGTCGTCGAAAAGCCGCTTCATCATGGCATCCGCCGCCGGGTCGCCATTGCCGTAGCAGGGCATCTCCCGCCTGATCCGTTGCCGCAACTCCTCGTGGTCGCTCCAGTCGTGACGCAAAGTGCGGATCAAATCGTCCAGCGGGATCTGATGTTCGTCGAACACATAGCGCTTGATGGCCAGCAGGCTGTTCGCGACATCGGCCAGACCGCCGGCGTGCGGCGCCACAAACGTGTAGCGTGCGCCGCGATCGTTGTATCCGCGGGCCTTTTCCACGCAGTCTTCGACCAGGAGCGAAATGAGCACGGCTGGCGGACCGTTAAGGAACGCATCGTCGATGCCCCGGTTGACTTCTTCCAGTGTCGCGGCGAGTCTCGAGTGAAACGCTTGGTAGAGCGCCTCGAAGGTCGGATGCGCCGGGATCGCCTCTCCACCCGGGACAAGCCCCAGTGTCTGCTGCAATGGGACAAGCACATCGAAGGGCCGGTAGTTGAACGCCGTCTTCCCGGGAATGAGGACCTCCCAACAGCCGTCGTTCACAAAGGTGCGGGCTTCGCGCACGGGGATGCCCAGTTCTACGAGCCCGCGGATGACGACGTCCTCGTTGTAGATGGAGACAATGCCGCCGCCGAAACGTTGGACTTCGGCGACCCGCCGCACCAGCCTCTCCGGCGACCGCTCGTTTAAACGGACCCCAACCGGGAAATCGCTGATACGCAGTTCCTCGACGACGTCCAGAACCAGATAGGTGACCTCGTTGGTCACGTCCGAAGCGTCGGCGTCGATGCCGGAGAGGATGAGGTTCTGGTAGTGTTGGGCATCGCCCGAGCGCCGATTGGGTAAGGCGTCGGATCCGATCCATTCCGTCCCCTTGATCCAGAAATGAGCGAGGAGTTCCCGCGCTTCGTCCAGCGTGATCGCGCCCGCGCGCAGATCCTCTTCCAGATAGGGGCCGAGCATTTGATCGATCCGGCCGATGCCCGGCCA
>CAZYAW010000079.1:0-5308 GCA_964646045.1 uncultured Victivallales bacterium | reverse complement strand
CCCAACATCAACGATGGTTTTCACGGCAAGGCGCCGGATATCGGCGCCGGCGAGACCGGCGCTGAGCCGATGCAGTTCGGGGTCGATGCGTACGTCGATTGAGGTCCCCAGCGTGGCGAAGACGCTCAGGACTACGGATGATTTCAAGCTGGAGGTCACAATACGATGGCAGTTCGAAACGACGGTCCACGCGCAACCATATGCGCCGCACTTGCAATTGTGTGTGTGGCAGTTTTGAATGTGGCTTCGTTTGCTACGGAGCATGCCTCAGCATCAGGAGCAACAGGTGTGAAAACGATGGTTGGCGAGGATAGACGGGATGAAACGCGGGGAGGTACCGACGATCCGGGATGGGCGACGAATCTCTGGGGAACACTTTTCGCTGAAGCCGCAAAGGATGCGGCCCTACGGACGCAAGTCGACGCGCTCAAGGCCAAGGCGCTCGCGATTCTCGACGAACCCCTGTGCAAACGTCTGTATCGATTCGAAGATCTCGAAGATCCGGATACCCGTTCGCACGCCATACGGAATCGGGTGCAGCGTGAAGTCTTTGCCCTGTCTATTTCAGACCACCGCAACGCAGCGGTTGTCCGAGGGCAGTTGAGCGTTTGCGCTGCAGCCTTTCTGCTGACCGGCAAGAAACCTTTTGCCGACCGGGTGCGGGCCCAGTTGCAGGAAATGACATCCTGGCATCCCATTCAGCGGGGCGGATGGACCCTGTACGACAATTTCGCGAAAATGCCCGGGGACTGGAAGACGAATTCCCTCTGGGGCGGGAGCTGGCTGGCTACGGGTAACGGCGTTCAAGCGATTGTGGATATGCTTACTCTGATGCCGCGCTCTGAGATTCCCGCGGACCTGCGCAGGAGACTCCACCGCCTGCTCGAGGCGGAAATCCGGCAGATCGTGCAGGATTGGCGCATCAAGCGACAGTGGTTCATCAAGAGTGATAACGCGCTGACCAATCAGTGGGTTTTGCCCACCCAGGGACTTATTCTGGCGTGCCTGGCGCTGGGACGTGAGGAATATGCCGAGGAATATGAGTTGGGAGTGCGAAACATCTTGAAAACGCTTGAGGCGCAAAATGCCGACGGCAGTTATGCTGAAGGCTGGGGCTATGCAACAGGGCTTACGATTCCCGCGTTGCTTTCTGTTGGGCGGGCTATGGCCAGTCACCATGATCGGCGTGTGCTGGATCATCCGTTTATAAGACGTTCTCCCCGCTGGCTGCTGCACCAGTTGCAGCCCGGTCGGCAGTACGTCCAGTCTTTTGACAATCAGAGTGCGGCGCGCGGCATGGGGGATCATGCGCTCCGTTCGCTTTTTTGTCGTTTTGCGGTGACTACGGGAAGCGCCGATGCCCGTTGGCTTCTTCAGAATCGCTTCCGTGCATTGCCGGCGGATCGCTGGGGACTTGCCGCAGCCATGCTGACGGCGCCGGAAGGCTACACTCCTCCGCTTTTTGCCAGCTATGACGGCACCCGCACCGTGATGTGGCGGAGTTCGTGGTCAGAGGATGCCGACGGGGTCTGGATGCGTGGAGGGCACCCCCGCGATCAGCATGATCATCGGGATCGTGGCCACATCAGTTATACCGCAGGCGGAATTCCTATCCTGATTGAATGCGGTACGCCCGGGTACGGCCATAAAGCCATTGAGAGTCATTTCAAGTCGTCTGCTGGTCACAACGTACTTCAGCTTGGGGATGGGGCGATGCCAAAACCGGCGATGATTTCCTCGGAATTTCATCTGCCTGCGGGATGGCAGCAGAAAGGGGTTATTGCGCCGGTTCGAGTTTTGCGGCTGGACAAGCAGGGCGGTGATGTTGAGATTGTTTTGACCAGCGGTTATGATGGCCTGTCCGAATGGCGGCGACGCATTACATGGGACCGGAAGGGAGTGACCGTAGTGGACAACGTAAAAACAAAGGCGCCGCAAGTCGTGCTTTTCCGTTGGCACCTGGGGACGAATGAAGAAGCCACACTTGAGGGCGCCACGGCACAATGGAGCGACGCCACACTGACCGCGGCGAGCGACACGCCTCTGACCGTTCGGCAAACACGGCGTCGGGACCACACGTTGGAGGCCCGCAACTTCGAGCACAAACATGCTTGCATCATTGTACGAACGAAAGAACCGGTACGCCATGTGGCGATTAGAACCCGAGTCGTTGCGCGTAAGAGCCAACCTGCCGAAGGCAATCCATCGTCCACCGTTCCCGTCGCCGTTCTCGCAGACCGATCTCTCTCGATTGCATCGTCCGGGCAACCCCGCAGCACCTCTCTGGACCTTGTGAGGGATGATTCCGGGGTGACAGGTTGCCTGTGACGGGTAGGCTCCGATCCAGCGATGGAAAACAACATTCCTGTCAGTTACTGTGACGCCTATAGCGGTGGAGAGAATGGAGAAACCCAACCAATCCATACGGTTCTTACCTTTCGCGCTTACCTGCGAACATCGTGTCACGCCGTTGGGGATCGATTCCGCCGCGCCTCGATTGGCCTGGATGATCCACGATGAAGATGACGGCGGCGTACGGCAATCGGCGTATCAGGTCCAGGCTGCCGGCAGCGTTGAAGCCCTGAAGCAGACGGCCATCGACCGCTGGGATTCGGGAAAGTGCAAAAGCCGTCGCAATACCGGCATCGTCTATAGCGGCCCTTCGCTGCGAAGCGGGGATCGTGTCTTCTGGCGTGTCCGTATATGGGATCAGCGCGACCGGGTTTCTGCCTGGTCGGCGCCCTCATGGTTCGAGATGGGATTGTTGACTGCCGGGGACTGGTGCAGCAAGGATGGAACGGCCGCTTCCTGGATCGGACATCTTCTGCCGGCGCAGTTGCCGGATCGCGCGGTCCTGGGAGACTGGATATGGACGCCGGACCGGAAGTTCCGTTCTGACCGGCACATACTGGTCTTTCGCCGCAGTTTCAACATTCCAGCGGTCCCTGCGGAAGCTAGGCTTTCCATGGCCGCCCCCGGCCGACGTGGCGGAGCGTGTTCGGTCTGGATCAACGGCAGATCGGTTATGAATTATCCTGCCGCGGGCCGGATCGATTGGGTACCTGTTCCGTTTGCCCTTGTCCGTGGCCTGAATGAAATCACCATGGAGGTTTCAGGTCCGAGCGATACGAATGCCGTTGCGGCCCGGCTGGTATTGAAGTTTGCGGATAACGAGGTGTGTATCGATACCGATGAGCGCTGGGTTCCCACAATATTCACAGCGGCGAGTTCTATGATGGACGCTGTGTCATGGACGGCTGGGACGACCCGTTTAAAGCGGAGCCGCCGGAATTGCGCTGGAAGGCTGCCGATATTCTTCCGCCGCGCGTTCCTTCCGTACGCAGCGAGGGGATCCCTCCTATGCGTCGCGCTCAACGGTATTCCCTGCAGACCATCCATCGCTCCCAAGACGCATGGATCGCCGATTTCGGCCAGAACCTGGCAGGATGGGCCGAACTGACACTGGAGGAACCTGAGGGCACCGTGGTGAACCTTCGTTTCGCCGAGACGCTTACGCCGGACGGCCGCCTCGATCCCGGATCCGCGGGCCAAGCCGTCACCCATGTCTCTCAGGAAGACCGGTATGTATGCTCCGGCACGGGAGCGGAACGCTATCATCCCCGTTTTACCTATCATGGATTCCGTTATGTGGAGGTGCGGGGCTTGAGTAGCGCCCCCACGGCCGCCCAGATCAGCGCGGTTGCCGTGCACAGCAGCCTTCCGGAAGCGGGCGCTTTCCGCTGTTCACATGCGGATATCAATGCCTTGTATGGTCTGCTGTCGAAAACCCTGACCAGCAATTACCTCGGCGTTCCCACCGATTGTCCGACACGCGAGCGCGGCGCCTGGACGGGCGATACGCACGTCATGGCGTCAACGATGCTCTACTGTCACGATACGGTCGCCTTCCTGGAGAAGTTCGTCGATGACATGATCGTATCCATGCAACTCAACAGGCGCGGAATTCCCGGACACATCGTGGCGGGTCGCCGGTCCCGGGCAGGCAAAAATGCCGACTGGGTCCTGGCCATGGTTTTGGTTCCGTGGCAGATCTATCTGCACACGGCCGATCCTTACATCATCGATCATTCTTTCGACGCTATGTTATCGACCGTTCGCACCCTGGCGGCCGGTCGGCGAAACGGATTGATCGTGACCGGATTTGGAGATCATTGGCCCCCGGACGGCAACATCGGCAATCCGCACCGTCCGCCGATCCCTGTCAGCAGCACGGCTTACTTTCTTCATGCCGTGGACTGTCTGCGGGCCATGGCGGCGGCGGTTGATCGCAGCAAGGAGATCGAGGATATCATTTCCAGCACGGAGATTATCAGAAAGGGGTTCCATGCGCTCCTCGATGAGGACGGCAGCTACGGCACACAGACCGCCAACGCCCTCGCGCTGGCCTTCCAGCTTGGGCCGGACGATGCAACGGAGACACTCCGCCATCATCTCCTGACAGCTTTCGAAGACGGCAAGGGCCGCTTTCGTACCGGCATTCTCGGTAACGGGCCACTGTACCAGGCGTTGACCCAGGCCGGGGCCGGGAAGCGCGTTATGGACATCCTCTTGCGCCGGGAGCATCCCGGTTTCCTGGGGACCATGCGCGACGGGGCCACGACGCTGCGCGAGGCCATCGTCCCCAATACACCGGATGGATGGGGACCGATGTGTTCACACAATCATCCCATGCAGGGCGCCTACGGGGCATGGTTGTATGAATCCCTGGGCGGCATTGCCGTTGACCCGAAGCATCCCGGTTTCGAGATTGTTCGCATGCAGCCCCACTTCGATCCGCGGCTCGACTGGGTACAGGCTAGCCATCGCACACCATGCGGCCGCGTCTTTTCCCACTGGCGTCGTAACGATAACGGGATGGGCTGGGATATTTCCCTGCCGCCCAATGTCCGGGCCGAGGTCATCCTTCCGCCGGGCCGGGCGTCTTCGGTGCGAATCGCGAATCAAGGCCGTTCCACATCCCGGCGTCCCGACAAGGCCGGCCGTATTCGCCTTGATCCTGGATTTTACACGCTCACATGGAGGGGAGTTCAGGCAGATGCGTCCAGTTCAAAGTAACGTGTCGTTGCGCTTGCGTTTCGGGAGCCGGATAGGCTATGTTTCGAGGTGTTGGGATTGTTGGGCGCCCATTCCTACGCGGTTCCGCAGGCGGCGGGCGGGTCCGTGCGAAAATAGACGCCGTGAACGGTTACGGCTTTTGTCTCGGGATCCTTCAGTCCGGCGAGATACTTGATGTCGCGGATCAGATGGGCGATGCAGAACTGGACGGTGATGTTGAAGTCCTTCATGT
>CAZYAW010000078.1:0-15240 GCA_964646045.1 uncultured Victivallales bacterium | reverse complement strand
CGGAGAACCGTCCCTACCCATTTCGTTCGTACCGGCCTCCTCGGTAGGGACGGCTGTCCCAGCCGTCCGCGGACGGTTCGGAGAACCGTCCCTACCCATTTCGTTCGTACCGGCCTCCTCGGTAGGGACGGCTGTCCCAGCCGTCCGCGGACGGTTTGGAGAACCGTCCCTACCCATTTCGTTCGTACCGGCCGCCGCACCGAGAATAGCCTTCAATTCGCGTGCCGTCTCGCCGGTCTGGCTTGAGTGCGCCTCGTCCACGATGACGGCGTATTTCCGACCGGCGATGGTCGCTTCCCATTCACGAGCCTGCCGCCGCTCGTCTTCGGTCGCTTGATCCTGATTCCCTGCCCGCCGTAGCCCCTCGGGTGAAGGCGGGTCGGTACCGAACGCTTCGGCCCCTTTGGCTTGCGACAGATGCAACAGCCCGCGCAACACGAAGGGAAACTTCTGCAACGTGGTAATAACGATTTTTGTGCCGTCAATCAGAGCCGCTGCGAGTTGTTTGGAATCCTGGTCAATCGCCTTTACCACGCCTTGCGCGTGCTCGATCTGGTAGATGGCATCCTGCAACTGCCGATCCAGAATGCGGCGGTCCGTGATGACGACGACGCAATCATAGGTCTTCTCGTCCCGATCATTGTGGAGGCTCGCCAACCGATGGGACAGCCAGGATATGCTGTTGGTCTTGCCGCTACCCGCCGAATGCTGAATCAGGTAATTCCGGCCAGCACCTTCCCGGCGGGCGGTTGCCACGAGTTTTCGCACGGCGTCGAGTTGGTGGTATCGGGGGAATATTACGGTTTCCTTCCTGACGCGAATTTTTCCGCCCTTACCGTCGCTTGCCCGCCGTAGCCCATCGGGCGAAGGCGGGTCCACCTTTTCATCGCGATTCTCGATGAACATGAAATGGCCCAGAATATCCAGGAAGCTGTCGCGCTGAAGGACCTCTTCCCAGAAATAGCCCGTCCGATAGCCGGATGAATGCTGCGGATTGCCCGCACCACACTGGATTTCGCCCGGATGACTGCCCCGGTTGAACGGCAGGAAGTGCGTCCGCTCCTTTGCCAGTCGCGTGGTCATGTGGACTTCGTCCGGCTCGGCGGCGAAGTGAACCAGTGCCCGGCTTTTGAACTTGAACAACGGCGCGCGCGGGTCGCGGTCCTCGCGGTACTGGTTCACCGCCTTGCGCCAACTCTGGCCGGTCCCCGGATTCTTCAACTCGCACGTCGCCACCGGCAGGCCGTTGACGGCAAAGACCATGTCCACGGTCGGATTGCCTGCCCGCCGTAGCCCAGCGGGCGAAGGCGGGTCGCCCGGATGGCACGGCGTCTGACGTGTAATGGTCAGTTGGTTCTTTCCGTAAAGACCTGTGATTTCCCAGTTCAGCCCGTGCGCCGGTTTGAAATAAGCAAGGCGGAACAATTTGCCGTAGAACTTGAACCCGTGTCGAAGCACGTGCAGCGTACCCTTGATGTCCAGCTCTTTGACTAATGCCGCAATCAGCATCGCCTCCAGGCCGGCACCGTGGAGCTTGCGCATGTGGTCCCACAGTTTCGCCTGCGTCTCTTGCAGGAAGGCGAAGATACGAGCCGGAAACAGGGCTCGTTCCTTGTCCCACTCGGCATTCGTACCGGATTTCCAGCCCGACTGGCCAAGAAGAATCTCCTCGACGTGAGTTTCAAAAGCTTTTTCGGTGGTTTGGGTCATGCCACCTCTCCCATCTTGTACGCAGGAAACAAACGACGTACCGTCCGATTACCTACCCAATGGCTCAACATCTTGTAGTTGTGCCGCTCAAACCGGATGCGACCGGCGACGATAGCCGGATGAACGTGGGTTCGAACAGCCAGATCGCGGATGGCGGTATCCGTGGCCGTCGCAGGCATTCCGGCTTGTTTCCATGCGTGCGGAGGAATCAAGCAATCCTTTGCCAACTCATCCGCTTCCCGCTCTTTAATGCTTTTTGCAGGCTTGGCTTCCAAATCATCCATGAAGGTTGCGTCATCTCCTTTGGCAAGGTGCAAGACCACATGCGCCAACTCGTGCGCCAACGTGAACCAGAAGTTGTCGAGCCGATCATGCCGCAAGGTAGAGGCAACCACCGGATGTCCGTCGGAGCGAATGAGCGCGGCACCGTCGAGATGGGTGCCGGGAAGATAATGGAGCACAACCATGCCGATCCCGCTTTCGGCCAGAAGCCGCCGTGCCTGCACCGGACCGTCAGGCAAACGGCTGAGGCTCACGACAGAGCGAATCAGATCCGGGGTCATTCCCGCAGGATCGTAGGGGGCGAGTACTATCGGTTCGGCAAGCTGCCGTACCCGGGCTTGCCATGCCCAAAGAGCGTGTTTATCCGGGGCGCTGCCAAGCCGAACTCGTTGACGGGCCGCCATGTCCAGTTCCCGGCAGTTCCGTCCGCCTGGAAAGAGCAACGGCCCCAGCACCTCTTCAGCGTTCTCGCACAGGTCGTTGGCCCGGCCTTTGAAGCCAGGGAACCACTGGCGCTTGATCATTTCAGACAGAGGGAAGTTCCGCCAGTTGACGCCTTCGTAGACTGGCGAAAGTGCCTTGCCGGATTCTTGAATGAGTACATGGGCGGGAATGCCCAAGCCCTTGTGCAGCGCGCGGATCATCGCCAGACTCAAAGGCCGCTTCCAGTTCAAGACCTCGGACACCTTGCTCTTGCTACCGATAAAGGGCACCAGATCGGCTTGCTTCAAGCCGCCTTGCTCCATGCGGAACTTGATCGCCTCAATGGGATCCGGCGGTTCGATCGCGTGGTGAGCAGCCTCGTACTCTTCCACCAAGTGAATCAAAAGTTCGCATTCGTCACCCTCTGGCGTACCGGGCTTGGCATCGAATATTTCCTGAATGCGATCCAGAGCCGTCGCATGCTCGGCATCATTCTTTATCAGTTTGGCTTTCATCAGATCGTCTCCACGTCAATCTTGTCGTACTCGCGGTGCGTGCCTATGAACAGGACAAACACCGTCCCGCTCGCATAGTTGATCCTGACGACCAGGCGATACTTATTGCCACATACATTGAACACCACGCGTTCTGCATTGATGATGCTGGCCGTTCCATACGCTTCCTTCAACTGCGCACTGTTTTCCCATGAAGCAGCCTCCGCTTCATGGAACCATGCTTTGAGAGCACCCTCCGCGTCTACGTGATCCGCCCAGAACTCACGCAGCTTCTTTCTCGAAATGACGTGCATAACCTACTATGCTCCCTGAAGATTGTCAATAGTTATTGTTCCCATTAAGGGAACTTTTTTCGGCCGCCAGAAGCTGTTCCGATTGCTGCTCGGGATAAACTAGCGGTTTTTCTGCTCCCACCTCGCCCCGCACATCAATCTTGCCCGTCACCGCTGCCGTGATCAACGCCGCACGGTACTCCTGCAACCGTGCGATGGCTTTTTCCACCTTCGCCGCGAGACGGTCGATCTTGGAGGTCTCGCGGTCGAGGAAGTCGGCGATGGCGCGTTGTTCGGGGAGAGGGGGAACGGGAATCTTCAGTGCCGAGATCGTGTCTACCGAAAGACCAGGTTGCGCAGCCGACACGGAATACTGGTTCAAGTTCATTGCCCGCAACAGTTCACCCATCCAGATCGGTTCAAACGAAACGAACGGCCGCACAACAACAGCATGTTCTGATGCCCAGAACTTGCCGTTGGCGTAATTCACGTTCCCGCAGAGTGCGCCCTGTCGCCCGATTAGAACATGATGCCCCTCATGCGAATACGAACTTGTGAAACCACGCAGACCGTTTCCGCCGTAGACGGGATACTCGCCCTCAGAATCTATATCCGAAGCCGTGATTGATTCGCCGCTTTTCAATAGAGACAGATGACGGAGCTTCTTTACATCCCACCCCTCTGGCACATCGCCTAACCATTCGACCCCGCTTGGCTTCATCTTAGCGTCGGGATTGAGGCCGCGGGTGACGGTGCGGGAGATGAGGGCGGCGCGCTCTTCCTTCAATTTCGCGATCAACTCCCGCTTCTTCGCCACCAGCCGGTCAATCTTTCCCGTCTCCCGGTCGAGAAAGTCCGCGATGGCGCGTTGCTCGGCGGGAGGGGCGATTGGCAAGACGCAGTTGCCGATAAAATCCCAACTGGCTCTCGGCATTTTCGATCCGTAGGTGGACGAATCCACGAGTCTGATAAAGCCATCGCTGAGCAGAGCGTAACGCAATGAGTCGCGGTCAAACTCGACACCATTGAGCACGAGCAATTCTGTTGAGCAGAGCCCGTCGAAGTCCGGGTTGCAGGCTTTTGCCAAATAGGGCCGCAGTTTGCCAAACAGAGTGTGGCCAGCCTTGAACGCGTTAGCCGTCCCGGTCGGAACGACATCGGGATTGATTGGTAACAGTCGGCCCGTCCACGACTCAATGTTTTCCAGTCCGATGTAAGGAACAGGATTATCTTCATCCGCTTCGACTTTCTTGTCCGTCAGTTGCGCGGCCATCTTCAACCGCTTCATCCCCCAATGCTCCGGTACATCTCCCAGCCACTCGACACCAGAGGGTTTGTACGCGGGATAGGGTTTGAGTGTCATGATCGGACCTCCGCGAAAGGTAGGGACGCCTCTCCGAGGCGTCCGTCTCCGGCGTGACAGACGGCTGTGACAGCCGTCCCTACCTGGCGTCCGTCTTCGTCGTGACAGACGGCTGGGACAGCCGTCCCTACCGATTCGCCTCGATCTGATTGCGGACGCCCCGGAGGTGCGTCCCTACCATCGGCGTTCCCCGAGGGCGGACGGTTCGGAGAACCGTCCCTACCGTCGAACGACCAGACATGGGGCCAGGCTTCGGGAATCTCGACCAGTTTTTCCCGCACAGGATTCATGCGGATGTAATGCGCCTTTTCTTCAAACGATTCGTCGTGCCGCAGGCGATGATCGAAGAAGCCCTTCTGCCATTTCACACCGGTTTTGCGGCTGGTATAGCGTTTCCAATCGCCGATCGCCTTCACCATGCCTTCGTTGCGAGGGAAGGACAGCAATGCGTGAACATGGTCCGGCATCACCAGCCAAAGGTGAACAAACCAGTGCGATCCGTGATAGTGCATGGCGGCATCCCGAATGCATGCGATTATGCTTTCCGCCAATAACGGTGATCCGCCCCGCTTATCACAGTTGATCGTGATGAAGAAGACTCCATGATCGACCCATGAAGGCACGGCATGACCAAGCCATTTCCGTTGCGGCAGAGCCGCCTTGGGTGGGGCCGTTTTGGGTAGGGACGCCTCTCCGAGGCGTCTGTTCGGACGGTTCGGAGAACCGTCCCTACCAGATTCGGATATCGGACGGTTCGGAGAACCGTCCCTACCCTCCAAGGGTTGGTCGGTAGTCATGGGGCGGCCTCCGGTTTTGCGTCAAATACCTGGTTGGCGTAAACATGTCGCAAGTGGGTGGCGCAAGTTGGCGCAAGTTGGTGGCGCAAGTTGTCACAAGTTGAAACAAGTTCGGAAAAGCCGTCGGTAGACCTGTCGCGATTTCTGTCGCGAATCTGTCGCGATACTTGTCGTGATTCTGTCGCGATACTAAGGGGGAGTATTCCGCGTGCTATTGTACTGCCGCAAAACGGTTTACGCATCCGACAATCTCCAAATGTCACAGCTCGTGTCATAGCTATGTCACAGCTCGCTGTCATAGTTTGCGCCCATCCGCCAACAGAACGTAGGCCCGATTAGGGTCGGTTTCCCCCACGCCGGTTTCAGCGAGGATGTTCTTCTGGAGCAGCGCTTTCAGGTCACGCTGTAGGGTGCGACGCTCGACATCCGGCGACAATCGCTCATAATCTCTTAGGTGAAGCTTGCCGTGTTCCAGCACAAACCCCAGTGCTTTCCCCTGCCGCTCATTCAAACCGTGCTTCTGCACCAGTAGGTCGCGCTTGATGATGCGTGTTCCCTTATCAGTAACCTCCTGCATCTGGGTTGAGAGTCCGTCCGTATAGAATTCCAGCCAGCCGGTCATGTCCATGCCACTGTCGCGAACCCCCTGGATGGCTTTGTAGAACGCGAGACGATCACGGTCGTAATATTCGCTGATCGTGAACAGGCGCTTGAAATCGTAGCCCGTGCGATAGAGACAGAGCGTCGAAAGCAGCCGCGAGGTGCGCCCGTTGCCATCTATGAACGGATGGATGTGAACCAGTTGAAACTGTGCAATCCCGCTTACCAGCACCGGATGGGCGTCGGTCTCGGTGTTACACCATTCGACCATTTCGCGCATGAGTATCGGCACGTCGTGCGCGGGTGGCGGGGTATAGACCGCCTTTCCGGTTTGTGAGTTGACCACATAGTTCTGTACCTTGCGGTACGTGCCGGGTTCGGCGCTGCCCCCTCGGACGCCTTCGACAAGCCGCTTGTGGATCTCGCGTATCAGCCCCTCCGTGATCGGCTCCTGTCCTGCAACGTAGTCGGCCACGAAATCAAATGCCTTGCGATAGTTCAGCAGCTCTCGCACGTCATCTGGATCGGCACCGGGTGCATTCTTTCCCGCAAACAGCCTTTCCGCCTGCTCAAGCGTGAGCTGACTGCCTTCAATATGCGTGGTAGCGTGCGCTTCACGGATAAGCGCTTTCCGGCTCATTTCGTTGATCCAGTCCTCGGATAGCTTAGCCGCCGCCAAAAATCCGCGCGCCTGATCAACTTGCCTGAGACGGTCGGCGATTCGGTTTGTGATCGTGAAGACCGGATTCACGCGTCTTTTCCTTTCTTCCCCGTCTCCAGCCGTTTGACGGTCTTGTCGAAATCGGATAAAGCCTTCGTGGATTCTGTAATGCAGCGGGCGTGGAACTTATCGTATTCGCCTTCGGCCAGTTCCCTGGCCATTTCATGCGAGATGCTTCCGGCGTGGTTGAGGATATCCCGCTCGTTCAGGTTCAGGAATCCATCCAACTTCGTGATCCAGTCGGTCATGTACATGGGGACGCGGCGCATGGCCTGCCCCTCGGCGAAGACCAGGTATTGTTCCACTAAATTGTTCAGTGCCCGCAGTTCGCCCTCGTTGAGATAGTTCTTGGCGATAACCACGTCCTGCTTGCGCACCTTGTCCCCTCGCCAGTTGGTCAGCCCCATATTGGGGCGGTCTGCGTCTGCCCGGTCGTGAATAATCTCTGCGGCGGTCTGCCCGGTGATGGCCCAGTGCATCTTGTTCTGCACGGTTTTGAAGAACTCAAGGCTGATCGGAAGGGTCGGATCGTAGTCAATGCTGGTGGCATAGATATCGGTGATTTTCTGGTAGAACCGCCGCTCGGAGGTTCGTATATCCTGAATACGTCGGGTCAACTCCTCGAAATAGTCGAATGGGTGCTCCGGATTTTTCAGCCGCTCATCGTCGAGAGTGAACCCCTTGACAATATATTCCCGGAGCCGCTGAGTGGCCCACTGCCGGAAACGGGTGGCAACGTGGCTGGTGACCCGATATCCGACGGAGATGATCATGTCTAAATTGTAGTAGTCAACCTCCCGCGATACCTCCCGCCCGCCTTCCGTTTGAACTATCCGATATTTTCGGATAGTTGCCTCTCTGGCCAACTCACCTTCTTCATAAATACTTAGGATGTGGTGGTTTATGGTACGTACATCCTTCTGAAACAGTTCGGCCATAAGCCGTTGTGTCAGCCAGACTGTTTCGTTCTCCAATCGTACATCAATCTTGATCTGGCCATTTTCGGCCTCGTAGACCAAAAACTGGCTCTTCTGGGGCAGATTCTCGCTCATCTCGCCACCTCCGCCAGCATTTCCATGATCTCGCCTTCCAGTTTCCGGATGTCGGCCTGGATATATTCCAGAGGGCGTGGCGGTTCGTAGCGGTAGAAGTGGCGGTTCAGCGGGATCTCGTAGCCAACCTTGGTCTTTTTCTCGTCAATCCAGGCATCCGGAACGTGGGGGAGAACCTCCCGCTTGAAATAGGCCTCAATGCTTTCCTTGAGCGGCACGTTTTCCGTGTCGCGCAGGTCTGTGTCCGGCTCGGGGTCACCGGATCGGTCACGGCAGATTTCGGCGGTCTCGTCGCGTTCGCCCAGTGCGTTCAGCACAGCCTTTCTCTCCGCCGGGGTCAGCCGGAGTCCGTGCGCCTTCTCCTGTCCGTGCAGCGCCGCCAGAAACGCGGCGCGGTCCGTGTATAGTCCGTGTCCCGCCAGCCCGCGCAGCAACGCCCGAATCTCCTCCTGCCGCTTCTGGCCCGCCTCGATCTCTTTCTGGCGGGCCGCCTCGTTCTTTTTGTTGCTGGCAGCCAGATTCTTGAAGCCTGACACTTCATCAAGACGCTCAATCCGCCCTTCCGTGGCTTGGAAATTCAAACGGAGCGGACGCTCCACGGTGATCTTGTTGAAGCCGAAGTCCTCATTGTCGAATATCTTGCTGACCACCAACGTCTTATTCGCCCCATCCACAGTGAAAGTCTGTGTCTCCCCGTCCGTGAAACGTCCGTGTATGCCCGTGATCTCTCCAATATGGTCCGAATCGCCTTCGTCCGGGTCGCCGATACGATGGCGCTTGTTGCCCAGACTCTTTCTCATCGGGACCCAGAAGTTCCTCGCATCGATGAGTTGAATCTTTCCCTTGCGCTCTCGTTCCTTGCGGTTCGTGAGGATCCAGATATAGGTGGAAATGCCGGTGTTGTAGAAGAGTTGGTCGGGCAACGCAACGACGGCTTCAAGCCAGTCGTTTTCGATGATCCAACGGCGGATTTCCGATTCGCCCTGACCGGCGTCGCCGGTGAACAGGGGCGAGCCATTGAACACGATGCCGATGCGAGAGCCATCGCAACTGGGTAGGGACGCCTCTCCGAGGCGTCCGCGCGGACGGTTCGGAGAACCGTCCCTACCAACTGGCCGCATCTTGTCGAGCATGTGTTGCAGGAAAAGGAGCGCCCCGTCATTGATACGTGGCAGGCCTGCCCCAAAGCGCCCTTCGTAACCGAGCGTGTCGCGTTCCTGCTCGATGTATTTCTGCTGTTGCTTCCACTCCACACCGAAGGGCGGATTGGCCAGCATATAGTCGAACGTCCACTTCTTGCCGTCACGATCACGCGCGAATCCGTCCTTTGTAAACGTGTCGCCCTGGGCAATGTTGTCGGCATCCTCGCCTTTGATCAGCATATCGGACTTGCAGACCGCCCAGGCCTCGTCATTCCAGTCCTGGCCGTATACCATCGGGCTGGCGTCGGTATTGAGTTTGCGGATGTAGTGCTCGGCCACGGACAGCATGCCGCCCGTACCGCAAGCCGGGTCGTAGATCGTCTTCACGACGTGACTGCGCGCCAAATCCTTCTCGGGGGAAAGCAGCAGGTTCACCATGAGCTTGATGACCTCGCGTGGCGTGAAATGCTCCCCGGCCTCCTCGTTCGATTGCTCTGCGCCGATCCGAATCAACTCCTCGAAGACATAGCCCATCTGGACGTTGTCAACCTTCTCAATCCCCAAATCTATCCCGGCAAATGCCTTGATCACCTCATATAACAGGTTCTTCTCGGCCATTTTTGTGATCTGCTGATCGAACGCGAACCGTTCCATAATGTCGCGCACGTTCTTGGAGAAACCGTTGATATAGCTGTTTAGGTTCGGCGCCAGATTGTTCGGGTCGTCCAGGAGGGAGTGTTTCGCGTCCTTATCGAACTGCATCTTCGACAAATTATAGAACGGCCGGCCAGTGATGCGGGAAAGAAGGCTGCGCTGTACGGTTTCCGGCTTGGTTTTGATCGCCTTGAATTCCTCCAAGACCTGCTCTTTTGTCGGAGCCAAAAGGCAATCGAAGCGGCGCAGTACGGTTAGGGGCAGAATGACCTTGCGGTATTCGCTCCGTTTGTAGGGGCCTCGGAGCAGATTACAGATGCTCCAGATGAAATTCGCCAGTTGTGAATGCGTTTCGGCCGTCATGTCAATCCTCTCTCGTCCGAGCCGCCTTGCCGTCACGGACCTAGCCCTAAAACAAACGAGTTTTTCTGCTGCGAGCACGCCAACGCCAACGCTTGCGGCCCTTGAGGCGGGACGCGCATTTCACTCATATTTCAATATGCGAGAATCGCGCGCCCCGTCTCAAGTGCCGCATCCACAGACGTTTGCGCACTCTCGCGACGAAAACCTCGCTTGTTTCAGGACTGGTCGGACGCCTTATGGGGTTGATTTTTCTCCGCTCCGCATGCGGACGACGCGGGCGGGAACGCCGGCGGCTATCGCTTGATCCGGCAGCGATTTCGTGACGACCGCGCCGGCGCCGACGATCGTTCCGGTCCCGATCGTTGTACCGTCCAGGACGACGGCGTGGGCGCCCACCCAGCATTCCGCTCCGATTTCGATGCCGCGTCCGATCCGATCCTGTTCCATCACCGGCGTGTCGGCGCAGTCGAAAACATGGTCGCCGCCCACGATATAGGCATAGGCGGCGACCAGTGTTTTGTCTCCCAAAACGACTCTGTTGGATGAAGTGATGTCGCAGTTGACGCCGATGTTCACGTGATGGCCCAGAACAATGTCGCCGTTCTTGCAGTGCAGAATGCTCTGGCGCCCGATGACGCAGTTCGATCCGATCTCGATGCCTCGGTTGTCGGTTCCTTTGGCGTCGAGCAGGCAGCCGTCGTCGATCACGACATGGTCGCCCAACCGGATTTTATGCGGGTGCCGAATGGCGATGTCCTGACCGAATGTGACATTGCGTCCAACGGATCCCAGCCAGAAACGATAAAAAAAACGGCGCAGAACCAGCCCGATCGCACCCGGGCATCCGCGCAGAAACATTTGCATGAATTCGAAAACCAGAAGCGCGCCCAGTCCCCGGCGCCCGACCGCCAGGTCCTGATAGGTTCTTAAAGGCGATTTCCCGCTTTGGAAAAGCTCCTTCTGAATGTTCATGGCCGGTTTTTCGGAAGAAGGATTCATGAAGGGAACATAGCGGGCAGGCCGGCGGTTGTCAACGGCGATCATGGCCGGTTCAGCCATTCTCATTGTGGCCGCCTGGTGGTGTGCGGTCGCGACGAAGCACGACCCTCCAAAACGTTGAATCTCCGTTGTTTTCCGACATGGAGCGACGCGCTCCGTCGCGGCCACCTTGTGAAATCGGTCAAAATTCAGACATCCTGACCTCGCAGGAAAATGCTTTGGCACACTTTCAAATTGTGGCACGGGCATCTTGCCCGTGTTATCTCGAACTATTTCATGGGCGGGACGCCCATGCCACTAAGAATGTGCCAACTCATTTTCCGAAGAACAGTCTCAATCCTCTGTCGAGGTCAGGAAGTCTGAAATTAGAATGGCTGTGGGCGGCTAACGTCCGCTGCGGGGAGAATCTCGATCGTCGCCGCCTGAAAATATCTGCGTCTGCGATCGGCGGTTATAGCGTCAGTGTCAAGAAACGCATGGCGCTTGCGGGTTCTGCGGTTGTACAGGCCGGCGTCAAGCCTGTAGCGGCCAGGCGCAAGACCGGCCGGGATTTCGGCGGTTTGCCAAGTCATACGACTGGGGTCCAGCGCCGTTTTTCTCAATGGATAGTCCAGCGCCATAACCCGATGTCCGTTTGGGTCTTTGAGGTGCAGAAAAACAACGGCTTCATGAAACGTTTTGTGAGCAATGTCGCGGTCCAGTTCGAAATGCGCCGCATAGCGAATGCGTTCTCCGGGTTTGGCTTCGGGCGGCATAGAGAAGCCGCGCCATTGGCCCAGACCGGGATACACAACGGCTTGCGCGTGAGTCGCGACGGTTGCGGCGAAAGCGCGCGCGGGCGCCGGCGGACGGGCCAGCCATGCGACCAGTCCGTCGGGATCGGGCGCGATCCGCCAGGCGACGAGCTGAAGCCCTTTTTTTTCGGCTAAAGCCGTAAGGGGCGCATCGTACGGAGCAAAGGCTTTGCTGAAACGCCATTCAATATGATTCAAGCCGGGCGCGATCGGTATTTCGTGTGGCGGCGTTGTGCCGATCAACCCCGAGGGGTCTGTCAAATCCAGTCGCATCATCTGACGGAGGCCGGAGTTGATGACCGTTGCCTCGAACCTATAGGCGCCGCCGGGCAGCGGTGTCGCGGCATCCTGTAGCGGCCATGGCCGCTCAACGGGAACGGGGAGGGGCGTGCCGGAATGTTCGATATAGCGCAGAGACGGCAAAAGGGTCCGCACGGTATCCGCGCAGAGAACGTCGGCGAGGCGGGCCGCATGTTGCGTCGCGTCCGGGCCGTAGGCCGTGAAGATGTCGTGTTCGATGTCCTGGTCGAGCACGACAACCCAGGCCGGGCCAAGTTCCGCGCGAATACGGACGGGAGCATGATAGGCGGGTCGGCCCTCCTGGACGCTGCCGTGGACGGTTCGGACGGTTGGCCATTCCAGAATCGTTTGCGAATGCGGCGCCAGCCAGGCCGTACGGCGTTTGCCGGAAACGACGGCGTGAATGCGCGAAGGCAAACGGCCCGACCGTATGCCAAGTCGCAGCCTCGGCGCGAAAGTGTCGAAAACCAACGTTCGTTGCGTTTCGGGGCTCCGTACCTCTATACGATGGCTTTCATGACCGATGCGCAGATCGGACGGAACGAAAAACATGCGGTCGCTGCGCGGAAACACGGGACCGTTGACGAATATCCAGGAATGCTCTTCGCTCAGGGGAACGTGCGGAACCGGCAATTGATGACGTTTCCGCCAGGCGTCGGCTCCGGGAATATGCAAGCCGGCCGAACGGTTGCGGAAAACCGGCAGCAAGGACGGCTCGGCATGAAACCGTTTCAACACGTGATCGTGCCGGTACCGGTGCGATGGCGATTGCGGTTTGACGAATACGCCTTCGGCAAAGCGACGGGCGGCGGCGTCGGTGTCGCTGCGTCGCCAGAAGAAATCCTCGCGTTTCTGCACAACAAGCTCTTCCGCGAAAACGACAAGCATTAGCGTCGCGAGGCCGATTCTGATAAGCGCAGGCTTGGCGCATGCCGCCTGGTCAAGCAACCATCCGGCGGCAACGGCCATAAAAGGCAGTAGATAGCTGAAGTGGAACGGTTGCACGGACGGCTTGAAGGCGGTTGAAAGCAACAGCGCCAAGGGGATAAAGGCGGATACGGACCAGATCAACGCATGGATGCGCGAAATCCGGCCTTCGTTGTCGGCGCGTTCCGTTGACTCGGGCCTCGGGCTGGATGGGCGTCGCGATCGCCATCCCTGTATAGTCGCTACGGCCAGCGCCAGCAAGGCGACGAACGTCACCGTCCAGCCCAGAGACGCGATGATGAATGGCGTGTTGCGGCTCAGCCCGAACACGATCCGTTCCGCAAGCGGCTTTTCCAGAAACAGGGGCGACACGCCGTAATCGCGGATAAACGTGAAGTTGGCCACTGTGTCCTTCCAGGTCTTTTCCGGATTGATCGCATAGGCCGGGGTCAGCAAAAAAACGCCGGTCACAAAACCCGTGACGGCGGCGCATCCTTTTTGGGCCAGATCGGCCAGGCCGGCGCGGGAGGCTTTCATGGATAAAAGCGGCGGAAGACCGACGATCCATAATCCGAGCGCACCCTGATACTTGCAGGCGAACGCCATGCCGCAGGCCGCGCCGGCGGCCCCGACCCACCGCGCGGTTCCCTTTGCGGCGTGGCCGGCCATGCACCACAGGGCGAGCGCCAGGAAGAAGTCGACGCCGACATCGCCCGAGGCGCTGTGCGTGACCGTTGAACCGAGCGGCGCCAGCGCGTAGAGCCAGGCCGCGGCGGTCGCCGGAAGTCGGCGCAGACCTATTCTGCGAGCGCATGCGTAAATCAGAAGCAGCGTAGCCAGGCCGTACAAGACGCGCAACGATCGGGCCCATCGGAACAACGAGTTTCGAGGCGGAACGGGCGGTTGGCTCGTGTCGGGACAAAGACGGGCGCGCACGGCCCTCGCCATTCCGTATGCCGGACGAATCAGCGCTTCGTCCATCCGGTTCAGACCGTAGGGATAACCGTCGTAAAACGGGCTGTCGAAATACTGGACATAATTCCCGTGCAGATAATTGGACAAGGCCAAAATCTGCTTGGGCGTGTCCGGATGGAACACGACGCCGTCGTCGAGGCCCCTGAAAAGACCGGACGCCCGGAAGTAGCCGCCGACCGCAAGGGCTGCAATCAGCAACGTCGCCGCGAGAAAGCGAGGGGCTGCCGGTCGCTTGCGCGCAATATTTTTCACTGTCGATACCAATCGCGACATAAGGCGGAGATGTTGTCAGAAACGATAGGCGCACCCTAATCCATAGGCGTAATGATGCATGGAAAAGGTAAAAGGTTCGTCTTCGGGAATGTAACGGTGCACATACAATCCGTCGACATTGACGTCGACGGACCGGAAATACAGTTCGACAACGCAGCGCGGGTGCGCCTTGACCGTAAGGCCAAGCGCATAGAAGGGCGCACGAGAGTTCTCAAGAAAAAAGTTGCGTCGGCCGTCGGCGTACCACTCCTCGTTCGGTTCGAATGTATTGCGGTAGAAGGCGTAGCCTATTTCGGCAAAGGGCTCGAGAATCGGGTGCTCGGGGTACTTGAGAAACAAATAGGGCATCAGTCCAGTCATGATCGCGTTGCCGTCGGTGTCGCGCCCTTCCGAGTTGTTTCTTATGTGGTAGGTCGTCAGGGTTCTGATTTCCAGCCGATCCGTTTGAAAGCCCAGGCCGACATAGGGCGCAATCGTATAGCGGACAAAAAAACGAATGGGTCGCCAGTGGTTCTGGACAGGGTCCAATGTGTCGATGCTGCCGATAAACGAATCATGAAAGGGTTCGCCCTTTGTGTCTTTTCTTAAGCGGACATGCAGCGAGCGAACTCCGACATCCAGTCTATCCGCCAGCGACTTTCGCAGGGTTTCGGTTTCGGTCGCGATTCTTTTCGATGGCGCAACCGCGTGAATTTCGGACTGCGCTCGGGCCGACACGGCGAGCGTTACGACGAGCAAAGACGAGAAGAATCCTGCGAAACGGCGTGCGATCATTATGACGCTCCCTTTGTGCTTGAATCCCCGCCAATCCACATTAAGTCCTCTTTATCAAATTCCTGGAAACTACACCTCTTTTCCCCGTTTCGCAAGAGGTTTTCGCATTTTTCCCCGTCGCGCCGGACGGGGCCTCTCGATATCCGTAATCGTCGCCTGATCGTAACTGCTCAGGTAGACTCACGGTGCACGCTGAATTCGCAGCGAAAAGTAGGTCGGGCATTCCTGCCCGACCCCGAGGCGTCGGAGGGTCAGCCAGGAATGGCCGACTTACCGAGGCTTCCTGAGCAGTTACGCCTGATCT
>CAZYAW010000077.1:0-4733 GCA_964646045.1 uncultured Victivallales bacterium | reverse complement strand
GACATACTCGATGGCTGCGCGATACACATCCAGTTTCTCGTGTCCGAATCCCTTTCAACTTCCTTTCGATCCCGATTCCGATAGCGACCCCGACCCCGATTTTGCTTCGCCATCAGGTTTTTCAAGGGACTGAATATCCAATAGCCAACAAATCCGCCGGAGATTAGGAGAAAAGATTAGGGATCAAGGCACGAACCCCTTCATCTTTCGCCCTAATCTTTCGCCTTGATCTTTCCTTGTCCCCTATCCCCTGGGAGAGGCATCAAGGATGACGAGGATCACCGGGTCGGTCGGCATCTTCTCAGAGACAAGTCCGACCCAAGGATTTCACCTTCATCCTTCATCCTTCCCGCATGCAGCGCCAGACCCGACAGCAGCTTGGGCTCGAACCAGGTGGATTTGGGCGGCATGATGCGGTCCCGGTCGGATACCGCCATGATTTGAGCCATCGTCACCGGGGCCAGCGCGAAGGCCACTCGGTCGCCCGCCGCGCAGCGGCGCTCCAGTTCGGCCAGACCGCGCGCGCCGCCGACAAAATCCGCGCGCGGATCGCTGCGGATGTCGCCCAGCCCCAACAGCGGTTCGAGCACGCGGCGCTGCAAAACGGAGGCGTCCAGAGCTTCCTCCGGGCTGTCCGGGCGCGCCGCCTCGACAAAACGGGGCCGCAGCCGCGCCCATTGCCCTTCCAAATACATGCCGAATTCCCCGCCAACCGGCGGCTCCGGCGCCGCCGTCGGCACAATATGGAAGTCCTGCGCCAACTGCTCGCGCAAAGCGACGGGCGACCGTCCGCCCAGCTCAATCACACGATGATAGCCCAAAATGCGCAACTCGTCGTCGGGAAAGAGCACGGCCATGATACCGTACGGCCCGGCGCCGCCGGCCCGCCCGCGGTCGCGCACCCGCAGTGCGGCCGCCGCCCGGTGATGGCCGTCGGCGATGTAGAGAGCGGCCACTTCCCGGAAATGGCGGCGCAGGGCCTCCTGCTCTTCGCCCGGCCCCACCTCCCAGAGCGTGTGGCGCACCCCCGTCGCGCTCTCGAAATCATACAGGGGCACGGTCGTCGCGATACGACCGACCCGCTCGCGCAGTCCGGCATGGGCGCGATGCGCCAGCAAGACCGGCCCGCTCTGTAGCCCCAGGGCCTCGATATGGCGCGCCCGCTCGTCCTCTTTGGCGCGCCGCGTCAGTTCGTGCCGCCTGACAATGCGCGCATCGAAATCTGCGGCGTCGACCGCCGCCATGACGCCCGTCTGACAGTGCGCGCCCTGCGTCAGCCGGTACACGCGGTAGGCGGGGGCGACATCGGCCTCGAACAGACCCGCGCCCAGCATGCGCGCCCATTCGGCCGCCGCCCGCGCGTCGAGATCGTCCGCCGCGCCCGCGCTCGCGGGCGGCGCCAGAATTTCCGGCCTGGTTACCCGCAAAAAACAGTCGGGATTGTTCTCCGCGAAACGACGGGCCTCGTCCTCGCTCAACACGTCGTAGGGCGGAGCCGCCACGCGCGCCACTCGCGGCGGATCCGCGCGATAGCCTTGAAAGGGATGTACCGAAGCCATATATTTCTCGCAACTACTCAGGGTTTCAGAATTTAGAATCCTGACTGCCTGAGAGGCTCTTGCAAAACCCATCGGTAGGGACGGCTCTCCGAGCCGTCCGCGGACGTTTCGGAGAAACGTCCCTACCCGGAATCGCGAATGCATGGGTTTTGCAAGAGCCTCCTGAATATAAACTTTTTCTCCACTGAAAATCAGCCCGCCTCCACCACCGCGACGATGTCTTCCAACGTGCGGAGCGACTGCAGTTTTTTGCGAAGACCCTTCCAGGTCTCGCAACCGGAACAGTACTTGAGCAGAAACGGCCGAAAATGTAAAGCGGCGGCGGCGCCGGGCGACGGATCGCCCTTGCGCCGTTTGCGCGGATCGCGCCGTTTCAGCTCGACCAGCACGTTGAGATGCTCGAAAATGGCGGCTTTACGCTCGGCAACGCTCGGCGCGGAACAGACTTCCCCGCGTTGCAGCCGTCGGATGTTCTCGAAAATCCAGGGATTGCCGATGGCGGCCCGCCCGATCATGACCCCGTCCACCCCGGTCTCGCGGATCATGCGCAGGGCGTCTGCGGCCGTCGCAACGCCGCCGTTGCCGAGAACCGCGATACGGCGTTCGGCCTTGACACGCGCCAGGGTCCGCCAGTCGGCCTCCCCGCCGTGTTTCTGCGCCGTAGTGCGCGCATGAATGGCGATTTCCGCCGCGCCGCCTTCCTCGGCCGCCTGGGCGATTTCGCTGACGCACAACTCCTCGCGCGTCGGCCCCAGGCGCGTCTTGACGGTGACCGGCAAGGAAACGGCGGACACGATGGCGCGCACGATCTCGTGCACGCGCTCCGGCTCGCGCATCAGCGCGGCGCCGCAGCCTTTCGCCACGATTTTACGTACCGGACAGCCCGTATTGACATCCACCTGATCGAAGCGCCGCAAACTTTCAATATAAACGGCGGCCGCCGCCATGACCGACGGATCGCGTCCGTAAATATGGGCGACCACCGGTCGCTCGTCGGGCAGGGTTTCCAGCAGATACAAGGTCGGCCGCGACCCGCGCGCAATGCCCTCGGCGTTGACCACTTCCGTATAGGTCCGCGCGCAGCCGCGGCGCCGACACAGCAGCCGGAACGCGGCATCCGTGTAGCCGGCCATCGGCGCCAGCACGGCCAAAACGTCGTCCCGCCCGGCAGGCGGCGGGCGGGACGCCCCGTCCGCCCCGCCGCCGAGGGCTATCTGCTCGTCTTCGCTTGCGCTCATCGTCTCCCTTACGACTGGTGTCAGGCCATAGAAAACCCGCGGACGGCTTTTCAAGGCCAGACACCATCTGAGGCTAAGCAATGCGCGTCGAATACCGACCATTTTGAGTGCGCGTGCCTGCACGCGCTTTCTGACCCGGAGCCTGCTCCGGGAGAAGGCTCATGTGCAGGCACGCGCACTCAAAAAGCGCATTTCCCAACCCCGTGAACGGTTACCCATCATTCCATTGTCCGTGGAATGACATCTCCCACTCCGAGGCGCCGCAGCCAGGGACGCACGATTTCAAGCGGCAGCCCCATGATCCCGCTGCGGGACCCGTGAAACGATTGCACGACGAGATCGCCCCGCTGTCCGATATCGTAGGCGCCGGCCTTGTCCAGGGGATCGACGCGCGCCAGGTAGTCTTCGATCGCCGCGTCGCTCAACGCTCGAAAAACCACCTCGGAAACCGAAATGTGCCGCTCGACGGCGGCCTCCGACGGCCCGGACAGGGCCACGGCCGTCAGCACGCGATGGGCGCGTCCGGAAAAAAGGCGCAGAAAACGGCGCGCCTCGGCCAGGTCGCGCGGCTTGTGAATGGCCACGCCGTCGCACTCGACAACCGTATCGGCGCTCACGATGCGGGCCTGCGGATGGCGCGCGCGGCACCAGACATGTTTGCGCCAGGCGTTTTCCGCGCAGGCCGCGCGCGGCTCCTCGCGCCCCTCCCATTCCTCGACCTGCGGGACGACCACCCGGAAGAGCAGACCCTCCTCCTCCAGAATCATGCGGCGCCGCGCCGAAGCCGAAGCCAGAATCAACTCCACACTTCACCCCCGTCCTCAATTTTCCGGCACAAAATAGACCCGCCCCTCGCGCGTGATCGTCCGGACGCGACCGGCCGCCGTCAGGGCCTGCAGCGCGGCCAGCGTTTCGCTCTCGGCGCGCCCGCTCATAGCGGCCAGATCGGATACCGTCGCCGCATGGCGCCGCAGCAGGGCCAGGATACGTTCCGGATCGGTCTGCGCATCCGCCCCGGAGCGGCCGCGATAGGCCGCAATGGATTCGGCCGGCGGCTCGAACAGAAGGGCCAGCCGCTCCATCTCGGCCGCCTCCAGCGGCGCCACAAAGGACTCCGCCGGCGGACGTACCGCCGTGTTCAACTGCACTTGCTCGGGGCGCAGATCACGGGCCAGGGCCGCCATGCGGGCCACCTGCTCCGGCTGCGTATTGAGACCCGGCACCAGAAACACTTCCAGCCACAAGACGCCGGCGAACTGCGCGCGAAAGGCTCGATAGCCATCGAGAATGGCCGCGAAATCGAGGTCGGCATGCGGACGGTTGACTCGTTGAAACGAGATTTGATCCCAGGCGCTGAGCGAAAGCTTCACCAGATTCGCGCGCGCGGCGGCCGCCCGCACCGCCGGTCGCGTAAAAAGCGTGCCGTTGCTCAACAGCGCCACCGGCAACGACGAATGCGCGCGCACGTGCTCCACCACCGCGCCGAAACGCGCGTGCAGGGTCGGCTCGCCCGTTCCGGAAAGCGTCACGTAGTCCGCCTGTCCGTCCTCACGCCACCAGCGGTCGAACTCGGCGGTCACCGCTTCCAGCGGCGCGAATTCCCCGCGCGCCGTCGTGACGGCCCCGTGCGCCGCCCCCAACTGACAGAACACGCAGTCCAGCGTACAGACCTTGCAGGGCGGAGCCGACGACAGGCGCCGCCCCTCCGCGGCGGGGCGCGCCGCTTCCACAGGGGTCAGATCGACGCCCAGGGAACGACCCAGACGACGCGAGGGCACCGGCCCGAACAGATAGCGATAGGAAGTGACAGGCATGGGCGCGGTCCGCGTCATTCGGTTTCGTGCAGGCCGAGATAGGCGTTGCGACTGTCCTGCCTGGGTCGCAGCTTGTGAATGCTGCCATCCATAAACACCGCATTGGCCAGCCCGTTATGGTA
>CAZYAW010000076.1:0-4205 GCA_964646045.1 uncultured Victivallales bacterium | reverse complement strand
TCGCCGTCCGGCAGCCGCATATCGAGCAGGATCAGGTCGAAAGACTGCTTGTCCAGTCGGCGGCGGGCGTCCACCAGAGAGTCGCAGGCCTGCGTCGCGTAGCCCCAGGCCGTCAGTTTCCCGAACAGCGCCTTTCTCTGCAGGTCGTCGTCCTCGACCACTAGAATGTCCATTTCCGCCATAATGCGCTCCTGGGTACCACGAGCCTCTTGCCCGTGTTTATTGGCCGAGAGTTCTGCTCGGATCGGATTTGCCGGTGTCTCTCGTTGTATATTATTTTCCTGCGCCGGCGGGCAGACGCAGTTCGACCGTCATGCCGCCGTCCGCGTTGCTTTGCGCCCGCACTGTGCCGCCGCAATATTCCGCATAGCGGCGCGCCAGATTCAAGCCGATGCCGATATGTCGGCTTTTGGTGGTGAAAAAAGGGAGAAACATTTGCGGGATCGCGTCCGCCGCGACGGCGGGCCCGCTGTTGCGAACGCCCAGGCACAGGGTGTCGCCGTCGGCCCGCGCATAGTATTCCACCGCAAAGGCGCGGCCGGCCGCTTCCGCGGCGTTGACGGACAATTCCCGCAAGGCGGCCGCCACGCGCTTGACATCGTTCACCGGCCGGCCGGCCGCCGAGGGGTCCGCCTGTACGGAGGTCGCCGTGCCCGGAAAGCGGCGTTGCAGGTCGGCGGCCGCCCGCGCCACCAGACTGGCGGCGTTGCAGCCGTCCGCGAGCGACCCGTCCACGTCCGGATTCTCCGGCACGCTCTCGTCGAACAAGGCGTTCATGCGATCCGTCACCTCGGTCAGGCGGTCGCATTCCCGCTGAATCAAAGGGAAATATTCCAGAATATCGGGTTCCGCCACGCCTTCCAATTCTTCGCTCAGCAAGGTGACGGAGCTCTTGATGCCCGCCGCCGAATTGCGTAGCCGATGCCGCAAGACGCGGTTCATCCTGGACAGATCGTCTGCATGCATTTTCATGGCGGCCAGCGGCATAGGGCTCTACGGTTGCGGGTCTGTTGCGATATGCGAACAGGCCTAGCAACTTTGTCGCCGGACGGCAAGCGTTTATCGCCAACTCGTCGCCGTTCACGGTTTCGTCGCATCAAAAGGCCGCAGGCCAAAAACTCCATTGCAGGCCGATCTGTAGCGCGTAGCCGTTGCTGTTTCCCCGCAAGTCGCCCGGCATGGCGTTCAGGTCGTAACGGGCCTGCAGGCGCAGCCGCAGGGCCGAGTCGCGCAGGGGACGAATGTCCAGTCCTGCCATGGCGCGCAAGCCGATAAAGGCATGGCTGTCGTTGCGGGTCGGACGGACGAGCGCGCCTCCCGCCGTCGCGGCGCGTTCCTGTTGGCGGACGCTTAACAGACCGGCGGTCAAGCCGCCGCCCCACCACGGCTCGAACGGAAACGTTCTGGGGGCGCGATAAAAACGTATGCGCGCATGTCCCGCCCATTGCGTTGCGCTGACCGACAGCGTATCGCCTGCGCCATCGGACGCCGGACGAACCGTGGCGTAGCCGCGCAAGCGCGAGAGGCCGAGCGCGATATCCGTTTGCGATCCCGGGATCAAGGTGTACTCCAAATCGAATTCGCCCTTGCTGCCCAGCGTGGTTCTGCGCCATCGGTCGCCCATGTCCAGCGTGAGCGGATTGTCGACCGATGCGTACGACAGCGTCAGGGCATGCCGATTCCAGCGTGGGCTCGCGTCGTTCTGCCCGAGAGCGAACGGGCTGTCGGCCCGAACGGGCATCCATCCGCTCCACGCCAGAACGAGTACCAGACCTATGCTTTTTTTCATGGAATCACTCCTGTCGTATCACGCTTTCGGCCGTCCAGCGGTTGCGATCTTCGACGCGGATCACTTGCGCGCCCAAGGCGGTTGTCCGGGTATAGGTCACAGTGGCCGCGTCCGTGTCGGGTACGGTACCGAGGCTGGAATCGCTGGTCCGCCAGGCATAGGGGGGCGTCCCGCCGCGGGCTGTCAGGACGGCTACCGTCTGCGTGGCGGAAAGAGTGGTGGTCGGCGGGGCAAGGGTCAAGGGCGTCGGATCCGTCGCCGGCGGCGTATCCGGATCGGAGGCCTTCTCGCATCCGATCATGCACAGCGCCGTCCAGACCGCCGTGATCGCGAAGAACGCGAGTCCCGGGCTCCATCGCTTTCCTGAGTTTCCGGCTGTATTCATGTCTGCGGGAAAAGCAGGCTTCATGCCACATGGAAGCACTGCGTATGGAGGTCGGATTGTCGGCATTAACGACAGGACGCTCCTATTGTTCGACAGTGGCGCCGTTCGTTCCGAGCGCATTGCGCGGCCATGGCATGCAGCCTGCTAAACTTTTTCGGCTCCGGACACGGTGGCGGCTACATGCTATATAACCTGTTGCATGTCAATATATTGTTGTTTGTAAGGTCCCCTCCTTCGGCTGGTTTCCCCGCTTCGTCTCCATCCGTCTGCCGTCGTGTCCTTTGTCACTTGGCACGCCTTTTGCTCAAAGACGCCTCGCTGGTGCAGTTTATCAAACGACGGGAGAGGCACTATGAATCTGGGCATGCGCGTTCATCAGGATGTCAATGTTTCTCAGCAACTCAATTTGGCGCCTCAGCTTCTGCAATGGCTGCGGCTGCTGCATGTGCCCACGACGGAGCTGTCGGCCATGGTGCGGCACGAGCTGGAAACGAATCCGGCCTTGGAAGCGGAAGAGTGTGCGTCCGAAAGCGAATTCGACGATTCGGCGCCGGACGACGGCGAATTTCATGAAGAGCCCGCGGCGGAGCAGGCGGTTCTCGACGAAAAGCAGGAGTTTCTGATGGAACTGGACGCGGAGTGGGGCGAGGACTGGACCGGCGGACAGGCGGCGCGCGCGTCGGGCGGCGCCTCCGCCGAAGATCAGGCCAAGCACAGCTACCTTCTCGATTCGGCGGTTTCCGACGTCTCGCTGTACTGTCATTTGCTGGATCAGCTTCCGCTGGTCGGCCTGTCGCGGGACGATTATGCGCTGGCCGAACTGGTAATCGGTTCTCTGGACTGGCGAGGCTATCTGACGCTTTCCGCTCAGGAGTTGGCTGCGCTGGCGGAAACGGATGCGGCGCGTGTGGAACGGGCGCTCACGCGGGTTCAGGCCATGGAACCGGCCGGTGTCGGCGCACGCGACCTGCGCGAGTGTCTGCTGCTTCAGATGGCCGACCGGGAGCCGGATTTTCTCCCGCGGCGCGTGACGGAACAGTACCTTGACGCGGCGGCTCGCGAGCAGTTTGCGGAGATCGGGCGCGCGCTCGGCGCGACGTCGTCCGCCGTGAGAGAGGCGGTCGGCTTCCTCGCGACGCTCGATCCGGCGCCGGGCGAGCGCTTCGCCCGCCCGCCGGCCCAGTTTGTCGAGGCGGATGTCGCCGTTGTGCGGGACAACGGCGCCTGGCGCGTCGATCTCGACGAAAGTTCCGTTCCCCGCTTGCGCATCAGCGCGAGTTGTCGGCGCCTCCTGGAAAAGAAAACGCTGACGGAGTCCGAAGCGGCGTATGTGCGCGACAAAATTCGGGCGGCCACTTTCCTGATCCAGGGCATTGGGCAACGGCAGGATACCCTGAAAAAGGTCGCCGAGCACATTGCGCGTTTTCAAAGCGAATATCTGGACAGCGCTCGGGGCGAACTGAAACCGCTGACCATGGCCAAGCTGGCCGCCATGATCGGCGTGCACGAAACCACGGTGAGTCGCGCCCTGGCCAACAAGCACATTCGTACGCCGCGCGGCCTGTTCGAGATGAAGCATTTCTTCCGCAGCGGATACCCCTGCGCGGACGGATCGTACGTTACGCCGGACAAAGTCAAGGAACTCATTGCGGACATCGTCGAAAACGAACCGGCGGCGGCGCCGCATCGCGACACGGACATTGTGGCGCTGCTGAAAAAACGCGGCCTGCAACTGGCGCGTCGCACGATCGCCAAGTACCGCGAGGAAATGAACATTCCCTCGTCCAAGGAACGCAAAAAGGTGGCCGCTGCGACGCGGCGGTTTCCCTTTGCCGCCGGACGCGACACGATCGCCATGGAAGCCGCGCGTTCGATATCGGCCGTGGCCTAAGGGCCCGCTTGTCTCTGAGAACAATGTCCAACAGCCAACCCGCCGTCGCCTGCGGCTATGGCGAGGCACAGCAAGGAATATCCAATATCCAAGGCAAATACACAAAAATTTGGTCGGTTGGAAATTCCTTGTTGGATATT
>CAZYAW010000075.1:0-25048 GCA_964646045.1 uncultured Victivallales bacterium | reverse complement strand
CAAGCCGCCACGCTTCTATATCTTCAAAACGCTCAATTTTCATTGTCACATTCTTTTTTTCAACCGTGAACCGTGAACGCTGAACCGTGAACGCTTACGAGTTGTTTTCCACACGGCCCAATACCGGACGGGGCATTGGTCTGCCGCATTTCCTTGCCCGTCCCGCGAAAGGGCCGCCTTCCGCGATTCCCTCGGGGACAATGCGATCCGCGGCGCGCCTATACGGAAATGCCGTCGGCTCCGCTTTGGGCGGGATAGGCGGCCTCGATAAAAGCGGTGGTCATGGCGGCGACCGAAGAGTAGCGGTCGTCGGCCGCGGGCGCCAGTGCCCGTTGCAAGACACGGCGCATGTCTTCGTTGGCGATGGCCTCCAGCGAAAGCGGCAGCATATCCAGCACGTCCTGAAACTGGGCGTCTTTCGGAAACGGGGTCTTGCCGACCAGCATCTCGTAGGTCATAATGCCCAGAGAATAGATGTCCGTCCGCTGATCCAGCTTCTCGCCGCGAATCTGTTCCGGACTCATATAGGCGGGCGTGCCCATAATGAAATCCTTCTGCTGCGTGTTGATCAGACAGGAAATGCCGAAATCGATCAACTTGACAACGCCGTCTTCGGTGATCAGCAAATTGGCCGGTTTGAGATCGTTATGCAAAACGCCCACCCGATGCGCGTAGGAGAGCGCGTCCGAACAAACCGTCAAAATGCGCGCCACGGTGTCGATCTTTAAATATCCGTATAAATCCAGCAAACCGCGCAAGGTGTTGCCCTCGATGTATTCCATCACCAGAAAATAGCGGACCCCGGCCTTGTCGAGGTTGTTGAGGTGGACAATATGCGGATGCGAGAGGCGCATGGCCGTGAGCGCCTCCGCCTTCAACGACTGGACGGCGGCACGGTCGAACGTCAGATCCTTGTTGAGGATTTTAACGGCCATTACCGCATTGAGAAAAGTGTCCTGCGCCTTGTACACCGTGCCTGAACCGCCCTCCCCCAACAGGCGCAGCAAGCGGTAGCGCGGCGTCAGAAAACGCCCGCCGCGTTCCGGCCTGGACGCCGAACCGGCAGCGGAAGACGGCGGCGCGGCCGTAGCCGGACGACCGACGGGCGCTACTTTGACCCGTTTACGCGCCGCAGGCTGCCGAACGGGGCGGGCGCTGGGCGGCCGCGGCCGCATGACAATCTTGCCGGCGCCGATTCGGGACGCCACCGGCTTGGTCTGCTTCATGCGCACGGACTTCTGGGGCGGCTGCGCGCTGCGATCGGGAACCGAGATGCCCAGCCGAATCAGCGCTCCGGGCGCGGAATGCGAAATGACGCGCAGCGGAGCGCCCGCCTTTTTCGGGGGAATCTTCAGGGCGGATGACTCCGATGTTCGACTGCGGGCCTCCGACGACACGGATTCTCCTGGCATGGCGACATCCTCAGTAGTTACGTTTGCCAATGTTCGTTTCTATTGGAATCATCTTTTGCCAAGGCTGTCAATGCGGAACGAACCGAAATTTAGTTTCATTTAGCGCTTGATTGCAAGAGCCCTTTCGGCATAGTAGTGGATCCGGTAAAAGCCAGCAAACGGAGCCGTACGTCGTCGGACTTCGCTTGATTAATCGAAGAGGCGGCTTGACCGCCAATTAGAGGGAGGAAGATCGCTATGTCTGTCATTGTCGATGTGTGCGCCAGAGAAATCATGGATTCGCGAGGCAACCCCACGCTGGAAGCCGACGTTTACCTCGAAAACGGCATTATGGGGCGGGCCGCCGTGCCGTCGGGCGCTTCGACCGGCGAAAACGAGGCGGTCGAACTGCGCGATGGCGACAAGCTGCGCTACGGGGGCAAAGGCGTACTGAAAGCGGTGGACAACGTCAACAACGTCATTGGACCGGCCCTGCTGGGCTACGACGTGATCGAGCAGGCGGAAATCGACAGGAAGATGATCGATCTGGACGGAACGGCCAACAAGAAAAAATTGGGCGCCAACGCCACCCTGGCCGTTTCGCTGGCCGTGGCTAAAGCCGCCGCCGATCACACCGAACTGCCGCTGTTCCGCTACCTGGGCGGCGCCAACGCGCGTACTTTGCCGGTTCCCATGATGAATGTGCTGAACGGCGGCGCGCACTCGGACGCGCCGGTCGACATGCAGGAATTCATGATCATGCCCAAGGGCGCGCCCTGCTTCTCCGAAGCCTTGCGCATGGGTGCGGAAACCTTTCACGCGCTCAAAGCCGTCCTTAAGGATATGGGACTGAGCGCCAATGTCGGCGACGAGGGCGGATTCGCGCCCGATCTGAAGAGCAACGAGCAGGCCCTGGAATTGCTGGTCAAGGCCATCAAAAAGGCCGGCTACAAGCCCGGCAAGGACATCTTTATCGCACTGGACCCGGCTTCCAGCGAGTTTTTCGATCCCAAAACCAAGAAATACGTATTCAAGAAAGGCGACGGATCCAAGCGTACCGCCGCCGAAATGACGGATTTCTACGAGGACTGGACCAAAAAATATCCGATCATCAGCATTGAGGACGGGCTGGCCGAAAACGACTGGAAAGGCTGGAAAACTCTTACCGAACGACTGGGCGGCTCCGTGCAGCTCGTGGGCGACGATCTTTTCGTGACCAATACGCGCTATCTGGCCAAGGGCATCGAGATGGGCGTGGCCAACTCCATTCTGATCAAGGTCAACCAGATCGGAACCCTGACCGAAACACTGGAAGCCATTGAAATGGCGCGGCGCGCCAAGTACACCACGGTCATCAGTCATCGTTCGGGCGAAACGGAAGACACCACCATTGCCGATATCGCCGTAGCCACCAACAGCGGACAGATCAAGACCGGCTCGCTGTGCCGCACGGACCGGGTCTGCAAATACAACCAGCTTCTGCGGATCGAGGAAATGCTCGGCGCCGAAGCCGTTTACGGCGGGTCTCTGTAGCCACCGCACGTTCCTATGAACCGATGGCCGAAAATATACATCGTGGCGTGGTCGGCGCTGCTCGCGCTGGCCGTGATCGGCGCGGCCGTCCTTTTTTTACCGCGGTACCATCGGCACCGCATGTTGCAGGCGGAGAAGAGCCTTCTGCAGAAGGAAAACCTTCGGCAGGAGGCTCTCGTGCGCGAGCTGCGCGAAAATCAGCGCCGCTTCGAGACGGATCCGGATTTCGTCGAACGCATGGCCCGCGAACGCGGCATGGTCAAGGCCGACGAAAAAACATTCCGGATTTCCGCGTCCAACACGCCGCTGCCGCCCGCGGACTGATCCCATGCGCGGAAGCTAGGACAAAAGCCTAAGGCGGGCTGCGCCCGCAACCCAGAGGTCAGAGGACAGATGTCAGAAATAACAATCGTCAAGCGGTTTTGCGGGCTGACCTCCGATCTCTGACCTCTTGGCCTCACCTATCAAAAGGGGTAGGCTATTTTTTCTTGTTTATTTAGACAGGACAGGTTGATTGAGGCACTAAACGGAGGCGGAAGATGAACGGCGAATGGCAGGAACGCGCGACACGCAAACGAGTGTTCACCCCGACAACGCGGCGGCTGGCCGGGCCCGTGCCCGCCCTGGCCATCACCCCGGTGGCCGATGGACGCCCGGGCGCCTACGAGGACAATCAGGAGGCCACGTGGCGTCTGGTCGAGAGAGTGGCCGACCTGATCGACAAAAACGTCCTCCTGTACGACGGCCGCAAACCGAAGATCGTGCTCGCGCCGGAAATCGTGTACGGCGCGCGCACCGGCGCCCTGGCGCAGGAACTGTACGCCCGCGAAGGAGTCGGCGCCAACATCTGGGTGTCGCGTTCCTGGGCCTACAGCGACGAACTGATGTCCGCCTGTATGGGCCTGGGGTCTTCCGAATGGCAGCAGGCGGCCTACGGACTCAACCAGACCGACCGGCCCGGCGCCGTCTGGCTCAAGGCTTTCTGCGCGGCAATGGACGAAAAGAAACGTCCGATCTTCTCCATTTACAATCCCGATCTCGAAGACGAGACCGGCCCGCTGGCGCCCTATGTCGCCGAACGCCTGCTGCGTTTCGCGCGCGCCGCCTGCGCCGTGGCCGAAATGCGCGGCAAGAACTATCTTTCGCTGGGCGGCGTCTCCATGGGTATCATCGGCTCCGACGTGCGCCGCAATCTGCTGCAGCAGGGTTTCGGCATGGGCACCGTTTCGGTGGACATGTCCGCCATTCGCGCGCGTATGGATTCCGCTTTTTACGATGCGCAGGAACTGGAAACGGCCTTTCGCGCCATGAAACGCGACTACACTTTCGCTTTCGGCTCCGGCGAGCGTCCGCTGCCGCCCGACGATTTGCTCAAAGCCTGTCTGAGCATGACCCTGATCGTGCGCGACATGATGATCGGCAACCCCAAACTGGCCGACCGCAATGTGGAGCAGGCCCAGGGCTGTCACGCGCTGGCCGCCGGCACGCAGGGACAGCGCGCCTGGACCGATGCGCATCCCAATTTCGACTTGACCGAGGCCCTGCTGTGCAGTTCGTTCGACTGGAACGGCCGCCGCGCGCCGTTCATCGTTGCGACGGAAAACGACAGCAAAAACGCCATCGGCATGCTGGCGGCGCAACTGCTGACGGGCCTGCCCCAGCTCTTTGCCGACATTCGCACCAACTGGACGCCGGCCAGCGTGCTGAAACGCACCGGCCAGTCCATTGAATCCATTGCTCCGCAGGGCTTCATCGACAAACGCAATTCCGGCGCCGGCGCGCTGGATTACGCCCTCGACATCTACAAAGTCGCCGACTGCGCACACAGCGCTGCGGTGCACGACGTGGCGGCCAAGCTGATGAAACAGCCCGCCTGCGCCGCGGAACTGGCCACGCAAGCGCGCGCGGGCACGGTTTTTACCGGAGCCAACCTCCAGTACTTCCCGGGCGACGGCCTTTCCAGCCGCTACCGCACTCCGGGCGACATTCCCATGACCGCCTATCGCTACAACGTGTGCGGCGACCGATGGAGCTGCTCGGTGGTCGAAGGCCGGACCCTGGAGCTGCCCCGCGAAGTCGCCGACCATGTCGCCAACACGACCGATCCGACCTGGCCGGAAACCTACTGGGCGCCGCGCGACATGAGTTCCTTCGAATACATGAGCCGCATCGGCCCCAACCACGACGGCAACAGTTTCGGCCATATCGGAGCCGAGATGATCACGCTCAACGCCATGCTGCGCATTCCCGTGGATATGCACAATGTGGCGCCGGCGGACATCTTCCGGCCCTCGCTATGGGATCGTTTCGGCGGCGACGATTTTCGCGCCTGCGAAGCCCTCGGACCGCTGTACCGCTAGGTATGATCTAGCAACCGCTCGGCGTTGCCAAAAGCGATGGCGTCGGCGTCCGCCTGCGCAACGTCCGCGCAGCGGATCTTTTGCACATTGCCTTCCGGATAGAACAACGGGCAATGACTGGCGAAGAGGAAACGCCGCGCCGAATAGCGCCGCACCAGCGAGCCCACCGGATCGACGGGTCGCACCATGGCGATATCGAATCGGACATGCTCCAGCGCCGCATGGAAAAGATCGATCTCCTGCGGATAGTACGCATTGTTGATGATGAAGGGCTGTTCCGGAAAGCGGGAAAGAACCTTGGCCACGCGCACCGCGTCCAGCCCCTTGATTTTCAGAAGCGGGTACTGGCCGCGCGGGTCTTCCAGGCGCAGGGGCACGGAAACGGTCATGCCCTGCCCCGTCGTCTCCGCCACGAGAGCCTCCAGAACCTTTTCAGTCAAATCGTATACATGGTGTTCCGGCAGAATGCGCACCATCCGCGCGCCCCACACCTCCGCCGCCCGACGCAGCTCTTCGCGCCAGTCGGCGAGCCCCAGGTGGAGGACAGGCATGGGTGAAAACAGGGTGCGGCCGGCCAGCGCCGCCATCATGCGCGCGTTGGCATCGTGCGGGCTCTGCTCGAAGACGGCGCCGAGCGGCGCGATATAGGCCCGCCCGACGCCCAGCTTGATCAGGCGCGCCTCCATCAGCGACAGGTCCGCATAGCGCAGATGCTGAAAAGGCCAGGCGCCCTGCCACACGGAAACATCCACCAGGCGGGTGATTTCGTTCATGTCGTTTCCTTTCGCCCGCCGAAAAACGCCTGCGCGTTTCCGCTCAGGATCATGGCGCGATGGGCCTCCGCCATATCGACCGAATCGATTTGCGCCAGCTTGACGGGAATATCGCGAATCGGGTAGTCCGAACCGAACAGGATGCGCCGCGCGCCCAAATGCCGCAAACCGTATGCGAGATAGCCGTCTTCCGGGAAGGATCCGGAGGTGTCCACCGCGACGTTCGCGCAATCGCGCACATCCAGAATCCCGCGCAAGCGCGCGGCCGTCATATGCGCCATGAGAACACGCAGCTTCGGATGACGCCGGGCGAAAAAGGCGATGTCGGAGGGATCCGACTCGAAAACGTTCTTGTCGGTCGTTTTGTACCAGGCGTGCCAGAGAACCGGTATGTCGTGCCGCTCCATGAACGCAGCCAATTCGTCCAGTCGCTCGTCCCGCGCGTTCATTTGGATCGTCAGCTTGACGCCGCACACCGGGCCGTTCAGTACATGATCCGCAAGAACATCCATCAACACCCCGACGGGCAGAAGCGGATTGACGCGCAGCAGCGGATAAAAGCGGTTCGGATAGTCTTCCGCAATGCGGCGGGCCGCCTCCCCCAACTGACGCTGTTGCGCCTCGTTGAAGTAGAAGGGCAGCGCCACGCGATCGGGCATCAGAACGGAACGATCGATCCCGGCCCGTTCGCATTCCCGTAACAGCGTTTCCACTTTGCGTCGGTTCACCTCGCCGGACTCGGCATAGGCGTCCCATAAATGCTGATGACAATCTACCGTCATAGGGGGCCTCTCCCTCCGCACGCTTCATCGGGGAAACGGGGCGGCGCAAAACCGCTGGCGTTTTCCCGGACGAGCGTCAGTTTTTCGCCGGCCGCGAAACCGCGTCCGCGCAGTATCGCGAGCACTTGCTCCAGGTAGTCTTCCGGGGTGGACGCTCCGCTGGTCAGACCCAGCGTGCGCACGCCCGCCAGATCGATCTCGTCCAGTCGTTCCACGCTATCGAGCAGAACGGCTTGCCGCCCTTCGGCGCGCGCAATCTCGACCAGGCGGCGACTGTTGGAACTGTTCTCCGACCCGAGCACCCACACGCAATCGCATACGCGAGCCAGGGCGGCGGCCGCCCGCTGCCGATTTTGCGTGGCGTAGCAAATATCGCCCTTTTGCGGCGCAATCAGTTGCGGAAAGCGTTGGCGCAGCAAGGCGATCATCTGGTTGACAAACGACACGCTGAGCGTGGTCTGCGTGACGACCCCCACCCGTGCGGGATCCGGCGGCCGCACGGCGCGGGCTTCGTCCTCGTTCTCGATCACCTGCACCTGCGCCCCCGCTCCGCCTGCGGCCGCCACGCCCTCGACTTCCTCGTGCCGACGATGGCCGATGAGCAGCACGCCGCATCCTTCCGCCGTCAGCCGCTTGACCTTGGCGTGCGCCCGGGCCACAAACGGGCAGGTGGCGTCAATGACGCGCAACTGTTTGCGCCGGGCGCACTCGCGCACGGACGGCGCCACGCCGTGCGCCGAGAACAGCAACGCGGCCCCCTCCGGCACCTCGGCCATGTCGCGGACGAAAACCGCCCCGCGCCGCCGCAGACCTTCCACCACCTGGCGATTGTGAACCACTTCGTGGTAGCAATAGACGGGATGCGCATAGCGCCGCAGAGCCTCTTCCATGGCCTGCACGGCCCGGGAGACGCCCGAGCAGAAACCGTGCGGATAGGCCAGAATTATTTTCTTCTCCGGCATGGCGCGCCTCAATCCGCGAAGCGGTCGCGAAAAGCCCACAGTCCGATCGCGGGATTCGAAATGTAGTATATCGTTTCACCGTCGGGCAGGGTGTTGAAACCTTCGCGCAAGCGATCCGGCCGGTAGCGCTCCATGGCCGCATCGAGATCGGCATAACGGAAGTTGACGCTTTCGATTTCCGCACGGGTCAGAGCGCCGGGACAGTAGGTAATGGAAAAGCGGCCTTCGCTAGAGCCGTGAATGAGATGGGCGGCGGCGCTCAGGTTGCGGCGCAAGTCCTCGTTGCGCTGAACGGCCTCCAGAACGGCCGGAGTCCCGACATAGCCGTACTTACGAATCAGCCGATCGATCTCGGCGTCCTCGCCGAATTCCTTGAGGCCCGGCGCCAGTACGATCAGTTCGCCGCCGTCGGCCATGGCCATGCGCGTGCGATACACGCTCTTGTTGCCCAGCCAAGTGCTTTTGAATTCGTCGGGATCCAGTAGGCAGACCACTTTGTCGAGCGGCCGCTCGAGCATCTCGAAATTGACCTGGAGCGAAAGTTCGGCGGCCCGTTCGAAACACTCGCTATCGTCGCCCACGAACAGTCCGCGCACGCGCAATTGGCCCTCCGCGTCCCGCGCAATCACCGTATGCACGTACACGATGGGCAGATCGCGCGCAAAATGGTCCGAGGCGTAGTTAAGCACGCGGCGGACGGGCGTATCGGCGCGGCCCATGATGCGTTCCATACCGTAGGCGGCGCCCAGAAAGTGGCTTTTGTTGATGCCTTCCGGTCCGCCGGTTCCCACGAAAATATTTTTGTTGTAGTTCGCCATGCCGATCACTTCGTGCGGCACCACCTGTCCGATCGAAAGGATCAGGTCGTGTCCGCCCTCGGTCAGTAGACGGTCCACCTGGGCCGGCCAGGCGAAGTCCACGGCCCCCCCGGAAACCTCGCGCACGAATGCGGCGGGCACTTCGCCCAGCGTCACCGTCCCCCCGCGCCAGTCGTGCGCCACAAACAGATCTTGCGGCATGTCTCCGAACATGGCCGCGATTTGCGCCGGCGGCATGGGCGTATGCGTACCGAGCGCCGGCAGCACATGCGTCAGCGCGGCACCGTAGTATTCCCACGCCATTCGTGTTAAATCGCCGGCCCGCGAATGATAGCGCGTAAAATCGGGTGGAATGGCCAACACTCGTTTCCGGGGGCCCAGGCGGTCCAGCGCGCTGCGCAACCCCGCTTGCAACTCGGCGTCGGAAAGCGAGGCGGTTTTGGATCCTTTTGCGTACAGTAGCATTGTGCCCTCTCCCTCTTTCTCCCTATGATTTCATCTGATCGGTTGATATTTCAACGGTCACCGGCCCCTCGTTGCACAGCGCCACCCGCATGGTCGCGCCGAACACGCCGGTTTTTACGCGCTCCACGCCCATTTCACCGCGCAGTCGCTCCACGTATTCGCGATAGATCGGCAGTGCGCCGGCCGGGGACGCCGCCCGCGAAAAGCCCGGCCGGCAGCCCTTACGCGTATCGGCGTAGAGGGTGAATTGAGAAACGGCCAGGATGGCGCCGTCGATATCCTGGACGGAACGATTCATTCGCCCCTCGGCATCGGCAAAAACGCGCAAAGCCAGCGTCTTACGCGCCAGTTGGCGGGCATCCTCCGGCGTGTCGCCGTTTTTGACGCCCACCAGCGCCACATAGCCGTCGCCTATCTCCGCCACGCATTCGCCGTCCACCGCCACGCTCCCGCGCGACACTCTTTGCAGAATCGCCTTCATGACACTCCCGTACCCCCCCCTCCCCAACAACACCCAATACACCGCAAGCGCGAACAACTGTCAAATATATTTGCATTTAGGAATTGACCTTCTATCGGCACTATTCTATTGGCATCGTCTTTTGATCGCAAATGAGTTCTTCCTATGAACACGGGTATGCCTGTACCCCCGCAAAAGGAAACGCCATGCGACAGCACGATGAGAACCTGGAACCGGAAATGGAAGTGAACCCGAGAATGCCGGACTGGATCGACCGCCTGGACTTGAGTCTCCCCGAACTGCAAGAGGTGGCGGCGACGCGACACGATACGCCTCTGGCCCTGCGCGCACTGCTCAGCGCACTGCGCGACGCCTTGCCGACCGTCCCCCCCCGCCCCGACCGCCGCAAGGCCCCGGGGCCTCTCCCGCGCTTCATTGCCATGGCCGACGATGCCTGCCGCAACATTCTGGTCGCCTGTCCCTACTACGCGTCGCACGACTTCGGATCCTCCATTGACTGGCTGACCAACCGTCATCCGCAGGGCGACAAGGAATGGCTGTGGCAACTGCATCGGCACAGCTCCTGGCACCATCTGGCGGAGGCCTACCGCCAGACGGGCGACGAGAAGTATGCGCAAGCCTATGTACGCCAGCAACTCGACTGGATGTCCAAGTGTCCGTTCGAAGAAAGGTCGCCCGCCTGGCGCACCATCGAGGTGGGCGTCCGAAGCATCGGTTTTCGTGGACTCCTGAACACCTTCCTGCCTTCCGCCAATTTCAATCCGTCCGTACTGTCCTCTTTTCTCGCAAACGTCCTGACTCATGCCGACTATCTGGCCGGCCGCGACTTTTCCGGCGGAAACTGGGGCCTGATCGAGGCCAACGGTCTGTTGCGCATGGCGGTGGATTTTCCGCAGTTCAAGGATTCCGATCAGTGGCGCGACAAAGCGCTGCGCCATTTTGAGAGCGAAATCCAGCGCCAGGTAAGGACGGACGGCTTGCAACAGGAACAGTGTCTGGGCTATCACCAACTCTGCACGCGTTTGTTCGCCCATGCCGGCCACATGGCGCGCCTGAGCGCAGGACGGACCTTCTCTCCGCAATACTATGAAAAACTCGAGAGCATGTTCGAGGCCATGATCAAACTGATTCTGCCGGACGGCAGCCATGCCCAGTTCGGCGACGATCACAGTCAGTTCGATCTGGCGCGGAGCATGTTGCAAAAGGACCAAAGCGAGGGAGCGCAGCGCGCGGCCGCCCAATATATAGCGACCGGCGGCAAGGAGGGTTGCCCCCCGCCGCAGACTGCGTTCGCGCTGCCCGAAAGCGGCTTCTACTCGATGCGTTCCGCATGGGATCCGCAGGCGCTCTGCCTCGTTCTCAAGTGCGGGCCCGACGGCGGATTCCACAGTCATCCCGACAACGGCAGTTTCGAGCTATTCGCCCACGGCCGTCGTTTGATGCCCGATTCCGGAAGCTACGTTTACGGTGTCAAAGAGGAGCGAGCCCTCTTCTCGCGAACGGCGGCCCATCAGACCTTGACCCTCGACCAACGGGACTCGGCGTTCGCGCCCCGCCTGCGTCTGTGGCGACCGGGCCCCGACCTCGACCTACTGGTCGTGGAGAATCAAAGCTACCCCGATCTTTTGCATCGTCGCGCCGTGCTGTTTGTGCGCAAGAGCTATTTTGTCATTCTGGACGAGGCGCTGGGAACGGCGCAAGGCGCGGTAGGCGTGCATTTTCATTTCGCGCCCGGTGCGACGACCTGCGACGAACAAGCCGGCGAAATCCGAACGCAGTTTGATCGCGGCAATGTACTGCTGCACGCGCTGTATCCGTCGCACACGGGCCTGGAAAGCGATATCGGCAATGTTTCCTTTCGCTACGGCGAACGGGAAGAACGCCCGGTGTACCGCCTGCACACCGTCAAGACGGCCGATCAAAACGGCCTGCGCTTTGCCACGCTGCTGGTTCCTTTCGATGCCGGCGAGCCGCCCCCCATCCGCCTGGCGCAGGCCGATCTGACCGACATCGGTTCGTCGCGTTTCGAAGTCCTCGTCCACGCGCACGGACAAACCGAACGCGTGGGCTACGACCTAAAGGAAAGTCCCTGTACCGAAGGCAGCTAGTCCTGAAATAAGCGAGTTTTCCTGCTGCGAGCACGCCAACGCCAACGTCTGCGACACTTGAGGTGCGGCGCAACCACCAACGTTTACGCCCTCTCGCGATGAACAACTCTCTCATAGACTTTCGATTAATGCGATACTCTTGTCCGTTATCATTCTACCGGCATACTCATGGAGTCTTGACTGTATAACTTCATAACCACCTAAGGCGATCGCCTGTCTTGTTGGTATATAATTGGTCCATCCGTTAGTAAGCTCAACAACCATAATATTCTTGTCCCTGAACCTGTTTTTGATTTGAAGCTGATATTCTACAAACAATTCGGCAGGATTGGTCACGAAAATGACACTACCCAATTTCAATGCGGTTATTTCCACGGGATATTCCGGGTATTTTTTTTGAAGGTCTTTTATCACGGCAAGATTATAAAATTGCGCCCATCTTTCAGCATTCACTTTGATATTTTTCATGCATTCCCAATCATCGACTTTATCCAGTCTATCCCGCATGTCCTTGGCTTTATCACCGGTTTCGGCGTCTTCCATGAGTATTTTCAATGCTTCGTCTATATCGTTCTCATTGAATTCTTTATAGGGTATGTATATTTTACTGCTCCTGATTATTATCTTATCCTCGAATTCTGTAGCGATGTTCTGGTGTATAAGTTTGATGACTTCCCCTGCGAGGATTGCTCCTATATGTCTATATCCACTCAAACCTCTTCCCCACATGTCCCCGTGCTTTGCTGCATCGCTACTGATAGGCACCGTATTGCCACAAGCCCCCTGGAGATATTGAACAGGAAATTTCTTTGAAAGCGCATTCCAAATCATTTCCCTCATTGCCCCCGGGAAGTCCGATGATACATACTCCAGCGAATAAAGCGCCGCCGGATGTGAGGAATAATTTACCATCATGGCAATAATTTCATCACCCTCGTCCTCAAACCATACTACATATAACTCATCATCAATCGGTCCTTCCACCATCAGTCCTTGCGGATAGTTCCCTATAGCCATTCTGCTTTTCCCATCCGCCATGACATACCGTCTGTTGAAACTGCATTTTTCGGCTCTGCCTTTTCCCCATCCGATCTTTGCGGGTCTCATACCGCTATGAGATCTAACTCCCGACTCAATGATTTTTTCTATGATTCCTTCCATCGTGACTTTATCTTCCATGATCTGTTTGTGATCTCTGAAAATGGGTGCAACGTAACCCGTATTCGGACCGGTATGGGTATGCGTTGCGGAAATATTAATGCAAGCGGGGTCTACGCCGGTTATGCCGCTTATTTCCACTCTAACCCGTTCCGTTATCTCTTCTGTAATAATGGCAAGATCGCAGCTAATCCATATGACGTCAATATTCCCATCGCTGATGGAAATACTGGAAGCGTAGAGATGATCCAGCACTTGTTCTGCCTGATAGCAGCCAAACATTCCCCCGAGGGTCGCAGGAACATTCGGCGTGATATCAACCATACTGGCACCGGCCATGAATTTGGCACCCATAAAAGGCTCCTTGACTTCTACAGCTATATCACGCGATGAATATTGTCTTATGTCCATATCGATTGCAGAGTCTGCATGGCATGCCAATTGATTTCATATATTTTCCAACTGCCTTAGAAGAGTTTCCATATCCCCAAGCGTCTTTAAACCGCCGACCAATAATGCCAGTCCATCTTTACCAATTTCCTTTGTCAGCCTAAGAGCTTCTTCCGGGGAAGAGCAGGTAATGAGAAGTGATTTCTTGTAACTTCGTATTTTTTTAAACAGATCGATGTAATTTAAAGGTCCATCCTGTTTGTCTGCTATCCACTGGACAGCATAAATATTCTTAATCGAACATAGGGAATCGAGATGTTTTATCTCAGCCAATCCGTCCAAATGCCAAAGGCAGTACTTATAGTAGGACGCCTCTTTTTCAACCTCGGGCATAACAATATCATTGAACATTTCATTTGAAATCATCGTGGAAAAATCACATTCCAGGCACTCCATTTCTTCCGGCGCCCAGGCGGCTGTCCAATTAACTTCTTCATGCCTTCCATGTCGGGCCTTTGTGTTCTGATACCCTTGAGCCAATTGAAATCTAATTTCACTTAGGCGCTTTAGCCAGCGCATCACATCGTCCAAACGGTCATAGAGATCGAGACATAGATTTTCGACTCCTCTCATCATGGAAAGAATGGTTATGGGATCCATCATGGCATCTGATCCAATGATGCAATCATAACCGTAGAACGTAGCATGGCGGTCTATTAAACTCGTTGTGATTCTATATGGGGAATATTCTTGAGAAAATTCCGGCAACGGTTTTTCATAGAGATTATCGATTGTTTCCACCCATGCGGTACGGTTATCATATTTCAACTCTGCCCCGGCCATGCCAGCGAGCATGCCTATGGAAGAAGCAAAACTTGTCTTGACTGCAGGAATTGACTCTGCGGAATATATTTTGGATACAAGATTATGATGATTCTTTTCAAATTGATACTGTTCATCAAGATCTCTCTGTTGGTTACTTCCTGGATCTTTGGACGGACAAAAAGGAGTTGCATCAGGCTTTTGTACCGCTGATAACACTACTGGCCTTCTGATGCTTTCCCCTTGCCACCATGCCATCATGTTGTTATAGGCTTCATCCCAGTTATGCTTGTATTTACTCGTCCACGCAGGCCTTGTTCTCATAGGTTTATATTCCTTATTACTTTCTATCCCTTCCCGAATTTGAAGTTTAGCCGAGATTCAAATTACCGGATCAGGGAGCTTGTGACAAGAGCGAAGTTGCTTTTTCGCCTCGCGGCGCCTCGTTCGGCCGCGCTCTCGTCGGCGAGGGGCCAGGGTTGCACCTGTTCAGGCGCGATCGCGACTGGCCTCACGACAGACGTATTGTGATCGATCTCGTCCCCGCCAGATCGATGAAAAAAGGTCCGAGCATATCGTCATTTTGTATTGACGTGGTGCCAAGGAACAAGACAAAGGGTGGAGGCATGGCAAGAACAGTCAGGATAGAATACGAAGGCGCGATGAAAGAGCCCAGGGTCGGATCGCGAAGAATTACGATGAAAATGACGATATGTTCTGACCCCGACCCCTTTTCCGTCATCGCTCCTTTCGCCGCCCAAACCGCCGCGCTCACGCCGACCGCCTCGGCCAGTCCGCCCGCCGCCGCATAACAGGCCTGCGCCACTTCCGGCGCCGCGCCTGAAGCCGCTTCCACGCTCAATATCGCACCCAAGACCGCTCCGCCACCCGGCCCATAGTGGACATTTTAGAGACTGTCGGCCTGATGGCATCCGTAGTTGGTAAAGTTGAGGCTGATGTCGCGTCGCAAAGGATGCGGAGGCTGCTCGGCAGGCCGATCCTGGGTATAGATGCAAAAGCGGTGCAGATCCCAGCATAGAATCTCGTCTCGTGAATCGCCGGTCACGTCCAGCGCTTCACAGCACATCCAGGGGTGTCCGTCGTCGGGCAGAATAGGCGTCTGACGCCCCCATCCGTCCATGACGCCGCCCCAGGACGGATGGGCCGAGAGCAGAATGTGGCGCAGGGGACCGCCGTCCCAGTTGATCGGATAGACCTGACTGCCCAGCGGATACTGCTGTTTTGCCACCATGCGCTCCAGCGTGGCGGAATACATGAAGACCACGCCCGGATGGCCCCAAAAGGTCTTGGTCCAGAACTGCAAGCCGGGCCGGTCGTCGCGGAAGCGGCCGACCGCCAGGTCTTGGGCGTGTCCGATGGTTTCATTGCGGATCAGACGTCCGTCGAGGGAGAGGAAATAGAGTCCGTCGTCGCTGCTGGCCAGAATCACGATCGGCGCGGCATCCTCGGCCAGCTTGATGATCGCGGCGGTATCGACATGATCGTTGGTGGGCCAGTGCCACAGGACTTGACCCTGCGCGTCCAGCAAGGTCGAGCCCACCAGAACCTCGTCGCGTCCGTCGCCGTCGATGTCGGCGACATAGGGCGAGTGGCCGGTCGGACAGGAATGCGACCAGAGTAAGCGCAAATCGCGGTCCAGCGCCCATATCCGACCGTAGCGGTTCTTGACCAGAATTTCGCGACGCGTTCCCGAGCCCGACAAATCGGCGAAAAAGAGGGCGTCGCCGTTGAGTCGCGCGAAAATGTTGTCGGGCGAGCCGACCGCATCCTGTACGCTGCAAAGCGGGGTCGGCGCCTCGTATTTCAGAGCGCCGCTGCGTCCGTCCACGACGCGCAACATAAAGTCCTTGCAGTACACTGCCTCCAGCGCCCCGTCGCCGTCGATATCGTGAAGCTGGACGGGCAAATCGGCGGTCACGACGCCGTGCTCGCGATTGGGCTCGCCGATCTGCCACAGCGTCTCGCCGTTCAGTTTGCAGGCGGTCAGGCAGGTCAGGCCGGCGATATTGTCGCTGCCCCCGCGCTGAACGCACTGCGCCATCAGCATTTCGAGTTCGCCGTCGCCGTCCACATCGCCGAAACGAATGGCGCGACTGCAAGCGCCGGCGCCGAGATCAAAGGAGCGCCAGAGCACGGGACGCGGCAGACGCTCGGCCCGCTCGGCCTGTGCGCGGCTCTCTTGCGAGCGCAAGACGGCGACGGTTTCTACGGCGGCGGCGGGAGCCCGCAGGCCGATGCGGTAATAGCGCATGGGCGCCCAGGCCACCAGGGCGACGCGACCCTGCCGATAGGCGTCGTCCTCGGCGGACAGCTCGACCTGCCCGTCGATGGCGGCATGCATGCGCGCGCCTTCCAGGCGCAGCCGAACGCTGTGCCGTCCCGTCACGATCGGCGGCGCCGCAACGGCGGCCAGCTCGATCAGACAATCATCGTAGGTGGCCCGCACCAGACAGACCGTTCCTTCGTCCGCGTCGAAGAGCAGAGCATAATAGCGCTGGGAATCGACCAAACGAAACGCCACTCCCGCCCTTCCCCGCAGGGCCAAGCAGTCCACCTCGCACTCCAGCGTGCCATCGCTCCACAACGGATCGCCGGTCGCCAGCAGCGAAGGAATCTGCGCGCGCTGCGCCGCATGCTCCAGATGCTTGCGTCCGCGATCCTCCCCGACATTCCAGCCCATCGACCTGCGCCATGAATGATGAATCGTCAGTTCGGTCCAGATTCCGCTATATCCGGCCGGCACGACACAATGGTACTCGCCCAGCGGAGTGTAGTCGGCGGGGAACGGTCCGACGCGAAACGAGGAAAAATCTTCGTCCATCAATGCCGACCCCTCCCCCTCGCCTGTCGGCGTATCATCCCGCGCCCCCGGTTCCGCTTGCTGTACTGGCATAGAATCTCCTCCCAAGGCGGGCTGCGCCCGTAAGCGAACTGTTGAAAAGCGAATGAATCCGGCTTCGTCCGGCAACGACCGGACTACGCCGGGACAAGCGCGAATACACGCGAATAAAGACGCGACGCACATGCGTCGCATCTCACGACAAAACACTCTTAGGCGGGCTTCGCCCGCAACCCAAGAAGACAGGACTGGTTGATTAAGGCACTAACGGCCCACATGACCGATTCAGGCCCCTCTATGCCATACGCCCTCGGAAATTGCAACGGAAGAGATTCATCCTTCATTTCACTTTGCTCTTGCCAATGCGTTGCGTGCCTGTCACATTCTCCGCTCTGATCGTCTCTTCACGGTTTGGCGGCGGCTCGGAGCGGAAAAGAAAGGAGTGTGCCATGCAGCGTGAAAGAATTAGCGGATGGAAAGGCATCGTCCTGGCGGGCGGCACGGGCAGTCGGCTGCATCCGGTGACCAAGGTCTGCAGCAAGCAGTTGATTCCCGTTTACAACAAGCCCATGATTTACTATCCGATCTCCACGCTGATGCTGGGAGGCATTCGCGACATTCTGATCATTTCCACGCCGAACGATCTGCCGCGTTTCAAGGAGTTGCTGGGGAGCGGGGAGAACCTCGGCGTTCGTTTCTCCTATGCGGAACAGGCCGCGCCCAACGGTATTGCCCAGGCTTTCCTCATCGGCGCCGACTTCATCGGAGGCGACCCGGTCTGCCTGATTCTAGGCGACAACCTGTTTTACGGCGACACCCGGTTTCTGCGCGACACGCTCAAAATCAAGCAGGGGGCCACGATATTCGGCTATCCCGTTCACGATCCCGAACGCTACGGCGTGGTGGAGTTCGACCGCCAAGGCAACGTCGTCAGTCTCGAGGAGAAGCCGGCCCGGCCCAAAAGCCATTATGCGGTTCCGGGCCTCTATTGCTACGACCGTCGCGTGGTGGAAATCGCGCGCAACTTGCAGCCGTCGGCCCGCGGAGAGCTGGAGATTACCGACGTCAACCGCACCTATCTCGATCGGGGCGAGCTGCGGGTCAGTCTCCTGACCCGCGGCATGGCCTGGCTGGATACCGGCACGCCGCAAAGTCTGCTGGACGCCGGCCATTTTGTCGCCGCCGTCGAAAATCGGCAGGGCCTGAAAATCGGTTGCCTGGAAGAAGTGGCTTTTCGCATGGAATTCATCGATACGCCGCAACTGCTCGAGAACGCGCAAGCGCTCGGGAAAAGCGAATACGGCCAATATCTGTTCGAACTGGCTCGCGACCGGACGCGGGTGGAATAGTCGGGAGAGCCGTATGAACACGCTGCTGGTTTTCGGCGCGAGCGGACAATTGGGCGCGGAATGCGTCAAGGTTCTGGCGCCGCCATGGCAGGTGGTGGCGCTGAGCCGGGCCGACGCGGATTTGGGCGACCCCCGCCAATGCCGTGCGGCGCTCGACCGCCACGCTCCCGCCGCGGTCCTCAACGCGGCGGCCTACACGCGCGTGGACGATGCGCAAAGCCGGCCGCAAGCGGCGTACGCCGTCAATGCCGAAGCCCCGAAAATCATGGCGGAATGGGTCGAAGCGCACCGGGCGTGGCTCGTTCACGTGTCCACTGATTTCGTTTTCGACGGGAAAAAGCCGCGTCCGCAAACCTACGACGAGAACGATCGAACCGCCCCGCTTTCGGTCTATGGCCAAAGCAAACTGGCCGGAGAAAACGCCATTCGCGAAACAACCGATCGCTACGCGATCTTGCGCACCGCCTGGCTGTACGGCCGACACGGCTCCAATTTCCCGAAAACCATGCTGCGTCTGGCCCGCCGGCAACCGCACAAGGACATTGCGGTGGTCGCCGACCAGTACGGCACCCCGACCTGGGCGCGCCGCCTGGCGTTGCAGATCGCGCGCGTGGTCGAGGTCCGCGCCCGCGGCCTGTTTCATGCCTCGTCCGACGGCTCCTGCTCGTGGCACGAGTTCGCCTGCGCGTTTCTCGATACAGTCGGCGTGCCGCACCGCATCGTGCCCTGTCCATCGGAAGACTATCCCGTCCCCGCCCCGCGTCCGAGGAATTCCGTGCTGCGGAATCGGGCGCTGCAGGAGGCGGGACTTGACATCATGCCGCATTGGCGCGACGATATGGAGTCGTTCATCGGAGCCTGCCGCAGTGAACTGCTCGAGGCGGCGAAACCATGAAAGCGATTCAGACAAAATTTGACGGCGTGTTGTTGCTGGAACCCGAAGTGTACCGCGACGAACGCGGCCATTTCATGGAAGTCTGGCGCCGCGACCGCTACCGGGAGTTGGGAATCGAAGAACGTTTCGTGCAAGACAACGTTTCCTTTTCATGGAAAGGCGTACTGCGCGGATTGCATTTTCAGCATCCCGAGGCGCAAGGCAAGCTGGTCACCTGCCTGCACGGCGAAGTCTACGACGTGATCGTCGACATCCGCGAAAATTCGGCCACCTACGGAGAATGGCTGGGGTGCCGCCTGTCGCTGGCCAGCGGACGACAGTTGTACATACCGCCGGGATTCGCCCATGGTTTCGTCGTGACCAGCGATTCCGCTTCCTTTCTGTACAAATGCACCCGGTTTTACAATCCCGCCGGTCAGTTTTCGCTGCGCTGGAACGATCCGGCCATCGGCGTCGAATGGCCGGTCAAGGACCCCGTCATTTCCGACAAGGATCGCGAGGCTCCCTTTCTGGCCGAACTGAAAAAGAAAATCAACGCAACCAGGAGCGGATCATGAGCAAGTACAGAACCTTACTGATTACCGGCGGAGCCGGCTTCATCGGCGGGAATTTTGTCCGCTACATGCTGGAGAAGCATCCGGACGTGCGTCTTGTCAATTTCGACGCCCTGACCTATGCCGGCAACCTGGAGAGTCTGGCCGACCTGGAACACGAAGAGCGGCATACGTTTGTCAAGGGCGACGTGGCGGACAAAGAGCAGGTCGAGCGTTTATTCGGGGAGCATTCATTCGACGCAACCGTGCATTTCGCGGCCGAAACCCACGTGGACCGCAGCCTCGCCGACGTCGAGCCGTTCCTGGCCGCCAACATTTGCGGCACGCAAAATCTACTGGACGCCGCGCGCGCGCGCAAGGTGAAGCGCCATGTGCAAATATCCACCGACGAAGTCTACGGCTCGCTGGGACCAGCGGGCGAATTCACCGAGGACAGCCCGATCCAGCCCAACAACCCCTATGCCGCCACCAAAAGCGCGGCCGATTTTCTGGTTCGCGCCGCGTATAAAACCCATGGCCTGGACGTGGTCGTCACGCGCTGCTCCAACAACTTCGGCCCCTGGCAGTTCCCCGAAAAGCTGATCCCGCTCATGATCGCCAATGCGCAGGAAGACCGGCCGCTTCCCGTTTACGGCGACGGACTCCATGTGCGCGACTGGCTGTACGTGCAGGACCATTGCGCGGCGATCGACGCCGTTCTACAGCGCGGACGTTCCGGCGAGGTGTACAATATTGGAGGACATAAGGACGTTCCCAACATCGAGGTCGTGCGCCGTCTGCTGGCCATCCTGAACAAGCCCGAGTCGCTGATTGCATACGTCCGGGATCGACCGGGCCACGACCGTCGCTACGCCATGGATTCCACCAAAATCCGGACGGAACTGGGCTGGGCGCCGGCGCATTCCTTCGAGAGCGCCTTGCGCCGAACCGTGCAATGGTATCTCGACCATCGGATATGGCAGGAACGCGCCCGCAGCGGCGCCTATCGCGACTATTACAGGAAGATGTACGAGAATCGGTAGCCGTTCACGGTTCATGTTCTCTCGAATTCTTGCGCGCTTTCCTCTTCTTCTCACTATTGCCGCAAAAATCAAATCATAACGATTTTCATTGCAACGAATACGCGATGGGCGGCAACTGTATACGTTTGAAGTGCGCGAGAGCAGGGGGCAATGGGGGAGATGGCTAAAGAATGACACCGACAACAACCGATGCTCTGTACGCCTGCGCCGGCCGCGACCGTTCTCCCTTGCCGTCCGAACGACGCGGGACGATACAAGAAGCGCCCGCCGGCCTTGCGAACGTGGTGCGGGGCACAGGCTCCGCGCTGCCGCAACGCGTGATCGCCAATGCGGAAATCGAGGCGCGCCTGGACGCCCCCGCCGACTGGATACGCCCGCGCACTGGACGAGGCGCTGCGTGACAGACTTGCCGGACCGGTCGATCTCGTGCTGCTGCTGGCGGCGGGCGCCGGTTTTAGTTCCGGCGCCGTTCTGTTGAGACTGTAAAGACTCTTGCGAGCCCCCTTGCGGAACGGAAGTCTCATCCAACCATCACGGGCATGACCTGCCGACCGCAGTGCGGCGCAGGCCCGGCGCCCGTGCCCGTTTTGCCCGGCAAGGGTTTTGCAATATCCTCTGGAAGAACGGCTCGACCGTCTGGCCCGGCAGGTCGCCGCCAATAACGTTCGCGTTTTCGGCATCAAACTGTGGTACGGTCAAGCCTTTCTGCAGGCCAGACGCCGATCGGCAAAAAACTCCTGAAACCCTCTTTCATCATAAAGGCGAGCTGACACCCGACATCCGTGTTCGGAGGTCAAAACAGACCGTTACCAGAGAGAACAGACCATCGGATTACGAGAACGGCGATCCGGCAGATGCCAGACGGATAACGAGTTGGGACTTGATCGTCCACCCTTCTCGTCGCCGCTATCGTCCACCGTGCCGGACCACCAAGATCGCTACCCATTTTCTCTTGGCAGAAGCGGCAGATTAAGGCACTAATGGTGAAGTTTTCTTGAAGCAACTGCCAAGGGTTCGTCCATAGCCATAAAACGATATTGTGAAAACCTTGCTTGTGACATCGCAGTCGACGTTTGTTCCCGGGAATTACGACGCCTTGGTCGCGGAACTGGCGGCTTGTCCGCAGATCGGCGGTCTGTTGATTCTCGGCAACCGCAATGCGAGCCTGCTGCTCAAGGCTTTTTGGCTGATCGGATGCGGGGCGTGGCGACTGGGGTCGACGCTGCTGATCAACCTCGGACCCGCTTCACGCCGACGCAGGACTGCCGCCTATGCGGCGCACGGCAAACCGGTTTGGGAGCTGGCCACCGTCAACAGTGCGGAAGCCGTCGATGCGGTGACGGCGCACGGGTTCGATCTGGTCCTGAACGCGCGGACGCGGGTCATCTACAAGGCCGCCATTTTGAACGCGGCCGCGCTGGGCTGCATCAATATTCATCACGGACTGCTGCCGGAACAGCGCGGGACGATGTGCGATTTATGGGCTTTGAGCGAAACACGTCCGGCCGGGTTTTCGATTCACGCCATGACTGCGGGGATCGACGCGGGCGGCATGCTGGCCCGGGTCGCGGTGTCGACGGGACAAGACAGGCATTATCCGCGCTACCTGCGACGGGCGTGCGGCGTGGAGGCCAAAGAAGTCGCGCGACTATTGCGAGAGATCGAAACGGCGGGTCGGTTGGCCGTGCAACCCAATGTGACCCCCGAAAATCTTGCGATGCGGCGCAACCCGGATCGCGGGCAACTGAGGCGCATGATCCGTAACGGCATGCGATTATAGCAGGAGCAGTGAATGACAAAACCCGATACGCGCATTGGCTACCAGCCGGGCCGGTCGCCCCGCAACAACGTGATTCAATATATTCGCGACAACGGGGACGCCTTTCCGGATCGTGCGGCCCTGCGCTGGGTCGAGGCGGACGCTCTGGCCGCCTGGGATGGCTCGACGACGCAACCGTTGCCGCATCGCGCCATAACCTACGGCGCCTTTGCCGACGGCATGGACGCCATGGCGGGCGGGTTGTACGACCTGGGCGTTCGGGCGGGCGACCGGGTGATCGTCTTCCTTCCGATGGGCGTGCTGATGTACACGGCGATGTTCGCAGTGCAGAAACTGGGCGCCATGGCGGTGTTCCTGGATTCGTGGGCGCGACGGACGCATTTGGGGGCCAGTGCGGCCTGCGTGAAGCCGACCGCCATGATCAGTCACCGCGCGGCCTTCGATCTGGTTCGGACCATGCCGGAATTTCAATCGCTGCGCCATGCCGTCATCGCCGGACCCGGCCGGGACGCGGCCCGCGAGACGCAACTGGAAACGTTGCTCGCAAGCGCGACCCGCCCGCCGACCGCGGCCGTGGCGTCGGAAGATACGGCCCTGATCACGTTTACGACCGGCAGTTCCGGCGCGCCCAAGGGCGCCAATCGCACGCATCGCTTTCTCTGCGCGCAGCACGAGGCGCTGACCGAGGTGGTTCCCTATACCCCTGCCGATGCGGACATGCCGGCGTTCCCCATTTTTTCACTCAACAATCTCGCCAGCGGCGTGACGACACTGTTGCCGGCGGTCGATTTGGCGCAACCGTCCGAACGGGATGCGGCCGCCATGGCAAACCAGATTCTGAACGAGCCGGCGACCTGCGCCACGCTGGCGCCGGCGATGCTGCGCCATCTGGCCGGGTTCTGCGCGGCACACGGGTTGACACTGCCGTCCCTGCGCCGGGTGGTCACGGGCGGCGCCGCGATCAGCCGGGACAACGTCCGCGCTTTTACGGCCATTGCGCCGCAGACCGATCTCTGGGTGCTCTACGGCTCGACGGAAGTGGAACCCATGGCGCATATCGAGGCGCGCGCCATGCTGGCGGCCGACACGGCCGCCGATGCGGATCTGGTGGACGAAGGGGTCAATGTCGGGCGCATTCACGACGGGCTGCGCTACAAGTTCATCCGTATCGCGCGCGAGCCGATCGCATTGGACGAGCAAGGCTGGACACCGATCGAGTTGCCGCCCGGCGCCATCGGCGAATTCATCGTGAGCGGCGATCATGTCTGTCGCGATTATTACAATAACGAGGAGGCTTTCCAAAAGGCCAAAATTGTCGATGCGGACGGCTGCGTGTGGCACCGGACCGGCGATCTGGCGCGGCTGGACGAAGCGGGAAATCTCTGGATCGTCGGCCGCATCCATAACGCCATTGAACGCGACGGACAATATCTCTTTCCGGTTCGCGCCGAGGTGCTGTTGAATCGGCTGCCGTTCGTCGAGCGCGGCGCGTTTTTGGGCATGCCGCATCCGACGCTCGGCGCGGCCGCCGTCGCCGTCGTGACGTTGCGACCGGATGGCGATGACAGGGCAGCGGTCGCACGGGAAATTCGGCGCGTGTTCCAGAAAAACGGCATTCCCCTGGACGCCGTGTATCAGGTCGACGAAATTCCCATGGACCCGCGGCATCATTCCAAAGTGGAGTACGATTTGTTGCGCGAGCGTATCGCCGCGGCCGGGAAGGAGGCGTGGCTCGGTGAGTCCAACCTCTGAAGCCCGACTTTCAACACCGCGCCGGTGGGCCCGATTCGTTCGCGAACGTTTTCCGCCGCATCTTCATTTGCCGGTGATCGCCCTGATCGTCACGGCCAACGGCCTGATCGGCGCGCGCATGCTGGCCGCGCCGGTTGGCGCGCTGCGACTGGTTGCGGCCTTCCTTGTAGCCGTGTTGTTCTTTTTCCGTTTGCGCTGCTTCGACGAGATCAAGGACTACAAGGTCGATCTGAAGCTGAATCCCGCGCGACCGCTCGTCCGCGGCCTGCTAACGGTTCGGCAGACGAAGCGCATGTTTCTGCTGCTGACCGTCGTCGAACTGGCCGTCGCCGCCGTGTTCGGCCGCGCCGCCTTGTGCGCGCACGCCCTGGCCGTCGCCTACAGCTATCTGATGTACCGGGAATTCTTTGTCGGTCGCTTTTTGCGTCCGCATCTGACGACCTACGCCGTAACGCACACATTCGTATCGGTTCTGGCGGCGCTGTCGGTCGTCACACTGGCCACGGGCGTGCCGGCCCGCGACTTTCCGGCCGCCCTGTTCGGATTCGCACTGGTCAACTGGGCGCTGTTCAACGTGTTTGAATTTGCGCGCAAGACCTTTGCCGCCGCCGAGGAAACGCCGGGTGCGGACAGTTATTCGCGTCGGTTCGGGCCGCGCGGGGCGGCGCTACTGTGCTCCTCGCAAATCGCGGGGGCCATTCTGCTGCTGGCTTTGCTGCCGGCCGGCGTCTTGCGCCTGCCGTCCGGATGGCCGCCGGCCTGGACGCTGCACGCGGGACTCGGCCTGCTGCCG
>CAZYAW010000074.1:0-5576 GCA_964646045.1 uncultured Victivallales bacterium | reverse complement strand
CTGGAAGGGCCTGCTGCAGCTCTTCACCAACCCGCACTACTGGGAAAAGACCGAGCACGGTCGTTCGGCGGAAGACGCGCCCGCCGCCCCGCGCATCGCGGCTGAACCCGACAGCGACGGATTCACATAACGCAAAGGCTACTACGGTTGTCGTCCAACCGGCGCGCCATCTGCGGATGTACGCGATAACAGGCGAACAGGGTACGCCTGGCCCGACATAAACACCGTTTTCCCGGAATGGACAAGCGACGACGCGAACATTTTGATTCGGCACATCGTGCAGGACGATCCCGAGCAGGCCTCACGGGCAACCGATTTGATCGAGAATCGGTGCAGCGCACACGAACGGTTTCACAATGCTGACAAGGCATTGACCGCGCGACGCTCGCCATCCTGTCCCCCGTTCCGCCTTCCGGATGCAGATCCGCATGAAAGGCGCCCGATAATGCGTGCGTTTCTGATGCAATATATTCGGCAGTTGCCGAGTTGCCGCAGTTGCAAGACTTGCTTCATTTCGCTATAGCAGCCTATTCCGGCTTTCGCAGCCGAACACGTTTTTGTAGTGCCCGAAAAACCGATGCGTTTATTACCAATTACTTATAAAGCATAGTGCGAAACATGGGCTCACGGCCCGCCGATTATCCTTGCCGTCCAAAAATCATACGAAAAATGCTATGGCCGCAGAATCCGGTTGGATTGGCCGAAAGTAGCGCAAGCATACGCCTTCGCTAAGAAGCTTCCACCTTCGACCTTCGCGCTACGGCGGACAAGACGGCGGTACGTGTCCTGCTTGTGTGACGGAAAAACAGGCGTAAAGTCTGCTCCGCATTGCGAATCCAACCGGATTCTGCGGCCACAGCCTTCTACAACCCCTGTTTTCGTTGCAACTGATTCATTATAGTAAAGTTATCGATTCTAAGCGTCGGCAGAATCAATAATCTGGACAAACTTCTTGCGAAGAGGCTGCGGCAACTCCTTGAACTTCTCCACAAGCCAATCGAGATCGTCTGCGGAGCGCAGCTTGGATTTCCAGCGTTTGGAGGCGCGCTTACCGGCTCCGCCTCTACCTCTTTCACCTTGCCGAGCATATCGTTTTCATGCTTGAAAAAGAGGATGGCTTCATTTCTTTGTCAACCGGCCCACCATGATTCCGAGAATGGGATAGGCACATGACTCCTTGGGTACGCGAATGTCATCATAGTGCGGGTTCGTGGATTTGAACGCCCAATCGTTCGCATCCTGGTGCAGGCGCTTGACGGCGTGTTCGGTGGTCAGATCGCTGGTGATGCCTAGATCGGCAAGGTTGGCGATCACGATTTGATTGAACGCACGCGGGGTGCGGTGGTATTCAAAAACAACCCAATCGCCCACGGTTAACTCCGGTTCCATCGAGTCGCCATTGATCCGTACGACGAATCGATTGCGACCCGCCATCCGGCGCGGAACAGCCATCCAGGAACAGTCGGTCGCCGCATCCAGATCGCCAATATCGAATCCACTGTAGGGATTGCCGGCTGCCAGGGCTCCGATGACCGGCAAGTATTCCAGATACGCCTTCTCCCGGATTTCGTCGAAACGGAACGTTTCGGGGGTGTATTCCGATCCCGTCGGAATTTCGGTCGGACGGACCGCCGTCCGCCGCGATATGCCTTCCGGTTCCCAGCGCGGTACCCGACGTTGCACCGCTGTTATTTCCACGGCTTCGGCGAGACGGGTAAACAGCGTCGTTTGCCAGTCGCAGGCATGCAGTCCGGGCACACCGCAAAGTATGGCTGCTTCGCGATCGAAGCGGTCGCGGTGATCGTTGCGCAGGGCTTCCCAGTAGCCGATCACGCGGTCGCGTCGCCGTCGCAAGAGTCCCTGGGTTGGCAGCCGGTCGCGTTTGGCGTTGTTGACTGCCGGATGCGCCGGCAAAAGGTTCCATAAATCGTTGTTGTGCCAGAGCACAAACGGGATCACATGATCCACGTCGAAGCGTGACGAACGAATGGATCGTTCCGACCAGACACATTCGGTGACACCAATGCGGACAAACAGTTGTCGGGCATCACGGGTTTCACGCTCCGGATCGGTAATCGAAAGAAGTTTTTCGATGGCCAGACTGACGCTGACGGCGCCTTTGGAAAGCCGTTCGGTCAATTCGGCCCAGCGCAACACCGTCGCGTCCAGAATCCAACTGCCGGTCAGCGTCAACTCACGCCACAGAGTTTCAGGCATCGTGACCCGACGTGTGGCTCTATCGTAGCCGAACACGGAAAAATCCTCTCCGCCCCCCGCGTATCGCACGGGCATGTTCCAAATCGTACTGCCGATTTTGCTTATGGCGTCTCGGTACGCCCGTTGCACAGTTCGGGGCAGGTCGTCATTTTTGAGGGCAACCATAAAGGAGGGTAATCCGCCACTTTCTTCAAAGGTGGCGATCAAGTTTCTGAGCGGGGCACGGATGGCTACGGGTTTCGCGCTGCCAGGAGATTCGCCGTACTTCTGCGGGATGAACGTATCGGAGGCGACGATCGGCCAGTAATAGATCAGCCAGCGTTCCGCCAGGGCATGAATCGGAATCCCGACCCGGCCCGGCAGGTCATAGCAGGCGATATTATACTGGGTCTGCGCGATATCGGCCAATGCGCGGAAGAGCGCCAGCTTATAGGTGGCATCCTTCTTGTCGCGATTGAGAATGCTTTCCACCTGGTCCAGAGGCCGCTCGGCGTCTTCTGCCATCCGTTCGAACAAGAAGGTCGCCCAGGAATGGTCGGGGCGTTCGAGGGCATCGTCCGTTAACCGCTCCCACAGAAGACGAAATCCGACCCGTTCCAGCAGGAGTTTCAGTTTTGCCGGCGGTAAATCCGCGAAATAACGACCATCCGGATCGCGGCGGGTGACGGGGTCGATATCCGGTCGTTGCGCGGGAATGGAGAGCAGCAAACGTCCGCCGGGCCGCAACACCCGGCGCATGCCGTACACGCTGTCGAACAGCCGTGACTCCGGCAGATGCATCAGCACGGCCGAACACGACACGCCGTCGAACGCACCATCTTCGAACGATTCCAGATCGGGCAATCCGTCCGCCATGAGCCGGCCCGATGGATCGATGCGCTGCCAACGGCAGGTTTCGACGGCGGCATCCAGCATGGCGCGGCTGATGTCCGTGCCGATGGCGTCATGTCCTAGGGCCAACAGTTGGCAGAGATCGCGTCCTGAACCGCAGCCGACATCCAGAATTTTGGCGCAACCGTCGAATGCCTCTGAAAACCATTCCGAGACACCGCCTGTGACCGCACGATAGCGCGTCGCAATCATCTCCGCCCGTGAGTCGTAGTATTTTACTGTCTGCGCATCCATGTTGAGCAGTCCAAAACCCTCTGTCCCTCATATAGAGGAGACTCTTGCAAAACCCCGGGCTAACGCGCCCCGGGCAGGGACGTTTCTACCAACAGGGTTTTGCAAAATCCTCAGAGAGCGAGCGCTGTGCTGTCCTTGCCTCCTGATAAACACAAGATGTGCCGCACGGGGCGGCCATTGTCAGTTGGCGATGTTTCCTGGGGCTTCTGTGCTGAATTCGTCATAGGAGGCGCTTTCATTTTCTATCATCCTGTTGCGACAGCAGGGCGCGTCCCTTGGCCGTCAGGCGGTATTCCCGACCGTTTATGAGCCAGGCTCATAACAGAGCGCATATATATGCGCATGGGGTGCAGATTTCCGTCTCGTCTCAATGGTCTAAGCGTGCGGTTACGCGCGGCGCTCATCGACATTATACGCTCAATACACTCTCCATGGATCATGAGCATATATTTGCTCGGCGAGCATAAATCCAAGCATATCCGTTTAAGATTTCTCATAAACAGCCCCTTTTTGCGCTCCGATTTGCTTGATTTTGCCTGCTTCTTTCATTCTGGCCAGCAATCGGTAGGCCTGATTCCTGTCGAGATGGCACAAATCCATGACATCCGCACGTTTGATGCTGCCGTGCTTTTCGATGTAGGTGAGCACCATCTGCTGCTGCTGGATGGGCGCAAATCCGGCCTGCCGGACATACTCCGACTTCTTCCCGGCCGTGCGATAAACCTTCGCGCTGAGCGTGTACGTTCGCCCGCGACCCGTCCCATGCGGCTCGACAAGGCCTGATTCAACCAGCTTTTCAACCGCAGATCGCGCCACGGACTCGGATTTCTGAACTGCGACGGCGAAATCCATTGTCGTCAAACGCCGCTCCTCCCTCAGGCGGGAAAGCATGATGAGAGTGTCGATCGGCATGTCCCCCGTCCGTTCCTCATGGGCGATAACCATCTTGAGGAATTCGAAATCGGCCGCCGCGTTACTCATCCTGACAGTTACGGTATGGGCGTCGGATATGGAATAGTCCGGCACCGGGCGGCCGTAACGCAGCATCCCCTCGTAGATCCGGTCAATGCCGCGGCCTGTGCGTTCAGCCAGCCCAATGCGCTTGATCACATCCGCCAGGAGGGGGTTCCGGGAGCGGGGATCAACGACGAGCAGGTTATCCAGGGTGACTCCTTCCACGAATCCGCCGGGATTGCTGATCGTTAGACCGTGCAGTAAGAGGCCCGCCACGGTGGGAATCCGTTTCGCTCCGATTTCACGACATAGCCCCAGCGCTCCGTCCAGTTCATGATCCGCCAGGGGCAGCAAAGCTTGGTCACCGCCGTATTTCTTGACGTCATTGCGGATGCGCGCGCGCTGCAAAGGATCGAGATCCTGGGCATCCATTGCGTCAATTGTCATCGCGGACGGATCGACCAGCCCAAGCGAGGATTGGCGCTGGATAAACTCATGGGGATAGAACGGCACGGCCTCCGGACGCCCATTGACCGTTAAACGGCGGCGCAGCAGTACGCCTTCAGACGTGGAAACTAACTGCCTGGCTTTCGGCACATCAATCCGGGCGATTATCTGGCCTTCCACCTGTATACGTTCCGCACGGACGGATAGCGGCGGGTTGGTGCGGCTGGCGATCAGCGCCGGCAACGTCGTTAGGTTTGCATGATTCGGATGTAATCCCGACACCCGCCCATCGTCTTCGATGCCAATCAGAAGGACGCCGCCGTCGGAATTCGCGAGGGCGACAACGGTAGCCACGAGGTCGCGATCCGAAATCGCCTTCGCATCGCTTTTGAACTCTACCGTAAGCGATTCGCCTCGGGCAATCACCTCCTCGATAGCCATATGCTCAAATCTGCTCACTCGCCTATCTCCTGCATCACGCGTAGGATCGCCGCTCGAACAGCGCTTGGCGACGTATCCTTGGCCGTCCGCTGGATATATCGCCGAACCTGATGTGCCAGCGCATCCGCTTGCTTGCGTTCCTTCGGCGCCAGTGCGGTAAAAACGGCGTCGGCGCTGGACGCAACCCCGGCGGAGCGCGCCCCCGGCTGGACGTAGCCGTTCGCGGTTCAGAGTACACAGTTCACGGTATTTCAGAAAACCGTGAACGCTTACCGCTGGACAGCTTTGCCTAATGCAAAACTAAGTGTACTCTTGCACATCCGGACGTGAAATGGCAAGCAGCAACCATCGCGACGCGAGGAGAAGATAAGGAAACGCACCCGCCACCGGCC
>CAZYAW010000073.1:0-29928 GCA_964646045.1 uncultured Victivallales bacterium | reverse complement strand
ACGCTGGGAGCGGCGGGTGCGATCGAGGCGGCTGTCTGCTGTCTGGCTTTGCGCCACGATGTTGTTCCGCCGACCATCAACTACGAGAATCCCGATCCGCGCTGCGATCTGGACTATGTGCCCAACGTGGCCCGCGAGACCAAGGTCGGCGCCTGCCTCGACAACTCGTTGGGGTTCGGCGGGCATAACGCCAGTTTGGCATTCAAGAAAATATGATCCCACACGGGAAAACAACAAACGGATAGAAGGAGATGCGACGATGAGCCAGTATGGTAAAAATGCAGTGTCTTTCACTTTGCTGGCCGCTCTGTGCCTCGGGGGGGGCGGATGCGCCCTGCTGGGGACCACAACGGCCGACGGCAACGCCAAGATGGAGGAGTTGGAGCCGTACACCGGGCTCAAGCACGCGATCGGCTGCGTGGACTTCGACAATCAGGCCGGCTGGTCCGGCAGTTGGGATCTGGGCAACAATCTTTCCATCATGCTCGAGTCGGCTCTTTTCGACACCGGACGTTTTGTTCTGGTCGAGCGCGACAAGCTGAAACATGTGATGGCCGAACAGGATCTGGTTGCGAGCGGGCGGGCGGCGGCGGCCAAGGAGGTCGCCAAAACCGGCTTGATTCGCCCGGCCCGCTACATCGCAACAGGGGCGGTAACCTCTGTACAGGAAGGTTCCGAGGGCGGCGGCGGCGGTATCCGCATCAAGGGAGTATCCTTGGGCGCCGGGGGTTCCAAGGCGTCCATTACTCTGATTGCCAAGCTGGTTGACACAACCACCAGCGAGATTGTGTCGCAGAAACGCATTGTCGGCAAAGCCGGCCGTGCCGGGCTCAAGGTGGGGGTCAACTATGGCGGTGTCAGCACGCAGGCGGGGGCCTTCCGCAAAACGCCGCTGGGCGACGCCGCGCAGGACTGCTTGAATCAGGCGGCTGTGTTTTTCGCCCGCACCATGCAGGAAATGCCTTTTGAAGGCAGCGTGATTAAGGTTTCCGGGGAGCGCATTATCATCAATCGCGGTGCGGAATTCGGCATGGCGGTCGGGCAGGAACTGGTGATGCGGCAGGAGGGCGCGCTGCTGACCTGCCCCGATACGGGCGCCATTCTCGGCAAGGAGCCGGGCAAGGTTCTGGGGCGTCTCAAGGTGGTGGGCATCCAGCCTAAATTCTCCTTCTGCGAAGCGCTGGAAGGCGAAAAGAATCCGCCGCCGGGCACAGTGGTTTCCGGTTCCTAGTTTTCATGCTTGACAGATTCGCGCGGAATAGGGAAGTTGCTCTTCCATAAGCGGTTTTCCTCGCTTTTTTAGGGTTGGCGGTCGGGCAATCGAGGGTTTGCAGCATGTGGAGCAGTCTGTCGGGTTTGTTTTCCAACGATATCGGCATCGATTTGGGGACCGCCAACACGCTGGTGTACGTCAAGGATCGTGGAATTGTCATTCGCGAGCCTTCCGTGGTGGCCATTCAGTCGGGAACCAAGCGCATTCTCGCGGTTGGCGAGGACGCCAAACGCATGCTGGGGCGGACGCCGGGCAATATTGTGGCGATTCGACCGATGAAGGCCGGGGTGATTGCCGATTTCGAAATCACCGAGGCCATGCTGCGGTATTTCATCAAGAAAATCCATCATCGCCGCAAGGTGGTGCGTCCGCGGATCATTATTGCCGTACCCAGCGACATTACGGAAGTGGAAAAGCGGGCGGTCAAGGATTCGGCCACCCATGCGGGCGCCCGGGAGGTGTTTCTGATCGAGGAGCCGATGGCGGCGGCCATCGGCGTGGGACTTCCCGTACAGGATCCGGCGGGCAATATGATCGTCGATATCGGGGGCGGCACCACGGAGGTGGCGCTCATTTCGCTGGCCGGCATTGTGTTCAGCCGCACGGTGCGTGTCGGGGGCGATCAGATGGACGAGTGCATCATGCAGTATATGAAGCGGGTATACAATTTAATGATTGGCGAGCGAACGGCCGAGGAAATCAAGATGACGATGGGAACGGCCTACCCGATTGCGGACGAAGTTACCATGGAGGTCAAGGGACGCGACCTGGTGGCCGGTCTTCCCAAAACTCTGACCATTACGTCCGAGGAGATTCGCGAGGCTTTACAGGAACCGGTATCTTCGATTGTGGACGCCATCCGCGTCACATTGGAACGCTGTCCTCCCGAATTGTCGGCGGATCTTGTGGATCGAGGCATGGTTCTCGCCGGCGGCGGAGCGCTGCTGACCGGGATCGACAAGCTCATCGCGGAGCAGACGGGTCTGCCCGTGCATGTGGCGGACGATCCCCTCAGCGCTGTGGCCGAAGGCACCGGGGTCGTTCTGAACGAGTTGAATTTCCTGCGTAAGTCCGGCGCCGGAAAACTCTGATCCTTTCATTGAATTGTTTCCCGCCATGGGTATAAGATGGCTGCGTTTTGGCGCATGCGATCTGCGGGGGACTTGTGAAAAGTCGATATGTTTCATTCTTGGCGTTCGCGACCGTACTGGTCTTGCTGAACCTGCCTTTCCCGGCCTCTTTGCGCATTCGATCCTCCGCCTGCGGCAATACGGCTCCGTTCCATAGCGCCATGCGATTGCTGCAGCGCTATGCGGGCAACGCCTGGGAAGCCATGGGCAACCGTCGCCGGGACGTGCGGGAAGTCGATCGGTTGCGCGAAAACCTCGCTCAGGCGCGTTACGAACTGGCGAGCCTGGAAGACTTGGTGGCGGAAAATCGGGAGTTGCGCCGATTGGTCGATTTTCGCAGTCGTTCCCGGCATCATGTCATCCTCTCCGAAGTGCTGTCCCGCGGCGGCATGGGGGGCTGGTGGCAAACCTTGCGCATCGACAAGGGGCGGCGCCACGGCGTGGGCGTGAACATGGCCGTCGTGGACAGGAACGGTCTGATCGGGCGAACCGGCGGCGGGAGCGCCGACGACGCGAGCGGGCCGGGGCCGGGGCTGGCGCTGTCGGACACGACCAGCGATGTTCTGCTCATTACCGATCCGACCAGCAAGATCGCCTGCATGGTGGGCGAAGCCGGGTATTTCGGCATTTTGCGCGGAGCCGGGACCGTCTTCCCGTTTGAACCCGAGATGGAGATGCTCGCGCAGCCGGCGGCGTTCGAGGTGGAGTACATCCCGCGTAACGCCGCGGTGCGAGAGGGCGACGAAGTGGTGACGGCGGGGACGGGCGGCTCCGTCCCGCGCGGCATTCGTATCGGGTTCGTGCGGCATGTGGCGCAAGACGCTTCCGGTCTGTACCTGCGCGCCGTGGTACGGCCGGTGGCCAATTTGCGCAATCCCAGGCATGTTTTCGTGGTGTTGCACGAAAGCCGTGTCGCCCCGTCCTCGTTGCCTGCGGGAGCGGCGCCATGAGATGGATTCCGCTAGTCGCCATGTTGTGTCTGACGGCGCTGGTGCAGTCGTTGATTCCGCCTCTGCGTCCGCTGGGCCATGTCAAGCCGCCCCTGCTCTTGTGCCTGGCCCTGTACGTCGCCGTGCGGCGTGAACGGCGTATCCTTGCGGCTGTAGCCGCAGCGGCCGGTCTGCTTCAGGATTCCCTGGGCCATACTCCGCTGGGCTGGTCTTCTCTGCTGTTCCTGGCGGTCTGCTGGCCGGCGGCGTTGCTAGGCGATCTGATCATGACGGAGACGGCGGCGGCGCAGGCGGTTCTGGGGGCGATTTTTTCCGGAGTTGCCGCGATGCTTTTCGGCACGGCGCTGACGTGGACGGGAGCCGCTGATTTCAGCTTGGGCGCCGTTCTGGGCAAATCCGCCGGGTATGCACTGCTGGGCGGGCTGTGCGCACCGCTTGTATTCTGCATGACCGGGTGGGCCGACCGGGCCGTCGGGAACGTGCGCCAAAAGAAGGAAGTCGAAGATGGCGGATAAGGAAACGCAATGCTTCGTCTTGCGCGCGCTGGCGGCGCTGGCGCTGGGGTTGATCGCGCTGCTGTATCTGGGATGCGTATTGTGGGACGTGCAGATACGGAACGCGACCGAGTACGCCAGCCGCGAAAATCGGCAGAGCGTGCGGCGGGTTCGGCTGCCCGAAAAGCGCGGACGTATTCTGGATCGTAACGGTCGCATTCTGGCGGACAACCGACCCGGCTACGGCATAGCGGTCTATGTCGAGGAACTGCGGCAGCCCGGTCGGATCGAAAATACGGTGGAGAAGATCGATCAAGTGGTCGAACGCCTGTCCGAACTGCTGGGTCTGGAGCGCGAGATCGATACCGATTTCATCGGCAACCATGTGCGCAGTCGGCGACCTCTGCCGTTGCCGGCGTGGCGCGATATCGGCGAGGATGCGCTGGCGCGTTTTGCGGAAAGCCATGTGGCTTTCCCGGGTTCCCCCGAACGTATGCCCGGCGTGGACGTCATGGTGGAATCCATTCGGGTCTATCCCCAGGGCGCGCTGGCGGCGCACGTGCTGGGCCATGTGGGCCAGGCCGATCCGGACCGTCATATCGAGGAGCCGTACCACTACTATCTGCCGTCGGTCGAGGGGCGCAACGGCGTCGAATTGTATCGGGACGCCGTTTTACAGGGCCAGTCGGGCGGCTATCTATTGCGCGTGGACGCCTCGGGTTTCAAGCACCGGGAAATTGCCCGGCGCGATCCCGTGCCCGGGGCCGATATTTGGCTGGCGCTGGATTCCGATGTGCAGCGGGCGGCCGAACGCGCGCTGCAAGATATCGCGGGGGCGGCCGTGGTGTTGGATCCTCGCAACGGCGATGTACTGGCGCTGGCGTCGAGTCCGTCGTTCGATCCCAACGTCTTTGGATCGGGCCTCTCGCCGCGTGAATGGCGGCGTCTGACCGACGACTCGCGGCGTCCGCTTTTCCACCGTGCGATCAGTGGCGTGTATCCGCCCGGCAGCGTCTATAAAATGGCCGTGGCCATTCCCGCTCTGGAAAACGAGCGCTCTACCCCCGCCACGACGTTCTCCTGCTCCGGTACGTATGTGCTGGGCAATGTCTCGTTCGACTGTTGGCTGAAAAGCGGACACGGTCGCGTGGATCTACGCCAGGCGATCGCGCAGTCGTGCAACGTCTATTTCTATCACCTGGGCCTGCAGTGCGGCTACGAACGCATGTATCGGATGGCGGACGCGATCGGGTTCGGGCGCCGTACCGGGATCGATCTGCCGGGCGAAGCGGCCGGATTGCTCCCCGACGGCGCATGGAAAAGGGAGACGCTGGGCGACGACTGGCGTCCGGGCGACACCTGCAATGTCTCGATCGGGCAGGGGGCGCTGTCCGTGACGCCCTTGCAGATGGCCGTCATGACGGCCGCGATCGCCAATGGCGGCCGCGTCTTTCGTCCGCGCATGCTGCTCCACAGTGACGAAGGTCGGTTCGAAGCCCGTCGGCCGCCCTGGGCGGAAACCCCGATTCCCGGCGAAATGATGGCGAATCTGAACTGGTCGCGGACGACGCTGGATACGGTGCGCTACGGGATGCTGGACTGTGTCCAGGCGCGCGACGGAACGGGGCCGCGCGCCAGACTGGAGGGCGTACGCATGGCCGGCAAAACGGGCACGGCGCAATTCCGCAGGCAGGGGAAGCCGGCGGTTCATGCCTGGATGGTGGTGTATGCGCCCTTCGACCATCCGCGCGTGGCGGCGGCGCTGGTGGTGGAGGACGCTTCCGGCGGCGGCGGGCTGGTGGCGGCTCCGCGCATGCGCGGACTGATGGCGGCCGCGTTGGGGCTGGAGCCTGACGCGCATGGCTTCGGGGAGGACGGGCCATGAATATTCGATGGGGTGCGGTGACGGTCAAATTGGCGCGCGTCAACTGGCTGTTGAGTCTGGTGACGCTGGCGCTGACGACCATGGGGATAGCCTTTATCTACAGTGCCGGTTATTCCGGCGACCCGGGTTCCGTGCGAACGCTGCTCTATAGCCGGCAGATACAGTGGGCGCTGGCCGGCGTGGCGGGCGCGGTTTTTCTGGCCGGAATCGACTACCGCGTCTGGATGCCCTATTCCTTCCTTCTCTACGGAGGCGCTCTGTTTCTGCTGGCGCTAACGCTGGTTTTCGGCGTGGAGATCAATGCGGGGCGACGCTGGATCCGCGTTATCGGAGAATTCGGGGTGCAGCCCGCCGAGTTCGCCAAGATTTTGGTGATCTTCCATCTGGCCTGCTGGCTGGGCGTGCCCGGCGAAGATCGGCGAAGCTGGAAGGCCGCCCTCGTCGCAGTGGCGCTGGTGGCGTTGCCGACGCTGCTGATCGCCGCCCAGCCGGATATGGGTACGGCGCTGGTCTTTCCCTTTGTCGCCGGAGTCATGCTTTTCGTGTCGGGCATGCGCTGGAAAGTTTTGCTGACCATGGTCGGCATAGCGACGCTGAGCGGCGCGCTGCTTCTCGCCGGGTTGCTGGCGCCTGAACGGATGGGCGTGGTTGGACCGCCGGTCAGTCGCGTATTGAAAGTGGCGGGTGTTCGCGACTATCATCGGCAGCGGATTGTCGGATTCCTACGGGCGGAGGACGATCCGCTCGGGGCGGGCTGGAATAAGAGACAGTCGCGTATCGCCATCGGTTCCGGCGGGCGATGGGGCAAGGGCTATTTGAAGGGCACCCAGAATTTACTGGGCTATCTGCCGCGTACGGTGGCGCCGACGGATTTTATTTTTTCGGTGATTGCCGAAGAAACCGGTTTTGCGGGTTCGGTGGCGACCCTGGCTCTTTTCGGACTGTGGATGACCGTGACCATCGGCACCGGACTGGCGACGGACGACCGGCGCGCCAAGCTGCTCTGCGTCGGTCTGGCCGCCCTGATGTTTTGCCACGTGTTCGTCAACACGGCCATGACTGTGGGGCTGATCCCCATTACCGGTCTGCCCCTGCCGTTCCTCAGTTACGGGGGATCCTTCATGATTGCGAATTTGGCGGCTACGGGGTTGATTCAAAGTGTGCATATGCGATTGAGGAAAGAAAATGTATTCGAGGTGGTTTGATCTTGTCGGGAAAGGAGTCGGACGTATGTTCGGGTGGAGAAAAAAGGGCGGTGTCAAACGGGAAATCATTATCAATGTAACGGGCATGGAAACGAGGGTCGCCGTATTGGAGAACGGCCGGATCGAGGAGTACCAAGTGGAGCATCCCTCCGACCGCCGCATAGCCGGCAGCGTTTACAAAGGTAAAATTCAGAATCTGGAGCACGATCTGCAGGCGGCCTTTGTCGATATTGGCCTGGCCAAGAATGCGTTTCTGCACTACTGGGACATGGTTCCCGACGATGAGACGGCCGGCGCCGATCTGGATGCGGCCCGATCCGGCGGTCGTGGACGGCGTAAACGCCGCGCCTCGCCTAAAAAAAAGATGGGCAACAAGGAGGTGGAATCGAATTTTCCGGCCGGATCGGATCTGGTGGTGCAAGTGACGAAAGGGGCGATCGGCACCAAGGGGCCGCGGGTGACGGCGGCGGTCAGTCTTTCCGGGCGCTATTTGGTTTTGATGCCGGGTTCCACGCTCAAGGGCGTTTCGCGGAAAATCGAGGATGTCAAGGAACGGCAGCGCCTGAAGAAAATTCTGGAGAAAATGCCCTTGCCGAACGATATGGGCGTGATTGTGCGGACGGCGGCCGCCGGCGCTCGCAAAAGCAGTTTCGTACGCGATCTGCGGGGACTGCTGGCGATCTGGGAAGAAGTGTCCGAGACGGTCAAAACGTCGAAGGCGCCTTGTCGGCTGTATGCCGAACCCGATTTGGTCGAGCGCGTCGTGCGCGACTGGCTGACCGAGGATGTGGACGCCATAGTCATTGACGAGCAGGAAACCTACAACAGAATCAGGGATTTGACGGTGAAAATATCGCGACGCGCCCGATCCAAGGTCAGTTTGCACGAGGGGACGCTGCCTCTTTTCGACAAATACAAGATTACCGATCAAATCGATGAGACTTTTCGCAGGCAGGTCAAGCTGAAATCGGGTGGCTGCCTGGTCTTCGACGAGACGGAGGCCCTCATCGCGGTGGATGTCAACAGCGGGCGTCATCGGGGAAAAGGTTCGCAGGAGGAAGCCATTCTCGACATCAATCTGGAGGCGGTCGAGGAGGTCGCGCGGCAACTGCGGCTAAGAAATATCGGGGGGCTGGTGGTGATCGACCTGATCGACATGCGTTCGAGCAAGAATCAGACCGCCGTCTTTCGGGCCATGAAAAACGCGCTGAAACGGGATCGGGCCCGCACGAATGTTCTGCCGATCTCCGATCTGGGCATTATGGAGATGACGCGGCAACGGGCGGAGGAAAGTCTGCTGTCTTCGATGGTTGTGGATTGCCCCTACTGCCGGGGACGGGGCAGTGTCAAGTCGCCCATGAGCATGAGCGTCGAAATTCAACGGGAGATACTCAATCTGATTCGCAAAGGCAAAGCGGAAAGCCAAAAGCGGAATCTGTCCGTCGTGGTTCATCCGTCCGTATTGAAGCGGCTGCGCGAAGAAGACGAGGAAATGCTGGTGGATCTGGAGCGGGAGTTGGGCGGCATGCTGAAATTCAGATCGGACCCCGCCCGGCATATGGAATATATGTGCATTGGCAATGCCGATACGGGAGAAGAACTGTATGTCAGCAAGGATCAAGTGTAAAAAGCCGGCCGGCGGAGTCGGACTCGGGCGCCTCGTTTCGCTATGCGCGGCGCTCGCCTGGGCGGGGGGCGCCCGTGTGCCGCTGGCGGACGAGACGCCGGCGCCCGATGGCGCCGTCGCCCTGCCCGAGAAGTCGGCGGATATCGAGTTGCGCCATGCCGGAGAAATGGAATACGCCGCCGACGGCTGGGTGCATGCCAGGGGCGGCGTTCGGATTGTCAGCGGGGACCAGTCGCTGCGGGCCGATGTCGTGAAATTTCATACGCAGCACAGGCTGGCGTTCGCCGAAGGCCATGTCGTTTTTACGGGGGCCGACGGGGAAACGTGGCGCGGCGAGAAACTGCAGTACGACTTCGCCGCCGGGAAAGCCGTTCTGGACGGGGCCAGCGGTCAGTCGGCCCCGTTCCGCCTGCTGCATTCGGAGAAGGTGGAGCACGAGGCGGGCCACTCAATCGTTCTTTACGATTGTCGCATTACCACCTGCAAGCACGATCTGCCACACGCGCATTACCACGTGCGCGCCCGCAAAGTGGAGATTCGGCCGGGCGACTCTCTCAAAGTCTATGGCGCGCGCTGGTATTTCGGACGCATGCCCGTAATGTATCTGCCTTACTGGCGCCGCAATCTGGCGGATCGCTACGGCTTAGACGTACAGCCCGGCTACCGCAGTCGCATGGGGTATTACGCTCTTTTCTCCTATAGCTATCCGATCAGCGAGGAAGTGGACGGTGCGACTCTTCTGGACTATCGCACCCGGCGCGGATTCGCGGTCGGCCAGGATTTTTCCTGGCGCGATTCCCGCCGGTCTCGTGAAGGCGGGCTGCGCCTGTACTATGCCGACGATCAGGATCCCGACTACGGCGCGCCGCCCGGCGAGACGAGCGACATACCCTCCGAGCGCTACCGCATACGGGCGCGACATCGCCAGACCCTTTCGCGTCGTGACACCTTGCGGTTGCAGGCGCATTGGCTCAGCGATGCGGAGGTGCTCGAGGATTTCTTCGTGCGCGAGTATCGGCGCAGTCGCCAGCCGGAAAACTTCGCCGCCTATACCCGGCGCGGCGAGACCTATATCGTCGATTTACTGGTACGGCAACGGTTCAACGACTTCTACGCCGATGTGAACCGGACGCCCGAATTGTCGCTGCGCCTGTTGCGTCGCGAGATCGGCAACAGCGGGATCTACTACGAGAGTCAGTCCGCCGCCGCGCGGTTGGAGCGCGTCTGGCCGGAGGCCGACACCAATGCGGTCTCCTATGCGGCGAATCGGATCGACACCAGTCATATGCTGTACCGACCGCAAAAAATCATGGGGTTCCTGCAGTGGGTCCCGCGTGCCGGATATCGACTGACCCACTACTCGCAGACACGCCTGGAGGAAGAGGATGCGGAAACCGGTGAAATCGTCTTTGTCGACGGGGGCGGCGCCGTGAACCGCTCGATCTGGCAGGCGGGATCGGAATTATCCTACAAGGCCTTTAAAACATGGTCCGGCGGGTTGGTGTCGCCGCTGCGTCATGTCGCGGAACCCTATGCCGACTATACTCTGGTTCCGAAACCGTCGGTCGATTCCCGACGTGTATATTCGTTCGACGCGGTCGACGATCAGGCCCGCAACCATTCGGTCCTGGTCGGCATGCGCAATAAGTGGCAAACGAAAATCGACGAGAGTCCGTATAATTTGGTCGATCTGGATGTGCGGACACGGTTGCGCCTGGAGGCGGACAGGGAGGATGGTCGGCTGGATCCGCTGCTGTTCGATTTACGGGTGCGTCCCTTGATACGGGGGTTGACGCTGGATGTGGACGGTCGCTGGGATTTTTACGAATCGGCGCTCGATCGCGTCAATCTCGCGGTGAAAGCCCATACGGGGGAGCGTACGCGTGTCGCTGCGGAATATCGCGTACGTCGCGACGAAAGCGCATTGCTGTTGGCCGGCCTTGACTTCGACGCTTCCGCGGAATGGTCTTGGGGGCTCGGCGGGCGCTACGAATTCGAAGGCGGGCGTCTGGAGGACGTGGAAGCCTCCTCCATGCGCACATGGGACTGCATGGCCTTGCGCGCGCATGTCGGTTTCGTTCCGTCCTACGAACGCGCGGACGGTCGCCATCGCGAAGACGAATGGCGTTTTGCCCTGGAATTCTGGCTGACGGCTTTTCCCGAAATGCGCTTGCGTAGCCAATGAGCGACGGCCCTCTGGCGAGCGCATCTGTCTCTATTTCTTTTTCTGGTCGGTGGGTGCGAGATTCGTGTGGCGGCTCGTTTCCCCGACAGCGGGAGGGGCCGGAATGTTTTTGGGGGCGCCCTCGACTCTTTGGTAGATCTGTAGCGGGGGGCCTTCGGGGCTCATACGCACCACGTCGGGACCGCGCCAGGTTAGCCTTAAATCCAGCGCGGAAACGGTTTCGCGGCTGTGTCGCTCGGTCAACCGATGTCGCAGGGTCAACGTCTGGCCCGGGCGGGCGTCGGGGAACGATACGCATCCGTCGGTGTAGAGCACGGGCCGCGCCACGTTGTCCACCAGGGCTTCCAGGCGGTCGCCCATCCAGGGATAGGCGCGGATGAAGAAATGATCCGCCTGCTTGACTTCTACCCGAATGAAGCCCTCGTTGGGGTAGCCAATGCTGACCTTGGCCGCTGCGTGATCGCGTTCCATGGGCAGTTGAATAAAGGTGCCGTCGGCCTTTTTCTCGACAATCTTCCGCCAGACCAGCCACAATCCCACCGGAGCGGTTCCCACGCAGCATCCCGCGATCGAGCGGAAGCGGCTCAGGGAAATGCTGTTCGGTTCGGCGCCGCCGGACCAGCCGCCGACCACGCGCCGGTCCATGTCCTTCCAGGTATAGCCGGTCTGCGCATCGTCGGCTCTGTCGCGATCGACGGCGATAAAGCTGCCGTCCCGAATCTGTTGCTCGCAAAGCTGGTTGCGCGTGTACAGGTCGATGCGTTCCCAGAGATCGGCGCCATCCTCCGCCGCCACGATCGAGAACTCGATCATGTCCTTGATACAGCAGGTTTCGCAGTGAACTTCGCCGGGCGCGAACCACTGCGCGTACTCGGGAACCCATCCGAATCGGCTGCTGATGGAGGCGACATACTCATAGATGGCCATGGCCTTTTGCGTATAAAAGGCGTTGTTCCGATGGCGCCCCAGTTTCAACAGGCCGATCGCGAACCAGACCGCCGAATGCACATGGCCGAAGAATTCGCCGCGCCAGTTGAAATAGCGCGACAAACCCAGCATGTGGTTGGCGATGCCTTCGGCCAGATCCAAAGCAACGGCATCGTCAAACCGGATGGCACGTGTCACGAGCGGTTCGAGCAGCACGGCATTGCGTATGGATTCTTCTCCGCGTCCGGTGCAGCGTTCCGGAACAAAGCCGCCATCGCGCAAATAGAGGTCGCCCGGAAACTCGTACACCTTTTCGTTGATCGGGTAGTCGCCCGACCAGAAGGTTCTGATTTTACGTTCGACGACCAGCTTGCGCAAGCCCGCCACCAGACCGCGCGCGCGTTCCTGCGCCTCTCCGTTGTCGGGTTCTTCGAGACAAAGCCGATTGAGCCCCGCCAGGACCCAGCCCATTTCGTGAAAGGAGGCGTGGTTCGTGTTGGACCATGGATAGTCGCCGTGATAGCGCAGTCCGGCGGGCCCCCAATGACGAAGGAGGTGTCTTTTGAAGCCCGCCTCGACCGCCTGCGCACGCTCCGACGGACCGACGATTTTTTGCAGGGCCACAATGGCCTCGTACCAACTGGCGACCAGTTCGGCGTCGTCCACGCGTACATGGCGCGCGAACGCGGGTGCGGTGTTGATGCTTAAAAACCAGTACGGCAGGAAATCGTGGGCGTCGTCCACCATGGAGGTGATGTACTGCAGTCCCTTGACGGCCATTTCCTTCAGATCGAATTTCTCGTAGCGCGCGCCTGTCATAAAACCGCTCAGAAATCGAGGCCGAGATCGTCCAGATCGATGGGCGGCGGGGCCTCTTCCTTTTTCTTTTCGGCCGCTTTCGCATCGGGCGGCGCGGCGATGGAGAACGGATCGGATGCCTGTCCGTCGGGAAGCAGGGCCGGCGGCTCCGGCATGCCCTCCGCGTAGCTGATTACGGAATTCGTCATAATGTTGCCGCTCGCATCGATGGGCAGGATCGTGACCATGAGAACGTTGTCCGGCACCGTTCTGCGTTTGGAAAACTTAAGGGTGAAACCGGGCGTCATTTTGAAAATCCGGTAGCCTTCTTCGTGGGGCAGTCCCTCGAAAATCTCCTCCTGGGCGTTTTCCACGGGGGCGAGCCCGCCGAACCCGGCTTCGAGGGCCATTTCCTCCGGCGGCCCGTCGTCTCTGGGCGGGTTCTTGACCTTGACCCCGAAAGAACCGTGCAGACCGGTCAGATTCACGAAATTGCCGTCCGGCGAACTGGTCACGCGCACACCCTGTTGAACGCCCTTTTCGGTCGCCGCGAGATGCATGCGGAAGAGGGTCGGATGGTCCAAGGCCAGGTCTCCGCCCTTGAGCGAGAAGTCGGTCAGGGTATCATCGTCCTGTTGTCGGATCGCAACGTTGTATACGCTGTACTGGGAGGCCAGACAGCGGATGGCGGGAGCGAGGACGGTCAAGGCGTTGCCGTGCGCTTCGATGCCGGTTTCCATTTTGACGTTCAGCGAGCCCCGCTCGAGGCGAATGATTTTTCTGCGGGCGTCCTCTTTTTCCTCGTCCACGGTGAGCAGGCTGTTCGTGCCGATTTCCGCTTCGCTGAAGCGCGAGAATTTAATCAGCCCCGAGGCCGGGTTTCCCGTCATGATGCGGGTACCGTAGGGATAGGCGCGATTGTTTTTGGCGGGCGGCCAGTACTCCTGGCCGCTTTCCGCATCCAGCGCCGGTTTTTCGTCCGGCCGGAGCACGAAAGTTTGCCCGGATACGGAAACCAGCCTCAACACGGGGTCGAAACGTAAAGCCAGCGACGGTGTTTGCGTCCATGTCCAGGTTGCGGCTGACACCAGAGCCAGTATGGCGGCCAAAACCATTGTTCGCTTCATGACGATCTCCGTTAGTGTTGCAGATGTTTCGGGCCGAACCCCTCTCATTTGACCCGCCATTATTGTCGTGTTCGCTATGAAGTCAAGCAGATACTGGAAAAAAAGAAAAGGTTGGAATATGGGTTGACAGGCGGCAATCAACACGCTACTTTGCCGACCGCTTTATGGAACGAGGCTCTGGCAAAGCCTGCACAGGATGTTATGGGAACGCTTCCGACATGAAAGGAATCGCCGTGAAAACAAAGAAAACATCGCAACGCCCGAGGGGGACGAGCCCTGCGTCGGGGAAGTCCGCGCTTGCCGGGGCCGGCAAGCCCAAACCCGGGATCAAGCCCAAACCCGGGATCAAGGCCAAATCCGGGGACAAGGCGACACCGAAGTCCAAAGCCTCGCAGGGTCGTGCCGTGGCCGGCAAGGCGACTCCGGCGCGGTCGCGCAAAGTCGGATCCTCCGACAGACCGGCGGCGGTCGTGAAGGCCGTGCCGAAATCGTCGCGCAAGGCCGCCGCCGACAAGAAGCTTCCGGTGGCTTCGCGCAAGGTCGCTTCTGCGGACAAGGCTGCCGCCCGGCGTCAACGAGGGAAGACCGCGCAGAGCGCTGTCCGGGTCCGGGCGAAGTCGGTCGCCGCGCAGTCGTCGAAAGCGGCAGGGAAATCCCCGGCGAGGGCCCGACCGGTTGTCGGCGATACCTCCGCTACGGCGGAGCGGATCGAAGCGCGGCGCCTGACGGCAAGCCAGAAGCGCGAATTCAAGGCGTTGCTGCTGGCCATGCGGGAGCGGCTGGACAGCAGTATAAGCGCGATCAAGAGCGAGTCGCTGGCCACGAGCGACTGGATCAATGTGGAAGAGGACGGCACGGATATTTTCGATCAGCAGTTCGCTCTCAACATTGTCAGTTCGGAGAACGAAATGCTGATCCGGATCGACGAGGCGCTGGCGCGCATCGAGTCCGCGGAATACGGAATGTGCGATGAATGCGGCTCTCCGATCCATATTGCGCGGCTCAAGGCGCTGCCTTTTGCCCGAAACTGTGTCGTATGCCAGGCCCAAAAGGAAAACGGCAATTCGCAGCGCGCCCGCATTCTGGATGTGCTGGAGTAGGGTTCGCCATGCCGGTTTTGCTCGTCAGTCTCGCGATCGTTGTTTTGGATCAGGTTACGAAAGTTTGGGTGTTGCGCACACTCGGGCTGGGGGAACAGGTTCATGTCATTCCGGGTTTTTTCAGCCTGAGTCACATCCAGAACAGCGGGGCCGCCTGGGGCACGATGCAGGGGTGGGGACACTGGCTGGTGCTTCTTTCCATCCTGCTGATCGGCGGCATGCTCGTTTTTCGACGGCATTTTGTCGGGGATACGCTTTTCCAGAAAATCCTGTTCGGGGTCCTGATGGGGGGGGTCTGGGGCAATCTGCTGGATCGCGTCAAATGGGGGTATGTCGTGGACTTCCTCGATTTTCATTGGCGAGGAAGCCATTTCCCGGCCTTCAATGTGGCGGACGCGGCGATTTGCGTCGGAGTCGGCCTCTACATGGTCCTTCAGTTCCGCAACGCGCGGAGGGGGGCGGATTCATCGAACGCGGCTTGAAATCTTTTTTCCTGGTCGGACCCACTTGCGCGGGGAAAAGCGCCGTAGCGCAGTGGATCGCCGAACAAAGCGGACGCGATATTGTGTCCGCGGATTCCATGCTGGTCTATCGGGGCATGGATATCGGAACCGCCAAGCCGTCCTTCGCGGAGCGCGCGCGGGCGCACTACTGGCTGTTGGATGTGGTCGAACCCTGCGATCGCTTCAGTGTCGGGCTCTATCGCGAACAGGCGCTGGCCGCGTTGCGCGAGATACGCGACGCGGGCCGCCAGGCCATTGTGGCCGGGGGCAGCGGCTTGTACCTGAAAGTTCTGATCGAGGGGCTGGTCGAAAAAGCGGGGGCCTTTCCGGGTCGGCCCGGTCAGGCGCCAGAGGATATATACCGTACAGGAGGGCTGACGGCCCTGCAGGAGGCCTTGCGCGAGTGTTCGCCGCGGCTTTGGGCCGAACTCGCCGATCCGGCGAATCCGCGCCGTCTGATGCGCGCGCTCGAATGGGCGGCGGCGGGACGGAAGCGGCTTCCCGATCAGTGGTCGCGGCACGGCGCTCCGGCGGCATCCGTCGTGGGCGTGACCTTCGCGGCGGACGTACTGCGTCGTCGCATCGACGACCGGGTAGCGGCCATGTACGCCGGGGGACTGCTCGACGAAGCGGCCGCGCTGCGGACTCGCTATCCCGAATGGTCGCGGACCGCGCGCCAGGCCATCGGATACGCCGAGGCGCTGGCGTTTTTGCAGGGCCGCTGCGATCTGGCGGAGGCCCAATCCGTAACGGCGGCCCGCACCCGGCAATTGGCCAAACGGCAGCGCACCTGGTTTCGCACCCAGATGAATGTTTGCTGGGTAGAACGGACGGAGGACGACGCCGTGTCCGAAACCGCGCAAAAGGTGACCGACCTGTGGAATGCCAACGGGGCGACCCCCGTCGCCGACGAGTGAAAAGGAGCGGGTGACATTATGATCGTCAAGGCCTTCGCCATGCGGGTATTTCCGGATTGCCATGAAGAGTATCGTAAACGACACAGCCCGATCTGGCCCGAACTGGAGGCGACGCTCAAGGAGCACGGCGTACGGCGCTATTCGATTTTCCTGCACGAGGAGACCAGTCAGCTTTTCGCCTACGCGGAAGTCGAAGACGAGGAGCGTTGGCAGGCCATCGCCGAGACTGCGGTTTGTCGCCGTTGGTGGAAGTACATGCGCGACATTATGCCCGCCAACGCGGACCACAGTCCGGTGGCCGTCGACTTAAAGAGGGTTTTCAACCTCTCTTGATCCTGTCGCCGTAAGCGTCGTTCGGTCTTTCGTCCTCGAAAAACCCGATGGAGCCTGCGACATCGAGGCCCGCGCTACCCCCCCCCCGTGCCAGTCAAACACGGAAAAGCGGCCAAACAAGCGACAGATCGTCCCATGCGCGCCAATCAGCGACTCGCTAGAGACAAAATGTCGTAGTTGTGGCCGGTTCCGCTCATTGAATATCATCGGCGAAAAAGTTTTCTTGTATATAAGTGATTGTGGTTCAAGAAAATAATATAATAATTGGATTATTTGTTTTGATATTGGCACGCATCGTGCTATTACAAGCTACGTGATTTCTGGAAAACAAGGCGAGGGAAGGAGCCGATAAAATGTCCAAGGTACTTGGTATTGATTTAGGGACGACCAATTCGTGCATGGCAATCATGGAGGGGGGCGAACCGGTGGTGATTCCCAATGCGGAAGGGAATCGCACGACGCCTTCTATCGTGGCTTTCACTAAGAGCGGGGAGAGACTGGTGGGGCAGTCGGCCAAGCGGCAGTCGGTTACGAACCCCGGCAACACGGTTTTCTCGATTAAGCGTTTCATGGGACGCCGCTACGACGAGGTGGCGCATGAAATCACGCTGGTTCCCTACGAAGTGGTCAAGGCGGGGAACGGAGACGCGCATGTCAAGATTGGCGACAAGACTTATTCGCCGCCCGAAATTTCCTCCATGATTCTGCAGAAGCTCAAGACCGATGCCGAGGCCTATCTGGGCGAGAAGATCAAGCAGGCGGTCATTACCGTGCCGGCCTATTTCAACGACAGTCAGCGTCAGGCCACCAAGGACGCGGGCAAGATTGCCGGTCTGGAAGTGCTGCGCATCATCAACGAGCCGACGGCGGCTTCGCTGGCCTACGGGCTGGACAAGAAGAAAGACGAGAAGATCGCCGTCTACGATTTTGGCGGCGGCACATTCGACATTTCCATTCTCGACATCGGGGACGGCGTTTTCGAGGTAAAGGGAACCAACGGCGATACCCATCTGGGCGGCGACGATCTGGATCAGAAGATTATCGACTGGCTGGTCGACGAGTTCCGGCGCGAGCAGGGCATCGATCTGAGCAAGGACAGCATGGCGATTCAGCGGCTCAAGGAGGCGGCGGAAAAAGCCAAGTGCGAATTGTCCAGCTCCATGCAAACGGACATCAATCTGCCCTTCATTACGGCGGACGCCTCCGGTCCCAAGCACCTGAATGTTACGCTCACGCGTCCCAAGCTGGAGCAGCTCGTCGAGGATCTGCTGCAGCGTACCGGCGCGCCGTGCCGCAATTGCATCCGGGATGCCGGTGTCAGCGCCGTGGACGAAGTCGTGCTGGTCGGCGGCATGACACGCATGCCCAAGGTGCAGGAGATGGTCAAAAACCTGTTCGGCAAGGACCCCCACAAGGGTGTCAATCCCGACGAAGTAGTGGCGATCGGCGCGGGAATCCAGGGCGGCATTCTGAAGGGCGAAGTCAAGGATGTCCTGCTGCTCGACGTGACGCCGTTGTCGCTGGGCATTGAAACGCTGGGCGGGGTGTTCACCAAGCTGATCGAGCGCAATACGACGATTCCGACCAAGAAAAGCGAAGTGTTCAGTACGGCGGCGGACAATCAGCCCACGGTGGAGATTCACGTGCTGCAGGGCGAGCGGGAGATGGCGACCGACAACAAGTCGATCGGCCGTTTTCATTTGGACGGCATACCGCCCGCTCCGCGCGGGACGCCGCAGATTGAAGTGATGTTCGATATCGACGCCAACGGCATTTTGAATGTGGGCGCCAAGGACTTGGGAACGGGCAAGGAGCAGAAGATCACCATTACCGCTTCCAGCGGCCTCGACGAGCAGGAAATCAAGAAAATGGTCGAGGATGCGGAAAAGTTCGGGCAGGAGGACCGCAAGCGCAAGGAGGCCGTGGAAACCAAAAATATGGCCGAAAGCGTGGTGTACCAGACCGAAAAGCTCCTTAAGGATCAGGGCGAGAAAGTGGCCGCCGACAAGCGGGCGACCGTCGAAAAGGCCCTGGCCGACGTCAAGGCCGCGATTCAGGCGGGAGCCGCGGACGAGATCAAGTCCAAACTGGACGCGCTGAACGGCGCCATGCAGGCCATTTCGGCGGACTTGTACGCCCAGGCCAAGAGCGGTGCGGAGGGGAACGCTGAGGCAAAAGAAAGCGCCGAAAACGCGGAGACGGAAGACCGTAAAAGCGGCCCGCAAGCGTCCGCCAAGGATCAGGACGAGGTGATCGACGCCGATTTCGAGATGGTCGATGACGATAAAAAGTCTTAAAATATAAACTACAGTTGTTCTAACGTGTAACCGCCCGCATGGGCAAAAAAAAGGAGAAGGACCGTATGCAGATTAAACCGTTGGGTGATCGGGTGTTGGTGGAGCCCCTCGAAGAGAAGGATGTGCAGAAGGGCGGGATTATCATTCCCGATTCCGCCAAGGAAAAGCCCCAGGAGGGCAAGGTCATCGCGGTCGGGACCGGCAAGCGCGACGACGACGGCAAGTTGATTCCTTTCAACGTCAAGAAGGGCGACAAGGTTCTGATGCCCAAGTACGGCGGAACGGAAGTCAAGCTGGACGACAAGGAATACCAGATCGTGCGCGAAGACGACATTCTCGCGGTCATCGAGTAGCGTTCCGTTAGCAGGCAAACTACAATCACCATCAGCAGGAGATCATGTTATGGCAGACAAAGGCAAGCAGTTGAAGTACGATAACGAAGCGCGTCAGGCCATTTTGGCGGGCGTGGAAAAACTCAGCCGGGCCGTCAAAGTCACGCTGGGCCCCTGCGGGCGCAACGTGGTGCTGGACAAAAGCTACGGCGCGCCGACCATCACCAAGGACGGCGTCACGGTCGCCAAGGAAATCGAACTGCCCGATCCGTTCGAGAACATGGGCGCCCAAATGGTGCGCGAAGTGGCCAGCAAGACCAGCGACGTGGCCGGCGACGGCACCACGACCGCGACGCTTCTGGCGGAAACCATCTACCGCGAAGGCCTCAAGAACGTGACGGCCGGCGCCAATCCGATGAAGCTCAAGACCGGCATCGAAATGGCGACCCAGAAAGTGGTCGAGGCCATTGCCAAGCAGTCCAAGAAGGTCAAAGAGCATGTCGAGATCGCGCAGGTGGCGACGGTGTCCGCCAACGGCGACCGGACCATCGGCGAGATCATCGCCGACGCCATGGACAAGGTCGGCAAGGACGGCACCATTACGGTCGAGGAAGCCAAGACCATCGAGACGTCGCTGGACGTGGTGGAAGGCATGCAGTTCGACAAGGGCTACCTGTCCCCGTATTTCGTCACCAACTCCGACAGCATGGAGTGCGTGCTCGAGGATGCGCAGGTGCTGATCTTCGAGAAGAAGATTTCGAATCTGCAGGAACTTCTGCCGCTGCTGCAGTCGGTGGCCAAATCGGGTCGGCCCCTGCTCATTATCGCCGAGGATGTCGAGGGCGAAGCGCTGGCCACGCTGGTGGTCAACCGTCTGCGCGGCACGCTGCAGTGCTGCGCCGTGAAGGCGCCGGGTTTCGGCGACCGTCGCAAGGCCATGCTCGAGGATATCGCCGTGCTGACGGGCGGCAAGTGCATCACGGAAGACCTGGGCATTAAGCTCGAGAACGTCAAGGCCGAGGATCTCGGTCGTGCCAAGCGCGTGACGGTGGACAAGGAAAATACGACCATCGTCGAAGGCGCCGGCAAAACCGCCGACATTCAGGGGCGCGTGGGTCAGATCAAGCGTCAGATCGACGAAACCACCTCCGATTACGACCGCGAGAAGCTGCAGGAACGGCTGGCCAAGCTGGCTGGCGGCGTGGCGGTCATCAATGTCGGCGCGGCCACGGAAGTGGAAATGAAGGAAAAGAAGGCGCGTGTCGAGGATGCGCTGCACGCCACCCGCGCGGCGGTCGAGGAAGGCATTGTGGCCGGCGGCGGCGTGGCTCTGCTGCGCGCGCAGAAGTCGCTGGACGGCATCGAGGCGGAAGGCGATGTGGCGGTGGGCGTCGATATTGTGCGCCGTTCGCTGGAAGCCCCCCTGCGTCAGCTCGTCAACAACGCCGGACTGGAAGGCGCTCTGATCGTCGAGCACGTCAAGAAGGCCAAAGGCAACGAAGGCTACAACGTCGCGACCGGTCAGTACGAGGATCTCGTCAAAGCCGGCGTGCCCGATCCGGCCAAGGTCACGCGTACCGCGTTGCAAAACGCCGCAAGTATCGCCAGCCTGCTGCTGACGACCGAGTGCATGATTACCGATCTGCCCAAGAAGGAAACTCCGGCCCCCATGGGCGGCGGCGGAGCCCCCGGAATGGATATGATGTAATCGTGCGAGAATTGTGTTGACTCGCAAGAACGGGGCGCATACACTGCGCCCCGTTCACTTTTTTAATGGAGGGTTTCGCCTTGAATTTCGAATTGCTCGAGCAAGCCAGGGAACGCGTCTCCAATGTTCCCATTCTGGTCAACATGGTGTCGAAGCGAGTGCGCCAGCTCAATTCCGGCTTACGGCCCTACCTGCCGCGACTGGGGCCGGACGAGGAGAACTGCGATGTGGCCCTGCGCGAAATCGTGGAAGGCAAGCTGATCGCCGAAATGGTGTTTGATCATGCGGGCGATTCGGCGGACGACTGACGGGCGCCGTTGCCATGTCCTCCGACTCTTCGGCATCCCGTAAAACGCTGGCCACGCACCGCAAGGCCTTTCGCGACTATTTTATCGAAGATCGGTTCGAGGCCGGCATCGAGCTGCTGGGGACGGAAGTCAAGTCGTTGCGGGCCGGCGACGTGAATTTAACCGGTTCGTTTCTGCGGATCGTCCATGGCGAGGCGCGGATATTCAACATGAATATCAAAGCCTATACCTATGGCAATCAGTTCAACCACGAGCCCGACCGGGTGCGGCGCCTGCTGCTGCATCGTCGCGAGATCGCGCGCATGAAAGTGCAGCAGGAGCAGAAAGGTTTCGCTCTGATTCCTTTGTCCGTCTATTTTCGACGCGGACTGGCCAAACTGGAAATCGGCGTCTGTCGCGGAAAGCAGAAAGTCGACAAACGCGACGACGTCAAGAAAAAGAGCGCCGACCGCGAGATGGAACGCGCCATGCGGCGCAGGCGCGTCTAATGGAGCGGCGCCGGCGCCAGAGCGAGCGAATCGTCAATGTCGGCTTGATTTGCAATGTGGCGCTGGCGCTGCTGAAAACGTCTCTCGGCATTGTCGGCGGCAGTTCCGGGCTGCTGGCGGACGGCGTCAACTCCACCTCCGATGTCGTGTACTACGGCATCGTCAAGCTCTTCATGCGCCTTTCTTCCAAGCCGGCGGATCGCCAGCACCCTTACGGGCATGCGCAACTGGAAACCATTGCCGCCCTGGTCGTGGGCGCCTTCATTGTCACCACTGGCGCCGGTATATTCTGGAAGGCGATCGGCGACCTGTACGAATGGATCGTGCAGGGCGGGCCGGGCGCCGACCTCGGCGTCGCCTCTCTGGCGGCCGCGCTGTTCACGGTGGCGCTCAAACTGGTTCTGACCGTCGCCACCTTGCGTGTCGCGCGCCAAACGGGGCATGCGGCGCTCTTGGCGCTGGCCTACGACCATCGCAACGATATTTTTTCGGCGGCGGCGGTCGTGCTGGGCATCTTCTTCTCGCGCCACGGTTTTCCGTGGGTCGATCCGCTGGCCGGCGCGCTGGTGGCGATCGTGATTCTCAAAACCGGGATCGTCGTGCTGCGCGAGTCGTCCGGCGAACTCATGGATACGCTTCCCGACGGCGCGCTGGCGGAAAAAATACGCCATGCGGCGCAGTCCATTCCCGGCGTGCAGGCCGCCGAGGAAATTCACGCGCGCCGCTACGGACCCTATGTGGTGCTTAATATCACAGTCGCGGTGGACGGTTCGATCAGCGTGGCGGAGGGGGACCGCATCGCCTCGCAAGTAGAAGAGTCGCTTACGGATCGTTTCGATCTGGTGCGCCGCGTGTATGTGCACTATCATCCCGCGCAGTCGGCCTAGCCGGGGCCGGCCGGCCGTTGCGCAGCCGGACGACCGCGAACAGCGTCAAACCGCACAGAAACAAGGCCAGACTGACCGTTTGCGCCACCGTGAACACGGCCAGTCGTTCGCGTTCGTCCCCGCGCAGAAACTCCAGAAAAAAACGCACCGTCGGATATAGCATCAGGTACGCGGCCGTCGTCATGCCGCTGCGCCGCCGTTTACGATGCACCACAAGGAGCAATATATAAATGCCAATGGCCAGGCCCGCCTCGTAAAGTTGGACCGGATGAACCGGAAGACTGCGCGTTTCCGCGCCGGTCAGCAGTTTTTCGTGCAGTTGATGGCTCCATGCGAACGATTGGGCGGGATAGCGTACGCACAGCCCGTCGGAACAGACCGAACCGTGGCAGCATCCGTTGAGAAAGCAGCCGACGCGTCCGAACGCATGCGCCAGGGGTAGAGAAGTGGCGACGAAATCGTACAGGGCCAGAACGGGCTCCTTCTTGATTTTGGCAAACAGAAAAACCGCGCCGGTCGCCGCAATCATGCCGCCGTAGTAAATCAGTCCGCCCTGATCCACGCGGTGGAGCATGTGCGGATGATCCATGAAATACTCCCACTCCGAGGCGATATAGGCCGCGCGCGCGCCGAGAACCGCGGCGATGACGATCCAGAACAGCAGATCGGACGAGAAATTGAGCGAACGATTCTCGCGCCGGCCCACCCAGGCCCACGACAGCATGCCGGCCATCATGCCCAGCGCCATCATCACGCCGTACCAGTGAATGGTCAGGCCGCCGAAACTGAAAAGAACAGGGTGCATAGCGTATCCCGGGTTGAACAAGAAAATACCGAAACCATGACGGTCGCTTAAACGCCGACCAACCTGACGGGCGCGCAAGAAAATATCAAGAACTTTTTGTTGCAAAACAGCGCTACTTCTTCTAATGTGCTCGAAATGGTTCTATCCTGAAAATAAGCGAGGTTTGAGTCGCGCTGCGAGAAGACAAAGGTCGCACCATGGATGAAAAGCCCGAAGAAGCTGTCGGTATTGTAACCGACCGGGTCGAGAGCATTGTTTGCGAGCAATGCGGTAGCGAGATCGACGTGGCCGATCTCGACTCGTTCCTCAGGGTCGAATGTCCCGATTGCGGCCATGTCGAAATCGTTCCGGCCAAGCTGGGCCAGTTCCTTCTTCTCGACCTGATCGGATCCGGCGGCATGGGCGGAGTCTACTATGCCAAGGACGAAACCCTGGGTCGTTTCGTCGCCATCAAGGTCATGTTGCGCTCTTTGGGCTCCGACCGCAAATTCGTCGAGAATTTCAAGCGCGAGGCGCAGGCGGCCGCCCGCCTGAATCATCCCAGCATCGTGCAAATCTATTCCTTCGGCCAGGAAAAAGGTCAGCCCTACATCGTCATGGAACTGGTGTCCGGCGGAGCGTTGGACAAGGCGATGGACCCCCAGGCGCGCGGCAACGAGGCTATGGTCATGCAGGCCGGCCTGCATATCGCCGAAGGCCTGATGGCGGCGGACGAGGCCGGGCTGATCCACGGCGACATCAAACCCGAGAACATCCTGTTCGACGACAAGGGGCACGCCAAGCTGGTGGATTTCGGCATCGCCAGTTTCGCCAGTCAGGGCTCCGGCGAAGGCGGGGTTTGGGGAACGCCCTACTATATCGCGCCGGAAAAAGTTCAGCGACAAACCTCGGATGCGCGCTCGGACATCTACAGTCTAGGCGCCACTCTGTATCACGCACTGACCGGGCGCCCCCCGTTCGAAGGCAAAACTTCCGTGGATGTGGTCAAGGCCCGCCTGGGGCGCCTGCCCGTTCCGCCGAGTTCGGCGCTGCCCTCCATCGATCCCGCCACGGAGCGGATCGTCATGCGCATGCTGCAGCCCGAACCCTCTATGCGCTATCCCACCTATGCGTCGCTGATCGGCGATTTGAGAAAAAACGTGCGTCAGACGGTCGGCCGACCGCATAGTGTTTTTTCGAAAACCAGTCGGATGGCGGCGGCCAAGCGCTCGTCCGGGCCCATGTACGCGATGCGCGAGGATGCCAATGCCCGGACCGGACCGCACGCGAATACCGCGCGGCACGGGTTCGCACCCGAACCGGCGCAGAGAATCGTTGTGCATCGCAAGAGGCCCAATTCCGCACCTTCGCCAATGGACGAATACAGGACGCTCGCCACCGGAGGCGGCTCGGGTTCGGCGGGGAAACCTGTCATGCGACGCAAACGCAAGAAGTCGCGTGCCGGCAAGTGGGTGGCCCTGACGGTGTTGCTCGTGGCGCTGCTCGGGGGCCTCGCCGCCTGGGTCGTAGTCCGACATCAGAAGGAAACCGCCCGACGCCGTGATCAGGCCGCATTGGCGGTGGCGGTGGACAACGCCGGGAAAACACTGGCCGACATCAAGGAAACCGTGGCGACCGTTGTCGCGCGGGCGGAACAGGGCCAGTCTATGCGTACCAATGCGCTGCAGGCGGTGATCGTCGTGCTCGGCGAACCTCTGGAGGCGCCCGCCGCAGAGGATTCGGCCGCACCGGAGAAGCCGGTGTCGACCGACAAGCGCGTGACTACCGACGGTGCGTCGGCCGTACCCGCCCCGCCGACGGCAGCGGCCGACAAGACGGATGAATCCGCGTCCCTGATCCCGTCCCGCGATCAAATTGACGCCGAGAGAGAACGTTTGAGGCGGTTTCTGGAGAACCGGGAGAAGCCGGCGCCCGACGCTGCCCCCGCGCCAGATGCGCCCGCACCGCCTGTGGCATCCGATTCCGAGGTTCCGGCCGAACCAGCCGCCGCTCCGGAGCCGGAGCCTGCCATTAAGACGCAGACCCGAAAAATTCTGGAATTCTCCGACCGGCTCGCCGCGCAGGCCGCGGAAGCGCGGGAAATGGAGGCGTCCGCAACCGCGCTCCACGCGCGCCTGCCGCAGACCGGTTCCCTCGATATGGCCAAGGGGTTGATCGACCAAATCGACGCTCTTCTGGAACGGGCGCGCCAGACGGAGAAGGAGTCGGGCGCGCTGTTTCAGGAGGCGGAGTCCGTTTACGCCGAAATCCACAAGATGCGGACGGCAGTGGAGAACGAGCGTCAGGCGCAGATCAAGGCGCAAGAGGAAGCCGATCGTCTTGCCAAAGAGGCGCAAGAGCAGCGGGAGAAGGAAGAGGCCTATCGGGAAAAGGTCAAGAACGAGTTGGCCCAGGTGGATCTGGCGCGCGTTAAGGGGCTGTTACTGGCCAAGCAGAACAGTTTTCGGGATCTGCTGGAGCGGTTCGGCGCGAACCTTGCGGATTTACAGACCGAGGAAGGCCGCGCGGCCGCCCGCTTGTTGACGGAGCGCTACAAGCGTCTGGCGGACATGAAGTCGTTTCTGACGCGCAGCCTCGAGAAGCATCCGCCAACGTGGATTTGGGTGGCGCCCGGTACCGGAGCGCGCCTGGACGTGCTGGGCGCCACCGAGAAAGGGGTGCAGGTGCGCGGTCGCGCGCAGCCGGTGCCCTGGAGTCAGGTGTCTCCCGCGCAAATGGTCGAGTTTTTCGACCACTATACGACTCTGCGGCAGATCTCGCTGCGCGAGCAGGACGAGTTGCGTTTCAATGCGGCCTTGTATTGCGAGGAAGTCGTGGGCGAGGCGGCTCGCGCCAAAGCCAAGGAGTATATGGGCGCGGCGCTGAAGTCGCGACCGGCTCTCGGAGCGGAAGCCCGCCGTCTGATGCCGGCTCTCTTCGATGACGACGGTTTTTGACGGGCGGACTAAATTGTTCCGTCGTGAGATGCGATGCTTAAGCGTCGCGTCGTTCTTGTGCCGACAAAACAGGCTGGTCGCCTGTTCCGAATTCCCGATCCTATCCAGTCGCGTTTTGCGGCCATAGTGTTTTTAGAGACAAGGAGCTATATGGCGAAGGACGATCATGCCTTGGACCTGACAAAAGTGCCGGCCTACGTCAAGGCCTATGAAGATATCGAACTGATGAACCGCGACGAATTGCGGCCGGTTCGTCTGCAACTGGAACTGCTTAAACCGGAGATCACCCAGCAGGAGCTCGGAATCGAGTCCACGATCGTCGTTTTCGGCAGCGCTCGCTCGCCGGCCCCGGAAGAGGCGCAGCGCGAGTACGAAGCCGCGCGCCGCGCGGTCGCGGAACGTCCGCAACAGGCGGAGGCGGAGGCCGCGCTCAAGCGGGCGGAGAAACGCATGGGTCACGCCCGATACTACGAGGCCGCACGGACTTTCGCCCGCATGGTTTCCTCGTCGTGGCAGGACCGCAAGGTCCGGCGTTTCGTGGTGGTGACCGGCGGCGGACCGGGCATCATGGAGGCCGGCAACCGCGGCGCGCGCGACGCCGGCGCCAAGAGTATCGGCCTGAATATCGAGCTTCCGTTCGAGCAGCGGCCCAATCCCTATATTACGCCGGAACTGTGCTTCAATTTTCGCTACTTCGCCATTCGCAAGATGCACTTTCTCATGCGAGCCAAGGCGCTGGTCGCCTTTCCCGGCGGCTTCGGCACGTTCGACGAGTTGTTCGAGGCCCTGACGCTCATTCAGACCCGCAAAATGCCCGGCATCCCCATTGTGCTGTTCCAGCGCTCTTTCTGGGAGCGCGTGGTCGATTTCGCGGCCTTGGCCGATGAAGGCGTGATCTGTCCGGAAGATCTGAAATTATTCAAATATGCGGAGAGTCCCCGCGAAATCTGGCGCATCATCGCCCGGCATTACGATCTCCCGGCGGAATGTCCCGGGGATACATCGGCGCCGTAACGCGGAACACCGGTGTCAGGCCATAGAAAACCCGCAGACGGCTTTTCAAGGCCAGACACCGGATCTCGTTTCGCATACTCGCACACGTCCGAAGTTACGGCTTGGCGTAGGCTTTTTCCACTTTGCGCAAGGCGGCCACAATGTCCGCGATTTCCGGTTCGCCGTACCCCTCGTGCATGCCGACATTGAAGTGGGTGGCCACCGCGCGCAGGGCGTTTTCAATCTTGAAAGTCGCTTCGCGGGGACCGCGGTACTCGGCGGCGCTCCAGGGGAAGCCGCCGCTGCCCAGCACGGTGCGGTTGCGGAACCACGGCGCTTCGCAGGGGATGTGCCGATATTCGGCCGTGACCGGCAGTCCTTCGGCGGCCAGCGCCGCGCAGAAACGGGTTTTGTCCACGGTGACGGCGTCGAGATCAAGGCGCAGACGCAGGAACCAGTAGACGCTTTCGCTCTGCTCCGTTTGCTCGCCCACGGACAGGACGGCGGAATCGCGCAGCGCCGCCTTGACGGCTTCGCCGACGTGGCGGCGGCGTTGTATGATGGAGGGCAGTTTGCCGATCTGCACGCGGCCGATGGCCGCGAACAGGTCGTTCAAATTGCAGTTGATGCCGGCCATGACGTTGCCGGACGCCTCCAGATGGAACGGCTTGCCGCGGTCGGCGAAACGGCGGCCCTGCCAGTGCCGTTCCTCGTGGCGGGTATAGACCAGCCCGCCCTGGCCGCCGGTGGTGAAGTGTTTGCCGAACATGGTGGAAAACGTCGCGATGTCGCCGATGGTTCCGACCAGCCGCCCCTTGTAGCGCGCGCCCGGCGCCTGCGCGCAATCTTCGATGACCAGTAGATTGCGGGCCTTGGCCAGTTCCATGATCGGGTCCATATCGACCGCGTCGCCGAGGATATGGGCCACCAGAATGGCGCGCGTTCTCTCCGTAATCAGCGGTTCGATCTGTTCGGCCGCCGTGTTGAAACGGCCCGGCGCCGCGTCGGCCACCACCGGAACGCAGCCCAGCAGCGGAACGGGCATGACCCCGCCGGGATCGGTAATGGGCGGCACGATCACTTCGCTGAAGGGTTCGAGGCGCAACGCGCCCAGTGCGCAATAGACGGCATTGGTCCCCGAATTGACTGCGTCCGTGAAGCCGCCGCCCATAAAGCGGGTAAAGGCTTCCTCGTAGGCCTGCTCCTGCGGTCCGCCGTAGCCGAAGGTGTTCCCGGTGCGGATGGCTTCGTCGAACAGCGCCACGGCGGCGGCCTTTTCCTCTTCTCCAATCAAATGGCGGGGCGGCATCGGGATGCTGCGGACGGCCGGACCGCCGTCCAGGGCGAGTGTGTCCGTCATGGAATTCTCCTGTTTTGAATATTGGTAACTGCTCAGGTATTCAGATATTCCGTGGGATGACAGGGGTTTGTTCCCCGCTGGAGCCCGTTCTGGCCCTCTGTGCGCCACACGTCCAGCATCCATTCGTAGCGCTCCAAAGCCATGCCCGTATAGATGCAGTTGCTGGTGCCGAACACATAGCCGCCGCCGGGAGCGCCGTCGCGCAGTGCGCGCCGGGCGTCGGCCTCGACTTCCTCGCGCGTGCCGGTTTGCAGCAGCGCGCAGTTGACGTTGCCGATCAGACAGACCTGTCGGCCGGCCCGCCGTTTGACCTCCGCCAAATCGACCTGGCCTTGCGGGTCCAGGCTGTGCAGCGCGTGCGGTCGCGTGGCCAGCAGCGAATCCAGAATGGGCATGATGTTGCCGTCCGTATGCTTGATCACGTAAAAGCCCATGTCGCGATAGGCGGCGGTCAGGCGGGCCAGATAGGGCGTGATGAATTCGTCGAACATGGCCGGCGAAAGAAAGGGCGCCGTATTGAAGCAATAGTCCGCGCACAGACAGAAGCCGTCCACCAGACCGCTGGCGCGGACGCGTTCGGCCCGCTGCAGGGCCTCGTCGACTCGTCGCGCGGCTCGGTCCTTCATGCCGCCGGGATCGTCGGCCAGTTCGGCCACGAAATCCATCATTTGATCGCCGGACGGCAGTGAATAGGTGGCGTCCCCGTGCAGCAGAATCATCCGTTCCCGACCGCTCAGAGCGCGCACATGCGCGATCGACTGCAGCGTGTCCGGCTCGCTCCAGCCGGCGGGCGAATGGTAGAGCATGCCGCTTTGCTCGTAGCGTCGCGCCACGGTCACATGCAGATCGGCCACATCGCGCCGATGCAGCTCGCGTTCGCTTTCCGACATTTGCGCCCACTGCCGGTAGCGGCGTTGCGAAGGATGCACGCGGCCGAAAGCCTCCATGGTCAGGAAGAATTCCAGCTCGAAATGCGGTGGCCGCGCACTCGTCGGCGGCTGCCGCTCCAGCGCGGCGATCATCTCCTCTCTCGGCGTCATAGCGATGCTCTCCAATTCCGAATGACGGGGCAGGGCAATGCAACCGGCTCTAATACGGATTCGGCGGCGAGTCAAGCCCGAACCGCGCCGGCACAGCCATTCTCGTTTGGGCCGCCTTGTGTGCGGTCGCGACGAAGCACGACCCTCCAAAACGTTGAATCGTCGTTCTTTTCCGACACGGAGGGACGCGCTCCGTCGCGTCCACCTTGTGAAATCGTTGACTACAAGGGTGCATTCTCGTGACTTTTTGCCGCTATTCGTCTTTTCTTGATCTGTAAACACGGGCGAGACGCCCGTGCCACATTTTGTGCCGTGCTGTG
>CAZYAW010000072.1:0-6808 GCA_964646045.1 uncultured Victivallales bacterium | reverse complement strand
TGTCCGGTTCGGCCCCAACAGGGCCAACCAGCGTCGCCGACAAGAAAAGAACGCGAAAGACTGCCTGCTTCATGTTGATCCTCCCGGCTGTGCTGCAGCGCCATTCCACCCCGCTCGCTCGCGCTCTCGCTTCGATCGGCAAGGATCACCGGCGCGCAGTGTACCCAAAGGCGGTATCCAAACGCCACTACCCATGCCGCCGACCATACAACCACAAAAGCGGCAGCCCATGCAATCACCAAAAATTGGCAAGGGCGCACAACGCCATAATGTACTTGCCTCTCAAGTCCGATTATGGCAGCTTTTGCACTTCATCTATATCTTTTTGCCAATATCTATTGCCACAAAACTCGGGTGGATTGGCCAACGCAGCGTAAACTTACGGCGTCGCAAAGAAGCCGCGGCGGTGCGCGTCCAGCTTGCCTATTGGCTTAAACAGGCGAAAGCCTGTTCCGCTTTCCAAATCCGGTCAAATTTTGCGGCAACAGACAAACAAAGCGGCCGATCCGGTGTTAGCGGATACAAGGCTGCAGGAGGAGGCTCACGACATGCTCGACCCGTCCATTGCGACAGATCGGTTACGACCCAAGATTCGATCCTTTTTCAGACATAATCGCGCCCGCACCGACTCGCGATTCCGGCACGGAGCTTGCTGTCTGGCGGCGTCCGTCGCTTTACTGGCCGGCGGCTGCGCCACTTCGTCGGGCGGAATCGGCATCAGCGTGGGCAATGCCGGCGGGACGCCCATTCGCGATGTTTCCGTACATTGGGGCGACCAGGCCCTGCTCCATGTGCCGCGCATGGCCCGCCACGGCGCGTCGCAACGCATTCGCATCGACAATCCACCGGACAACCGCGCCCCCACCGTCCGCTGGATGGACGAAGACGGCCGGGTTTTCGAGCGCGTCGCCACACTGGACTCGCCCCCGACCGCCGATTTCAAGGGAACCTATTACATCGAAATCGGCGCGGACTCGTCCGTCAAAGTCTTCGCGGTCGCCGCGCAAGACGGCCCCGGCGCCGAGATCCCCTGGGCGCAACCGGAATCGTGGGAAGGCTACCCCGGCATCCCGGGCCTGACACGTGATTAGCCGTAGAAATGGCGCAGAATCAACCCCGCCCTTCGCCCAGCAGAGCATCGAGCGCCGCGTCAATACGTCCGTTGGTGGCCATGAAGGCCATACGATGCTCTTGGTCCATAGGCCGCAAGCGCCGTGTGCGGCCGCCCGCCCGCCGCACGATTAGCTCGCCCGCCGCCACGTCCCAGAGAAAAATACGCGTTTCCAGATAGCCGTCCGCCTTGCCGGCGGCCACCATGCAAAGATCGAGCGCAGCCGCCCCCAGAATGCGGGCCTTCTGCACCCCGACCGCGATTTTGCGAAATACGCGCAACGGTTCGGCGCCGGGCTCGGGCGACAGGTCCGTCGAAGACAGAATCATGGCCCGCGACAGCGTATCAACGGCGGAGACCGCGATCGGCTCGCCGTTGCACAGCGCGGGCGTATCGAGCGAAGCCTGATACATTTGGCCCAGGTCGGGCGCGAAGACGGCGCCGGCCACGGTTTCGCCATCCCGCCGACAGGCAATGGAACTGCACCAGAACGGCAGCCCGTGCGAGAAATTGACCGTGCCGTCGATCGGGTCGACCACCCATTCGATAGAAGAATCCCGCGGAGCATTCGCCTGCGCCAGGCTGCCCTCCGTTTTCTCCTCGCCCAGAATGAAGTGATCGGGAAAGGCCTTGCGAATGGTTCGTTCGGCCATTTCCTGACACTCGATATCCAGTTTCAATTTGACGTCGTGTTCCGTGCGCACCACCGCCTGATCGCGTCGCGCGCGATGATCGCGCGCATGGGAGCCCGCCGCCAGCGCCGCGGCCACGGCCACTTCCAACAGGGTTTCGGGTGTCGGCGCGCTCATGCCGACTTCTCCGCCACCTTCTCCGCCTCCTTGAATTTCATGGACATGATTTTGGATACTCCCTTCTGCGGCATTGTAACGCCATACAGGGTATTGGCCGCCGCGATGGTCTGCCGGTTGTGGGTAATGACCACAAACTGAGACTGATCGAGAAAACCCTGCAGCGTTTTGACGAAACGCGCGATATTGGACTCGTCCAGCGCCGCGTCCAGTTCGTCCAGTAGACAGAAAGGACTGGGTTTGCACAGGTAGATGGCAAACAGCAGGGCCACGGCGGTCAGCGTCCTTTCGCCACCCGACAGCAGGCTGATATTTTGCAGGCGTTTCCCCGGCGGGCGCACGACAATGTCAATGCCACACTCTAAAATGTTGGATTCGTCCGACAAGGCCAGCTTGGCGGAGCCCCCGTTGAAAAGCTGCTTGAACATGATCTCGAAGTTGGCATTGATACGATCGAACGTGCTGCGAAACATCTCCGAAGTGGTTTCGCTGATTTTGCGAATCATTTCCAGCAAGTCGCTTTTGGCTTTTACCAGATCCTCTTCCTGCGCAGCCAGAAAGGCGTAACGTTCCTCCAGTTCGCGCAATTCGTCTATGGCGACCAGATTGACCGGCCCCATGGCCTCGATTTTGGCGCGCATCTCGGCGATCTCGGCGTCCAGCGCGTCCGGGGCGGGTTTCTCGCCCTCCCACGCGGGTTCCGGCTCCAGCATTACGGCGTCGGCCCCGATCGAGTAGGCGGCTGTCACGCGCTCAATGAGGTTCTGATGACGCAACCGGTTTTCGGCCAGGCGCACTTCGAGGTCGGTATCCTTTTTCTTCAGCGCATCCAGCAGGGAACGCGAAGCGGTCAACGTCTTTTCAAATTCCGCCAGCCGTTCGGCCTGCCCGGCGCCCTCGGTCTTCAGAACTTCCGCGCGCGCGCGCTTCTCTTCCTCTTGCCGTTTCAAATCGTCAATCTGATTTTCCGCCGTGTGAATCAGTTCTTCCAGTTCCTGAACCGCCGTACGATGCGAGTCGATGCCCTGCCGACGCCCCTCGAGGGCGGCGGACATTTCCTCGATGCGGGCCTGCAGGAAGCGATGGCGATTGCGCAAATTCTCCAGTTCCTGCGCGGCATCGGCAAAACACGCGCGCCGCTCGGACGCCTCCTTTTGCAAGGCCTCATGCCCCAGTTCCGTCTCCTGCAACGCGTCCGTCTCCAGGGCCAGGCGTTCGGCGGCCTCCTCGCAACGCGCCTTGGTTTGTTCGATTTGCTCCGTCAGCGCCGCCTGCTCCGCTCCCGCGTCACTCTCTGCGGCGTTACGGGTCAATTCGTCCCATTCCGTGCCAACCGTTCGCAGACGCTCGCGCGCCTGACGCACTTCGTCGGCCACCACCTGCCATTCCCCTTCCTTGAGCGCGACCTGACGACGGCGTTCATCCAGATCGCGCCGCAGTTCCTCGGCCACGCGAGACAGTTCGGCGCAAAGAGCCGTAGTTTTTTCCATTTCCGCCAGACAGTCGCGCACGCTCGTTTCCAAACGGGCATGTTCGCGTTCGGCCTGATCCAGCGCATGTTTACGCACCAGCGGATTTTCGTCCTGACGATGTTCCCGACAAACGTCGAAGGAACCGTCTGCGCGCACGACCACCCCGTCACGTGTCACGTAGGTCGCGCCCGCGGCAATCGGGTCGGGAATCTCATCCAGTGATTCCACGACGAAAGTCCCGCCCAGAAGCCGTTCGAACAACGGCTGCACCCGCTCCTCTACGGAAACATGATCGAGCAGACGGCATCCGCGCGCGGCCTCCGCAGGAAGCGCCTCCGGCGGCGCACCGTCGGCCACCAGCAGACGCGCGGCGCCGTCTTCGCGGTCGCGCAAGGCCGACACCAGTTGCAGAGCCATCTCGCGGTCGAGCACCAGAACGGCGTCCGACCAGGACTTGAGGGCGGCCAGCAGCGGCGTTTTGTATTCGGCTTCGGCCTCCACGGTCGCCGCCAGAGCGCCCAGCACACGACTCGCATCGAGACCCAGCGGATTGGCGGCGTCCAGAGCCAGACGCGCGCCCGGCGAGAAACCCTGACCGGCCGCCTGCGCCTCCTGGAGAAACTCAATGCCCGCCCATTTGGCGGCTCGTTGCGACTTGAGACGCGATTCCTCCTGTCGCAACGCATGCAAACGCTCGTCATGCTCGGTCTTCCGGTCACGCGCGGCCTCGAGCTGTTCGGCCTTTTCTTCGACGGCCCGACGGATTTCCTCAAGCTGACCGCCCAGTTCCGTCTGGCGCGTTTCGTAGGTCTGCACGACGCTCGCGAGGCGACTTTTTTCCGCCAACAACTTTTCGCGTTGCAAGGCGGCCGCCTTTTCACGAGCCTCGATCTCTATGAGGCGGTTACGCAGACGCGCGCCGAGACTCTCCTGCTGCACCGCCTCCTCACGCCACCGACGCAACGAATGCCGGGACTCTTCCATACGCGCCCGATTGGCCTCCACGGCGGCGGCGGCGGCCCGAAAAAGGGTTTCCTCGCGTTCGCGCACGGCGCTTTGTTCCTCGATTTGGGTGGCCGCCGTTGCCGCCTGGGCCCGATGCTCCTCGATATGACGGCCCAACGATTCCATATCGCGCGTATCGCGTTCGGAAAAAGACTGATACTCCTGAATACGCTGGCGATTGACCTGAATCATCTCGCGGGTATGGTGCAGTCTTTGCCGAGCGTGCTGCCCGGCCTCCAGCGCGGCGGCCGCATCGCGTTCGGTCGCGGACAGCGCGCTGCGCATTTCCGTCGTCTCCTCCTCGCAAGCGCGGGTGGCGGCGGCCGTCCGCTCGATATCGGCACGGGCGCGAGCGAGATCGGTCTCGACCTGTGTTTTCTCCGTTTCGAGCGCGTGCAGGCGGTCGCGGGCGGCCGCCAGATCGTAACGGCGCAGACGGTCGCGCAACTCCTTGTAGCGACGAGCCTTGCCCGCCTGACGCTGCAAGGAACCGATCTGACGTTTGACCTCCCGAATCACGTCGGCCAGTCTCAACAAGTTGGCCTCGGTATGATCCAGTTTGCGGATGGCTTCCAGGCGATCAGTCTTGAACTTGGTAATACCGCTGGCCTGCTCGAAAATGGCGCGGCGATCTTCCGGTCGCGAACTGAGCACCTGATCGATACGCCCCTGCTCCATCAGAGAATACGAAGCGGCGCCCACCCCGGTATCCATAAACAGCCGTTGAATGTCGCGCAGTCGGCAGGGCGCCTTATTAAGGAAGTACTGCCCCTCGCCCGAGCGAAAAACGCGCCGTGTCACCGTAATTTCATGATAGCCCATATCCTGCAAATCGTCGCAGTCGCCCAGCGTAAGACTGACCTCGGCCATGCCCAGCGGCTTACGGTCGTCCGTGCCGTTGAAAATGCAGTCTTCCATTTTGGCGCCGCGCAGCGCCTTGGCGCTTTGCTCGCCGATGACCCAGCGCACGGCGTCGGACACGTTGCTCTTACCGCAACCGTTGGGCCCCACAATCGCCGTCAGGCCCGGCTCGAATTCGAGATAAATACGGTCCGCAAAGCTTTTAAAGCCCAAAATTTCAAGAGATTTCAAATACATAGCCACACCGCGCCAAGCCTGCTGTATGCCCTGCCCCCTCTACGGGTTCAGGCGGTAAAAGTCTGTCCCTTAGCACAGCGAACCGTTCCTGACAAGAGAAATCGCAAGCGAGTCGGTTCGGCGGGGCGGGAAGGAAACAACGGCAGGCCGTTTTCACAACCTTTCGACAGGTGCGCTTCGCGTAAGCGCATCCAAGTAAGGAGGGCGAGTAAGCGTATGGCGCGCCTGCCCGGCGGCAGACAGGCCGCATAGGCGCTTTACACCCAAGGCGGCCTGCGCCGCCTGTCTGCGTGCGGACCGGTCTGCGGTAAGTCGGCCATTCCTGGCTGACCCTCCAACGCCTCGGGGTCGGGCAGGAATGCCCGACCTACTTTGCGCTGCGAATTCAGCGTGCACCATGAGTCTACCTGAGCAGTTACGTTGGATATTGGATATGCATTCCCTCGAAAAATTTGTTACCCCCATTCCTTGATTGCTACGGCTCCATCCATTCGACGGCGACATCGGCAAAACGCTGACGCATCACCGTCAGAGCTTCCTGGTTATGATCGACCAGTATGCAGCGGCGACCCCAGGCCAAAGCCGCTTCACCGAAAGATCCGCTGCCGGCGAAGAAATCGAGGAGCAGATCGCCCGGCCGCGAATGCACTTTGACGATGCGATCCAGGATGCCGCGCGGCTTCTGGGTCGGATATCCCGTTTTCTCCTTGCCATTCGGACTGACGATCGTATGCCACCAGGTATCGGTCGGCGTCTTCCCCTGCGCCGCCTTGTCGGCGCCCACGAGGTCCGGCGCCATGTAGGGAATGCGGTCGCAGGCCTGCAGATCGAATCGGTAGTCGCGAGGATTCTTCGCGTACCAGAAAATCGTGTCGTGCTTGGCCGGCCACTTGCTGCGCGAACGGGCGCCGTAGTCGTAGGCCCAGACGATTTCGTTCATGAACGAATCCCGTCCGAAAATCAGATCCAGCAACACCTTCACATAGTGCGCCTCGCGCCAGTCGATGTGCAGAAAAAGACTGCCGTCGTTCGCCAACACCCGTCGCGCCTCCTCCAGGCGCGGCTCGAGAAACGCCAGATAGTCGTCGAAAAAATCCGCGTACTCCCTAGTGCCCAGCCGTACGGTCCGGTAACGGCGCCCCTGGAACCCCGTACGGTCGCCTTGGTCGTCGCGCACGGTGGACAATCGCGTCCGCCGCTGCGTACGTCCCGTATTAAAAGGCGGATCGATGTAGATCAAGTTGACCGTTCCGTCCGCCAGCGAGCGTAAAACGGAAAGATTGTCGTCGCAATATACGGTCAGTGGCGCCATC
>CAZYAW010000071.1:0-16339 GCA_964646045.1 uncultured Victivallales bacterium | reverse complement strand
TCCTCCAACGCCTCGGGGTCGGGCAGGAATGCCCGACCTACTTTTCGCTGCGAATTCAGCGTGCACCGTGAGTCTACCTGAGCAGTTACAAAATTTGCAAGCGTTCGCAGTTCAGTTACTCGGAAGGAACGATACGCAGCGGGATCCAGCCGCGGACGGAGTTGACGGCGAAGACGGCATCGGCGCGGCGCGCCTGCTCCAGCGTGATCCGTTGCGTCGCGATCGCGCCGCGCGCCAGCAGATGTTCGCGCATGGTGCCGGACAATAACCCGCATTCCGTCGGGGGCGTGACCTTGCGTCCGGCAAACTCGAACACCAGATTGGCGACCGTCGTTTCCGTCACTTCGCCGCGGTCGTTGTGCAGCACGACATCGTCGCACGGCGGCGCGGACTCGCGAGCCGTCCGGTACGCGTCGCGCCAGGTGGTCTTGTGATAGAAAAAGGGCGATCGGTCGTCTATCGGCCGAGCCGCGAACGCGACCCGCCATGGAGTCTCGGCATTGAAGGCGGGAGCCGCTTCCGTCTGCGTGGCGACGGCGCCGTCTTCCGCCAGGGTCAAGCGGACGCGCAGCGGCGCGCGGTTCCGCGTGAAATCCGCTGTTTCCAATTGGCCGCGCACGGCGGCGGGGTCGCAGGGAAAGCCGAAATAGGCGGCGGAGCGGGCCAGGCGGCGCAGATGGCCGTCGAGCAGAAAGAAGCCATTTTCCGGCGTCCAGCGCAGGGTCTCCAGCAGGAAAAAGGGGGGCGTCGCGCATGTCAGTACGCGGGCTTTGGTCAGACATTCCTCGTATTCGCCTTGCGGATCGGAATCCCAGACGATGCCGCCGCCGACGCCGTACTCGGCGCGGGCGCGGGCGCGGTCGAGCATGACGGTGCGAATCGCCACGTTGAATTCGGCTTTTCTTCGTCGCCCGGGCGGACCGTCCGGAGGTCCGGGCGACCAGTAGCCGATGGCGCCGGTGTAGATGCCGCGCGGCGCGGTTTCCAGCTCCCGCACGATCTGCATGGTGCGCACTTTAGGGGCGCCGGTCACGGAGGCGCAGGGGAATAGCGCGCGCATCATTTGGGGGAGCGTGGCGGCGGTTTGCGCCGTGACGGTGGAAGTCATTTGCCAGACGGTCGGGTAGCGCTCGACGGTGAAGGCGTCGCGCACGCGAACCGAACCGGGCTCGGCGATGCGACCCAGGTCGTTGCGGATCATGTCGGTGATCATCACGTTCTCGGCGCGGTTCTTCTCCGAGGCGTGCAGCTCGCGCCTGCGGTGTTGGTCGTCCTGCCAGGTCATGCCGCGGGCGGCCGTGCCCTTCATGGGCCGCGCCAGCGCGCGGCGACCGTCCAGCGCGAAAAACAGTTCCGGCGAGACCGAGCAGAGCGAATAGTCGGGCAGCCGCACAAAGGCGGCCCGCGACTGCTTTTGCGCGGACAGCAGCGCAAGAAAAAACGACCAGTCCGATCCCCGAAAAGCGGTCCGCAAGCGATAAGTGTAGTTCACCTGGTAGGTGTCGCCGCCGCGAATGTATTCCCGGATACGGGTCACGGCCGCCTCGTACTGTGCGCGAGAGACGGCGGGTTCCCACGCGCCGACCGTGAAAGGCGCTTCCGACGCCGGCCACGGCGCCGGGCGGAGCGCAGCGCGATAGAGCCCGAACCACACCAGCGGCAGCGGACCCGGATCGTGAGCGCACAGGGCGCTGTCGAGACCGGCGGCCGCCTCGTAGGTCAAAAAACCGGCGGCGTGCAGACCCCGGTCGAGTCCGTCCTGAACCTCGTCCAGGGTCGCTTGCACATCCTCGAGCCGCCGCGTACTGCACACGTGAACCGGTTGCTCAAAGCGCAGCCAACCGTCCTGTTCCGTGCGCAGAATGACGACGGAATCGTTCATGCCGCTGTGTCAGGAGGCTTTGCGGGCCAGCTCGGCGGCTGTTTTGACGGGGCGCTGGAGCTTGCGGCGAATATCCTGCGTGGTCATACGCCGTACCGTTTCCTCGTCGGCCCCCAGCGCGACCAGCCGTTTTTTCTGATCGCTTTCGCGTTTGCGGCGAGCCGCCCCGTTTTTGACGGGGCGCGTGGCGGGCTTCTTGTTCAGTGTTCTTCCGGTTCCCATGGTTTTCTCCTTCCATTTTCGGCCGCTGCCGGTCGAAAGCGTTTTACGCCATTAAGCATTCGGTCGGCATCCTACGGGGTCATCCGATTAAGGCAAGAAAAATCGGGGGGAAGAGGGTTGAAATTCGTTTGCTTCAGGGCTGGCGCGCCCGGTTTTTGAGGCGCTTGAGCTTGCCGGCCACGCCGACCTTCTGCACCTGGGACATGCGGTCGACCAGCAATTTGCCTTGCAGATGGTCGAACTCGTGCTGAATGACGCGCGCCAGAAATCCGCGCGCCTCGAGGCGGCAATCGCGCCATTCCGTGTCCTTGTACGTGACGACCAGGGACGGGGCGCGGCGGATGCGCACATAGATGTCCGGAAAACTGAGGCAGCCTTCGCGGTCCCAGGCCGTTCCCTCGCCGAGCGTCACCGCAGGATTGATCAGCACCAGCGGCATGGCCACCTCGCGGGCGGATCCGTCCTCTTCGGCACGGGCGGCCTCGGTCGTGTCCACGATGCAAACGGATTCCGTGCGGCCCACCTGTTGCGCCGCCAGGCCGAGTCCGGCTTCCGCCCGCATGGTGTCCAGCATGTCGGCGATCAGTTGGCGGACGGATTCGTCCATGGCGTCCACCGCCACGCCGGGCGCGCGCAGCACGTCCTCTCCGTAAATTTTTATGGGCAGTCTCATGGGCCACCGCTCCTTTCGCACGACCTTTCGATTCCGCCGCCGGTTCGGCGACGTTCAAAAGGACTGCAATACCTTGACCGGTTTTCCGGCAAGCTTATTGATCTCCAGCATCAATAGGCCCATGCGCAGTCCGATTACACCGATTCCGTATTTCCGTTCCATGGCACGTCCTTGGCGATGAGGGGTCGCCTGCGCGGAGACCCGGTTGTATCGAGTTCCATGCAAGATGCCCGACTGGCATGATTATTCAAGGCAAAAATGTTCTTGATTTATTTTTTTAGGCCTACTAGTGTTCGCAGATGAAAAAAACGGGGGTCCCGACGCGCGGCGGCGTGCCGGGTTGTTTCGTCCGTGCCTTTGCACGGCGGGAACGGTCGCTTCCGGGGCGGGAACAGGCGACAGACGGGTTTTGAGAATGACACAGGCGAACGATTGGCGAGAGCGACTGCAACAGCGGATGGGCCGCAAAAACGGGCCCCGGCCGCCGACGGGCAAGACGGAGATGAGCCGGTTTATCGCCGAGGCCGTTCTGCCGGCGTTTCACGAGGTCGCCCGCGAAATGGAAAGTCTCGGGCGCAGCGCCGTCATTCGCGACACCGGCGCATGCGCCTCGATCAACGTGGAGTATCAGGGGCGACCGGAATTCGCCTACAGCATACAGGGGCGCGTCTTTCCGACGCAAACCGTGCCCTACGCCGAAATCCGCTTTCGCGAACGTCAAGGACTGCGTTTAATCAGCGTGGAAAGCATGTTTCGCGACGCCGCGGCGCCTTACGGACTGGCGGATATCGACAAGGACGAAATCATTAACCACTTTGTGGAAAACTACACTCGACGAGTCGCCCGGCCGGCGAACGCCTCCTAAAGCGCGAAAGCGCAAGAAGGGGTCGGCACGCCCGGCCATGGACGGTGGCCGGGGAACTGCGGCGGGAAGAAAGGAGGGTTCATGCTGGAAGTGCGGGAACTGAGAAAGAACTTCGGTTCCATTGAGGCGGTCAAGGGAATCTCCTTCCGCGTCGGGAAGGGTGAAATTCTGGGCTTCATGGGACCCAACGGGGCGGGCAAGTCCACGACCATGCGCATGATCACCGGCTTTCTGCCGCCCAGCGCGGGAACCGCCGTCGTGTGCGGTTGCGATGTTTTGCGCGACGCCGTCGCGGCCAAGAAGCACATGGGCTATCTGCCCGAGAACGCGCCGGTCTATGCGGAAATGACGGTGACGGGCTTCCTGGAGTTCGCCGCCCGCCTGCGCGGGTTTCGCGGGGCCGCCATCCGCGAGCGACTGGAGGAAGTCGTGCGAAAATGCCATCTGGAAAAGGTGCGGCATCAGGCGGTGGACACGCTGTCCAAAGGCTATCGTCAGCGCGTCTGTTTTGCGCAGGCGGTCATTCACGATCCGCCCGTGCTGATCATGGACGAACCGACGGACGGGCTGGATCCCAATCAGAAGCGCGTGGTGCGCGACATGATTCGCGAAATGGCGGCGCAGAAGGCGATTGTCATCTCCACGCATATCATCGAGGAGGTGGACGCCCTGTGCACGCGGGCCATGATTATCGGCGAGGGCCGCATTCTGGCGAACGGCACGCCCAAAGAGCTGAAGGCCCGCGCCGCGAGCGGACGGCTCGAAGATTTGTTCTGGGAATTGACCATGGGACGCGACGGCCTGGCCAAGGCCGGTTGACCGGGGAGGAAAGAACGCGTATGGAAGCATGTCGAAACACGTTTGAAATTTTTCGCAGAGAAATCAAGTCCTATTTCGAGTCGCCGGTCGCCTATGTCTTTCTCGTGGCGTTCCTGTTGCTGACCGGATTCCTGACGTTCATGTTCAGCGAATTCTACGAGACGGGCCAGGCCGATTTGCGCTATTTCTTCTTCTGGCATCCGTGGGTCTACTTGCTGATGGTGCCGGCGGCCAGCATGCGGCTGTGGTCCGAGGAACGGCGGTCGGGCACGGTCGAGCTGCTGCTGACCTATCCGGTCACGCTGCTGCAGGCGCTGGTCGGCAAGTTTCTGGCCGCTTGGTCCTTCCTGCTGCTGGCTTTGCTCCTGACGTTCCCGATCGTGCTGACCGTGATGTATCTGGGCGATCCGGATCCGGGTCCCATCGTGGGCGGTTATATCGGTTCGTTTCTGCTGGCCGGCGCCTACCTTTCGCTGGGGATGCTGACCTCTACGCTGACCAAAAACCAGGTCGTCAGTTTCGTACTGGCGCTCATGGGCTGCCTGTTCCTGTTGCTGGCCGGATACCGACCCGTAACCGGCATGCTCGAACGCTGGGCGCCGACCTGGCTGATCAACGGCGTGGCCGCCTTCAGCGTCATGCCGCATTTCGAGTCTTTCCAGCGCGGCCTGCTGGACATTCGCGACCTGGCCTATTTCCTGACGGTCGCGGTCATGCTGCTTTTCGCCGCGCATCTGGCGCTCGAAAACCGCAAGACGGCATAGGGCGCCGGCAGGACGAGTCAACGCGGGGAGGCGTGGCCGACGCGCACCCGATCCGCGCGAATGAAAGAGAATTGCGAACAAACGGATCAGCGGCGGCGGCGTTGGGCTGCTCGCCGCAGAGCGGCGCGAGAAGGCGCCACAGGGAGGTTTCGACTATGAGTAACGAAAATACGCCCGCTGTAAAACAAACGGATCGTTGGAAATGGGGGACGGGCCTGCTGGCCTTCGCCATCGCCCTGTGCATCGCGGTGGCGGTCAATGTTCTCCTGCGCAACGTCAATCTGCGGGCCGACCTGACCGAGGACAAGCTGTATCGCCTCTCGGCGGGAACGCGCGAAATCCTGGCGGATCTGGAGGAACCGGTCAGCCTGATGTTTTTTTTCAGCCGTCTCTCCGAGGTTCCGCCCCAGGTCAATTTGTGGGCGCGGCGCGTGGAAGATCTGCTGGAGGAATACGAACGTAACGCGCCGGATCGCATCCGGTTCGCCACCTTCGATCCGCGCCCCGATTCCGAAATCGAGGAAATGGCCATGAAATACGGTCTCATGGGCCAGCCCGTCGGCGCGGGGCGACTCTACCTCGGCCTGGTGGTTTCCATGGGCGATCGGCACGAGGTCATTCCCGTGGTGGAGCCCAGTCAGGAAAATCTGCTGGAATACAACATTACGCGCATGATCGCGCGCGTCGCCATGCCCGAGCCGCCGACCATCGGCGTTTTGTCCAGTTTGCCCGTACTGGGCGACCGCATGCCGCCCATGCCCATGCCCAACGCGCCGCAGCCGGCGCAACCCTGGTTCGCCTTCCGCGAACTGCGCCGGGATTATCAGGTGCGGGAAATCGAGACGCCCGCGCGGCACATCGACGAGAGCATTCGCGTACTGCTGATCGTGCATCCCAAGAATTTGGACCGCCAAACCCTGTTCGCGATCGATCAGTACGTTTTGCGCGGAGGTTCGGTGATCCTCTTTGTGGATCCTTTCTCGCGGGCGGAAGCCGAGACGCAGCCGGCTCCGCGTCACATGCAGTTTCAGCCCAAGTCGTCCAATCTCGATCCGCTGCTGCAGGCCTGGGGCGTACGCTACGACCCGGGCAAAGTGGTTGCCGATATCGAGGCCGCCACACGCCTGCAGCGCGGGCCCGGCGAAATCGAGGAGAGTCTGATCTGGCTGACGCTGCGTCAAAAACGCATCCATCGCGACGACATTGTTACCGCCGGGATCGGATCGATCATGATGCCCTTTGCCGGCGCCTTGCGGATTCAGGAATCGGCCAAGGTCGAGGCCGTCACCCTGATCGAATCCTCGGAAAGTTCCGCGCTGCTGGACGCCATGACCGCTCAAATGGGCGGCGAAAGCGTTCGGCGCCAGTTCGTCAGCGGGCAGACGCCGCTGCCGCTGGCCGTGCGTCTGCACGGCCGCTTCGACAGCGCCTTCCCCGCCGGCCGTCCGGATCCGGAAAAAGAAGGCGAGCCGACCGCTCCGGAAGAGGAGGGACTGAAGGAAAGCGACAAACCCGCCACGCTGCTGATCGTGGCCGACGTGGATATGCTCTACGACGAATCGCTGCTGGAACGCAACATGTTCGGATCGTACAGTCCGACCATGCGCAACCAGAATCTGTTCTTCCTGGCCAATATGGTGGAGCAGTTGGCGGGCGGTCCTTCGCTGACCGACGTGCGGACGCGGGGCCAGACGGATCGTCCGTTCACGCGCGTACTGGAAATCGAGAAGGAAGCCGCCGCCCAGTACATGGAGGAGGAGACTCTGCTGCAGAAGGAATGGGAAGCGGCGCAAAAACGACTGCGCGAAATCGAGGCCGGCCGCGGCGAGGATCAGCGTCTGATTTTGAGTCGCCGGCAGCAGGAGGAAATCGAACGCTTTCGCAAGCAGGTCGCCGAGGCGCAGCGGCAGTTGCGGCTGGTGCGCCGCAAACGCACGCAGGACATCGAACGGCTCGGACTATGGGTCAAAACCGTCAACATCGCCGTTATGCCGCTGGCGGTCATCCTGGGCGGAATCGGTTTCTGGCTCGTGCGCCGGCGCCGCATGCGCCGCGCCTGACGCGCCGGCGGCCCGGGCCGCCGACGAACCGTTGAACTTCGAAAAAACACGCATGAGCGGGACCCGCAGGGTCTCCGGGAGGTACGCATTATGAACAGCAAAAAAATCGCAGTGATGTTGGCCGTCGCGGTCGTTCTGATTGGACTGGCCCATTGGTCGTCACGGCGACGGACGACCAGTAGCGCCGCGGCGCAACGCATCGGACAGCCGGTTTTCCCGGCGCTGCAGGATGCGGACGCCATCAACAGCGTCGCCAAGCTGCAATTCGTTTCCGCGGACGGCACGACGGAAATCGCCCGCTCCGGCGAGCAATGGACGGCGACGAAACTGCACGGCTATCCGATCAACTTCAGCCATGTACGCGAATTCGCGCTGCTGCTGCGCGATCTCAAAATCGGGCAGGTTCTGCCCGTTTCCCCCGTGGCGCGCCGGGCCATGGGTCTGCTCGCGCCGCGACCGGACACGGACGCGCAACCCGCTGCGGACACGCAGCCGGATGAAATCGGCACGACCGTGATTCTGGCCGACGCGCAGGGTCGGCGCCTGGCCGAAATGGTGGTCGGCAAGGACTTTCGCATTGCCGGCGGCGAGGAGGACGGACCCATGGCCGGCATGTCCGGCGCCCGGTCCCGCGGCCGCTACGTGGCGGTCGGCGACGAGGTCTTCGTCGTGGACGAACGCTTCTACAATTTGCCGCAGTCGGAACAGGACTGGGTGGATACCACGCTGGTCAACGTTTTCGCCAACGACATCGAGAAAATCGTCGTGGCCAAACCCCAGTCCGATTCGCTGCGCCTGTCGCGTCCGCAGGGGGAAAAAGAAGGCATGACCCTGCCCGGGCTGGGTGAAGACGAGCGCATGAACGAAGCCAAGACGCGCACGCTGGTCAATCTCTGGAACTATCTGCGCTTTGACAGTGTGGCCGATCCCCGCCTCTCGGACGAGGAAACCGGTTTCGACCGACCGGCGGTGTTTACAGCCCAAACCGCCAAGGGCGTTCTCTACAAGCTGCAGGTGGGCGGCAAAGTCGGCGCCGGCGAAGACCGCTATGTCCGCCTGCGCGCGGAACGGCTGCCGGCGGCGGACGAGCCGCCGACGGCAGCCGTCGACGCTGACGGCGGCGCAGCGGACACGGCGGACGAGCCCGTCGCGCCGGAACCGCCGCCGGCGGACGCCTCGGCCCAACCGAACGAGGAGCGAGCGAAAACCCAAGCCGAAATCGAGGAAAAGAACGCGCTCTGGAGTCGGTGGACCTACATCCTGCCCGCCTATCAGATTCGGGAGGCGCTGTCCCTGACGCGCGAAGATCTCGTCGAGAAAAGAGAACCCAAGCCCGAAGCAGGGCAAGCCGAAGCGCAAGCCGCCCAAGAAGAAGATCCTGCGCAAGCGGAAAACCCTTAGGGCCTGCCGTCAGAGAATCAGGCTCGTAGCGGGTGCGGAGACTTCGCGCGAACCGGTGTGTTCGCCGCAAACCTGGCAGCGGTATTCGTGCAATTCGCCGCGCGGCAGCACCAGCATGAGCCGTTCGCGCACCGGTTGCATTCTTTTGCAGCGGGGACAGTACAGCTCCGACGCCCGCAACGATTCAAACTGTTTCTGGCGTCTCGTCGGGTTCATTACGGGAAGGAAAATGCCTTGCCCGCGCTCTTCTGTCAAGCGGCTTTTTTCTGCGCAGGCATTTCCCGCTGGCCAGGCCGCCCGGCAGGGTGTATCGCTTGACTCCGTCGACGGGCGATCGGCCGGTCGCCCTGTTTTTGCGGGGACGGCTCGCGCGTTGCGGCGTACGGTACCGCCGAACGCGGGACGCGGCTACTGGCCAACATCACCTGGGCGCCGTCCATGGCGCGGGGAGGAGACGAGGATATGCAGAAGCGAAGCAAGTATCGGCGTGGCGCCTGGATCGCCGGGAGTTGCCTGACGGGCATGGTGCTGCTGTTTGTGGTGGTGGGTCAGGGCGGTTGCGCGCGGTTGCGCCCGCCGCGACGTCCGCCGGACTATACGCGCCAAATGAGCGTGACCGCCTATTGCAGTTGCGGACAATGCTGCGGCTGGACGCGGGACTGGCTGGGGCGCCCGGTGGAGAAGACGAGCGGCCGTCCCAAACGGGTCGGCCAAACGGCCAGCGGGACTCAGGCCACGCATGGCACGGTGGCCGCGCCCCGCGACATCCCGTTCGGGACGATCGTGTATGTGGAAGGCTACGGATTCGGCCGCGTCGAGGATCGCGGCGGCGCCATCCGCGGGGATCGTCTGGATCTGTGGTTTCGTTCGCACCGGCAGGCGCTGCAATGGGGCCGCCAAAAGGTGCGAGTCCAGTTCTGGCGCCCGAACGACCGGAACCGATGAAAGACAGCCTGCCGGGCAAGTGCGCACTCGCGCGACGAAAAACTCGCTTATTCCAGGACTCGCCGTCCGTCAACTTCAGACTTCCCGACCTCGACAGAGGATTGGGACTGTTCTTCGGAAAATGAGTTGGCACATTCTTAGTGGCATGGGCGTCCCGCCCATGAAATATTTCGAGATAACACGGGCAAGACCTGCCTGCCGCGCCGGGCTCGGCGCAGGCACGGTGCCCGTGCCATAATTTGAAAGTGTGCCAAAGCATTTTCCTGCGAGGTCAGGAAGTCTGAAGTTCGCGCCGCACAAGGGAAGCGCACGAGGAATACGGCTTGCCATTGGCGCCTCAATCTGCCTCTTCTGCCACAAAAAGCAGGAATGAATAGCGAGGCATTGACCTCTTGTCCAACAGCCAACAAGCAATATCCAATATCCAAGTCAAATACACAAAAAAAATGGTTGGTTGGAAATTCCTTGTTCTGACTTTGTCATTCGGTTGGATGAAGACATGCCGGTTGCGCCGGCGGTTTGTGCGCGGCACAAAAAAACCCCCGCCGGCGAACCGGCGGGGGCCGAGCAAACCGGGCAAGCCCGGACATGCGGAGGGTTGGCTTTTAGAATTTCACTTGCATGCCCGCCAGGTAACCGAGATCGGCGCTCTTTTTGTCGTTGCCGCCGACTTCGGCGAACACGGTGGCGTTCTTGTGCACTTTGTGCTTGACGTTGGCATACCAGGTGTTGACGTCGTCGCCTTGGTCCGGCATTTCCATGCCCATACCCAAACCTACGGAAGCCGGGGTGTTCGGGATCGGAGCTCTGACCGAAACATTGGCTACGTCTTCGTCGTCGTTGGTGGTGTAGTTGGCTCCCAGCGCGATCTTGTTGATCGTGTACTGGGCTCGAACGCCCAGCGTGTCGATCGCGTCGGGCTTGAAGGCGGCTGTGCCGGCTTCTTCGTCCGCTTCCACCATGTCGGGCTCAAAGCTCTGATAGAGCAAGCCGAGCGCCAGTCCAGCGACTTTTTTCGGGTTCGTGACCAGATAGGCTTCGGCCGCGGACGAGTTGTCTGCGACTTCGAGATCGCCGGACAGTATGAGCTTGGCCGCGCCGAAATCGACCGTAACCTTGGCGCTTTCGTGTCCGCCGACCTCGGGAAACGAGCTCAGGCCGTCTGCGATTTCAATGGCCTGATCGATGTGGAAGCTGTCGGAGCCCCAGTCGAGACGACCCCATTCGAGGGACATCATACCGAATCCCAGTCCGACGAAGCCTTCGTCCACGGCGGCTGCCGCCGTGCCGTCGGCCTGCTTTTTCCAGTCCATTTTCAACAGGCCAAAGGCCTTCAGACCGCTTTCGAGTTCATGCTTGGCGCCAAATGCGACGGTCAGGTCGTCATAATCCATTTTCAGGTCCTGATCCTTGCCCACCTTCTGGTAGAGCTGAATCTGCAGGTCGCCTTTGAGTTCGACCTTCGTTCCGTCCTTCTCGTACACGGGCGCGGCGCCGGCGTCGAGCGCCACGATGGCCGCCAGAATTCCCGCCGCCAAGACTCTCTTCACTTCTTTTTTCCGTAGGTGCATTTCTTTCTCCCTATCCTGGTTGTTGTGTCGTTCGCAACCGCGAACGACGTTACGCGATAAATCGTACTCTCCGCATTCGAATGCTTCTTCGCTTGTCTGCTCCCTCCGCTTCACCCCCTTTCGTGTCGGCCCTTTTCCGTACTGTTCGTAGACCGCGCATCCGCGTCGGCCTACGGCCGGCCTTGCGTGCGGGCCGACTGTCCCTGGATCGCCAATACGGGAAGCAAGGTGGATCGAATCCGTTAGCGTAGTATTAGGGAATAGCAAGAATACGATGCGGATACAAACACATTTTCGTAGCACGCAGCTCATATTTATCTAACGCAAACGTTGCATTCTGTTTTGCGTGTTATGGACGGAACAACTGTTCGGGAAAGACGAGGCGGCATTGCAAACGACAGCGGGAGCAACCATGCGGACTGACGGCGAGGCGCAGCGCATGGAGCGATTGCGTTTCGCGCTGACGGGCGATACGGCCGCCGCGCCGGGACCGGACCGTCTGCCGTTCGGCGTGGACGACGCGACGGCGGGCGCGGAAAACGAGCTGCTGACGGTCGTGTACGGCTCGCGCGAAGATGCCGATTTGGCGCAAACCATCGCGTCGTCCAACTATTTTCTCAATCTGCAGCGACGGGCGGCGGCCGGCGACGCGTCCCGGCGATTGCTGGCGGATATCGAACGCCACCTGGAAAGCGAACGCGACGGCGTATGGGAAAACAGTTGGGTCGTGTTCCCGCTGGACGCATTGTGCCCCTATGCGCAGGAAGTGTTCGACGGCGATCTCTTCGCCGACCGGCAACAACGCGGCGAACGACGCGCGGACCAGAATCGTTTTCTGGTGATGCGCAACGGGGCGCGCTGCGCGCGCGTGCCGGTCAGCTACGTCCTCAAACTGGCGCTGGCCGATGCCATCGGCAGCGAACCCGGCGTGCATCCGGCCGTGCGCGCGGTCGGCGAACGGCTGATGCGTCACTTTCTCAACGACAACACGTCGCCCGAAACATTTTCCTTTCATCCAGTCGGCGACGAAGGGGGCGGCACGGCGGGCCGGCGTCTGGCGGAGGAGACGCTGCGCCGCTTTCTGCTGTCGCAATGGCTGATTCTGTATGCCAACGACAAGTTTGAGCTGCGGTCGCGGGGCCAGGAAACGCAAGTGTGCCTGGCGCCGCAAACGCCCTGGCGCCAGCGTCGTCTCAACGAACTGGTGTCCGACTCCTTCTACCGGCAGCTCTTCATGAGCCCCTGTCTGTCCGGCTGGGATCGCGGCGAGGAAAAGCATCACTATATGATTCTATGCCATGAGGCCCTCTCGCGCAGCCGTCTGCATACCATGGGCAAATTGCGCGAATGCGGGATTCTGTCCCGTAATCTGATCACTCTGCCCACCGTCTCGAACACCAGTCTGGCCAACAACGGCACGCATATCAGCCTGGGCAGTCGCCGTCTGACCGCGCTGATGGCGGCCGGCTCGCCCGACTGCGACGCGGCGGACGAAAAGTGCATGGGCGATTTGGCCATCAAAATAGCCGAACATTTTCTGCCGCTCTTTGTCGGCGTCTATACGGCCGCGCCGCATCGTTTCGATTTCGCCGATTTTCATCCCGAGTCCGCGCTCGGCTTTCTGCCGCACGAACTGGACTACACGCATCTGCGCATGCTGTGGCGGCGCTGGAAGGGCAAAGCCGATTTGCGCTGCTGCGGCGCCACCCTGACTCCTTTCGGGCCGGTACGCCTGGACCGGGCTCTGGGCCGCCTGCTCGGGCTGCGCGGCGACTGCGTTCCGGATCAGCGTCTGCTGGACTATCTGGTGGCGCCGCTCGGCACGGATCACAGTCCCGCCCTGGACGGCACGCTCGGCAACGACGAACGGCTGAAACGCGATTTGGCCGAAATGGGCGTCTTCGACACGCGCATGTCCCTCTACGCCATTCTGCGACAGCGTCTTTTCGGGAAAGTCGGGTTTTGCGGATTCGAGGGGCGGCACTACAGCCAGTTCGCCGATCTGACCCGCGATCTGGCCGCCGCCGCCGACCTGCAACGACTGATCCTGGCGCTGGCCTATCAGTATGCGCTATCGGGCCAGATCACGCATGCCGACATTCCGGACGCGCCCGACAGCGAAAGCGAACGCCGCCAAATGTTTTTCGGCTGCGCCATCGGGTTGCCCACCTTCTTCGTGCGCGCCCGCACACCCAACCGATTCCTGGCGCGCCTGCTGGCGAAAACGGCGCGTATTCGCGACAGTCGCCGCTATCCCGGCTGCGTGCGGGTTTACCATCTGGAATATCGCCGCGCGCTGGTCGCCGCTCTGGAAACGGACGGAGCGGCGCTGATCGAGGCTCTGGGGCTCGCCGACACTGTCGCCGACCTTAAACGTCGCATCCGGCCGGACGGCGCAGGCTCGACGCTGCGCGAACTGACCGACGGCATTTTACGCGAAGCGGGCGCGTCTTCGCCCATGCGTCTGCGCGCCGCCGACTTCAACGACGCGGCGGAGCGCTACTATCGCGGCCCCCTGCACCGCCATTTCGTCGGAGAAGCGCTCGACCTGCTGGAGCGCGACCTCGGCGAACTGGCCGAACGCCCGGCCTCCGCCACCAGCGAGATCGAGGCGGCGGCCATGGCGGATCTGCTAAAAAACGAGGAACCGCGCGCGTTCCTGGGAGCCGTGCGCGACAAGGCGCTGGACGGCAAAGTGTCGCAGTCTGTATTGCTCAAGCTGATCGGTCTGACTCTGCTTACGGTTAAGGCGCATGCCGAGCGCCATGGAGAAACATTATGATGCATCAGTACGTCGATCCCTCCGGTTCCCTGGTTACCAACGAGCGGTTCACAGGCGATCCGTTCGTGTCCTTTCTCTACTCCCGCACGCGCGAGAACGCCCGCTGGCTGTATCGGGCCTTGACCTCGCCGCGCCTGACGCGCCTGCTGGCTCTGACGCAGTTCGACCGGCCCTGTCCGCGTCCGGCCGCCATGCGGCGCCAGTGGGAGCGATCCATGGGCCTGAACTTCGCCGAATGCGCCGACGACCCCGGTACGCTGGTCACGCCGCGCCAGGTGTTTGAGCGCAAAATCCGCTACTGGGATTGCCGTCCCATGGAGGACGATCCGGCGGCGGTCGTCTCGCCGGCCGACGCCCGCACTCTACTGGGATCGTTTCGCGAGGATTCGGCTCTGTTCGTCAAGGACAAGTTCTTCGACTGTCGCGAGCTGCTCGGCGCGGACAAGCCCGCCTGGCTTTCCGCCTTTGCGGACGGGGCGTTCGCCCTGTTTCGCCTGACCCCCGACCGCTACCACTATACGCACACGCCGGTGGCCGGAGAGGTTTGCGATCTGTACGGAATCGAGGGCCGCTATCAGTCCTGTCATCCCGCCGTCGTGGTGGCCCAGGCGACGCCCTATTCCAAAAATCGACGACGGGTCACCATCCTGGATACCGACCGGCCCGGCGGCACGGGCGTCGGACGGGTCGCCATGATCGAAGTCGTCGCGCTCATGATCGGCGATATCGCCCCGCGCTACAGCCGCGAGCGCTATGAGAATCCGATTCCGCTGCAAGTCGGCATGACGGTCGCGCGCGGTTGTCCGCTCAGCCTGTTCCGGCCCGGCAGTTCCACGGTGATTCTGCTGTTCGAAAAAGAGCGGGTGCGTTTCGAAAACGGTTTGATCCTGAATCAGATGCTGTCGGACACCGAAAGCATTTTCAGTCGAACCTGGAATCGACCGATGACCGAAACGGATGTCATGGTCCGTTCGACCATTGCGCGGGCCGGAATCGCGAAAGGGGCGACATCATGAACGGGTGGTGGCCGGCCGTCGGCGCGGCGCTGCTGCTGGCGCCGCTGTATGCCTGGGCGTTCCGTAAACTGCCCGGGGAAAGAGGGCAGATCGTCGCCGTGGTTCCCTTCCGCAAGGACGCCGACGGCGCCTGGCACGGCGTCAATCTGACGGGCTACGGACTCTTGATCGGACTGGCCATGGCGGCGGCCACGGCCCTGGCCGTTTTCCTGGCCGGATCGAGCGGTCGTTCGCTGTCCTACCTGGCGTTGAGTCTCGTCCTGCTGCTGGGGGTCTCCGTTCCCGCCGCCAGTGTGGTCAATCGACTGGTCGAGGGACATTGGCACGGGTTCACGGTAGGCGGCGCCGCCTTTGCCGGCATGACCTTCGGGCCCTGGCTGCTGGGGGCGGCCAATGTCTGGATCGCGCCGGAGAGGGCCGCCGCCGAAACCTGGCTGACGGTCGGCATGCTGGCTCCCGCCTACGCCTTGGGAGAGGGGATCGGCCGACTGGGCTGCATCAGTTTCGGCTGCTGCTACGGGCGTCCGCTGGACAGCGTGCCGCCCTGGCTGCGGCGCCTGTTCGCATGTTGCCCTTTCGTCTTTCGCGGCGCGCTCAAAAAAGCCGTTACCGAAAGCCATTACGAAGGCCGCGCCCTGATCCCGATCCAGGCGCTGACCGCCGTCCTGTCGACCGCAGCCGGACTGGCGGGCATGGCTCTTTTTCTGAACGGACAATTCGTCGCGGCGTTTGCGGTCCCCATTGTGACGACGCAGCTTTGGCGTTTTGTCTCGGAATTTCTGCGCGCCGACTACCGGGGCGGCGGCCGCGTTTCCGCCTATCAATGGATGGCGCTGACGGCGGCCGGCGCGGCTCTCGTAGCCGTCGCGACGAATCCCGAGACCGTCTCCCTGCAACCCTCGTGGCGCGCCGGACTCGCACAGCTTTGGACGCCGGGCGCCTTCCTGCTGATGCAGGGCGTCGGTCTCGCGGGATTTCTGCGCATGGGGGTCAGCACCGTCACCGCCGCGCGCGTGGAATTGGTTCCGCGCCCTTAGCCGTTGCTTCAAAATAACTTCACCATTAGTGCCTTAATCTGCCGCTTCTGCCAAGAAAAAATGGGCAGCGATGTTGGTGTTCCGGCACGGGGGACGATAGCGGCGACGAGAAAGGTGAACGATCAATTCTCATATCCGTTGCCGCCCCCGCAGTCGGCAAGCAAAAGGATTTCATCGGCTTTGGGATAGGCGATCTGCCCGTGTTCGGCCCACCATGCGCGGAGGTGGTCCACGGCGAATTGCGAAGTGTCCTTGCTGATGCCGACAGAGACAAAACCCTCGTTGCGCACCGTGTCGTAGAG
>CAZYAW010000070.1:0-4152 GCA_964646045.1 uncultured Victivallales bacterium | reverse complement strand
ACAGAGCCGAGAAACCGTCCTAAACGAGGCTTAACTAAGTGCCATTCCGCTCTGACCCCTTATTACCCCCATGCCTCAACCCTTTACCCTGACCATTGGTCCTTTGTCAAACCCAAAATGACAATATGTTCGGACTGACCCCTATTCCCCCCCTATTTCCCCCTCGATTTTCATCTGCTCTTGGTAGGAAAATCGTCCCGATTGTCGGCTAGTCAAAAATTACGCCAAATTGGGACAGGCTCTACTGTACGCAATATTGAAAGCGAGGTCAACCAGCATCTTCGCGAAATCCGCAATTCTAAACCAAGTTTCTTGGTAGGAAGGGCGAACCGAGAAGAATAACAATATGATCGGACCCCATTTTCCCTCGGCTCTTTGCCGAGAGCGTGACTTTATGATCGGTAGCGGTAGCCGACTCCGCGAACCGTTTCGATCAGGACCGGACATTCGGGGGCGGCCTCGATACGGTGGCGCAGCTTCGAGATATGCTGGTCCAGGGTCCTCGATTCGGGGAAGTAGTCGATGCCCCAGCAGCGGTTCAGCAACTCGTCACGACTGACAACCTCCCCGGCTCGTTCGTGCAGCAGTTCCAGGATCGCAACTTCGCGCGGCTTCAGGTCGATGCTTTTCCCGCCTCGTTCCGCCCGCAGTTCGAGGGGATACACGGAATAATCCCGCATGGTGAAACACGTGGATCGCTCTTTCGCCGGCTTTTCCGTAGAGCGTCTCAGTACGGAGGCAATGCGCGCCAGAAGCTCGTTCTTTCCGAAAGGTTTACGTATGAAATCGTCCGCGCCCAGTTTCAGTCCGACGACCACGTCGATCTCTTCGGACTTGGCCGAAAGGAACAGAACGGGAACCGACTTGTTTGCGGCCCGGATCTGACGGCAGACCTCGTACCCGTCGATTTTCGGCATCATGATGTCGAGACAGCACAATTGCGGCTGGTGCGTTTTCCAAAGTTCCAGGGCCTCGGCGCCGTCGCGCGCGCGGAGTGCCGAGTATCCCTCGGATTTCAGGCAGGCCGCCAAGGCGTCCAGTGTTACGGGATCGTCATCGGCGATCAGGATTTTCATCATGCGGGTTTCTCCGTGTGGTCCGCCACCGTGCGGAAAGGCAGGCGCAGTTCGAAGACGGCGCCGGTGGCGGACGCGCGCAGTCGCAGGGAACCGCCCATGCGAGAAGCCAGATCGCGGGCGATGGACAAGCCCAACCCGGCCCCGGTCGCCCCCTCGCTGGTCTCGCGATGCAGGCGAAAAAACGGGCGAAAGATTTTCTCGACTTCTTTCTCGGGAATACCGGGGCCGCGATCCGTCACCGTGACTTTCAGCCAGGCGTCTTCCAGTCGCGCGTCAATGCCGAGGTGCCCGCCGTCCCCGGCGTACTTCTCGACGTTTGATACCAGATTGGTCAGGATTTGCGAGAAGGCGTCCGGATCGAATAGGCAGGGTTTCGTCAGGGCGCCGGTCGTTTGCACCTGGATGGAGCACCGTTCGAGCGCCTCGCTGAACTGCTGAAGCACCGATTGAATCACTGCGGACGGAATTGCGGGACGGGGATGCAGCGTCAGTCGCCCCTGCTCGCGGCGCGAGAAGGTCAGCACGTTGTCGATCAGACGGCTGAGCCGCCCGCCTTCGCCCTGCACGACCGCCAGGCGCCGGGCCGATTCTCCCGCCGATTCGTTCAGATGGTCGATGGCCAGGTCGACGTTCAGGAGAATGTTGGTCAGAGGCGCGCGCAACTCGTGCGAAACGCGGTTGATGAAGGAGACCTGTTGCGCGGCCGTTTTCAACGCCCGCCTCTGCTGCACGAAGATGCCGACGCCGAGCAGAGCGATCAGCGTCGCCAGCGCGGCGGAACCGGCCAGCGATGGCAAGTGGCTGAATTCCATGGTCCGCATTCCGTCCCAGGAAAGAAGTTGCCAGGCGCCGAAGCGCTGGTTCATTGCGATCACCGCATCGGGGTGTCGGTCCGCCGTCTCCGCCGCGGCGCCGACGACGGCCAGCGGCGCATGGTCGGGCCCTACGATTTTGTCTCCGCCCTTGCCCGTTTCATTGGGGACGAAGTGTTGCGCAACCCAGGCCCGCATCCAGCGATTCATGCTTTTCGCCACGTCTTCCCGGCTCACCAGGACGGCCACGCACAATTCCGCCGTGGGCCGATACCAAAAGACCGGAGCCGAGCCGGGATGATCGACCCAGCCGAACTCCAGCGTCTCCGCATGCCGTATATCGTCCGCAAGCATCACGAGCGACTCTCTCAGTCCGCGGGGCGGCTTCTCTCCGTAAAAGGAGGGCCGGAGGTTCCCTCCTCTCGATCCCGACTCGATCTTCGCATGCAACGGCTCCCTCGGATGGTCGGTTTGTGTCGACAACACCGAAACCTGCTTGACTCCGACGAGCCAATTGCAGGCCATGCGAATCCTAATGGCATCGTCCGTTGGCGTCTTGCGGGACAGACGGCTCAGATGCGACTCGTACAGCCGCTCCAGTCGGTTTAATTCGCCCTGCATGGCCTCGGCAAACTGGCGCAGTGGTTCACGGTCGCGCTTGACCCGTTCCGTCTCCGTCCGGCGCGCGAGGCGGCTGCCGCCCGCAAAAATGGCGGCTGCCGCCGTCAGCATCAGAGCCAGCGCTCCGTATGGGTATTTTGCCTGCATTCGTCCTCAGTTCGCCTACTCACGAAACAAGCGAGTTTTCATGCTGCGCGCTCTCGCGACCAAACCCTCGCATATTTCAGGGCTGGCTGCGGGGTTCCCCGTCCGCGTCCACAATCCATGCGGTGAGGAAGATATAGACCATGTTCTTGCGATCAGGCGTTGGCATGCCGCCGCCTATGACGACGCGCTTCCCGTCCTTGACACGAGCCTCTCCACCAAATACATAGGTAAAGAAGAACGGCTGTTCCACGCTACTGAGACGTTTTCCGAAGTTATGCCACTTCGGTTCTTCAACGAGCTGTACGCTGAGATTAATATGGAAGGACGAGTCGTCGTCGGGTTTGTTATCTGTCGATACCGACAAGATGGAGCCCACTTCGCGCATCACGAAATTTTGAGGTTCCATGGTAATGTATTGAGGTCCGGCGCAGCACGCGCCGGTCGGCGAGTTTGTCGTCGCGGTCGTGTTCGTCGTATCGTATGAGAAGGCGATAAAACTGAAGTGGGTGGGGTATATGCACTCCGTTACACCTCTGACCGTGGTTTGCGATCCGAATTGGGTTGTGAGCCTGGGCGAAGCCATCAGATGTCCGTCGCCCTGCGCCCAGAGCTTGGCCAGAGAGCGCTCGTTCAGCTCGCCAGACGCCAATAGGGCCTCCACTTTTTGCAGCGGAAACGAGACGTACTGTACCTCCACATCAAGCCCTGCTAAACTTGGCTTGTCATTCCCGAAAGGGTGGACGATGGCGCTGCGTTCGCTGCCCTCTTCAGCGGCGGGTTGGCTCTGAATGACCGGCGCATTCTCCTTCAAAAAGGGATCCGCCGTTGTTGACTGGGCTCGGCCAAGTAAAATTCCCGCCAGAAACGTCAACCCGCCCAGCAACGCGACCGTCAGCATCTTGCTCAAACCTTTTTTCATATCAAGCTCCTTTTTTGCATAGAAAAAACCTGTCACACATTGCTTTCAACCGTCCATCGTCGTCGGTTCCGAAACCTCCTTTCCGTTGCAGGCCGAACCGCGCCTGATTCTCCATGTCGGCGCCATAATGACAGGCTGCGACGACAACGGGTGAAACGAGTGTAATATTTGTGTGAAAGTTCTGTAAAAAAGTCAGTCTGCACATGTTAGGATCCAACGAATCCTTGCCGGCTGTTTACGGTCTATGGAGATGGTTCGGCATCACGCACCAGGCGAGCAAAGCATAGCGAGCGCCGTCATACCAATCTCGCCCTCCCGCCGGCAACTCCTGCCTCATGCTTTTCCGGATTTTCCGCGCGGCTGGCCCATGGCGGAGCGCAGCTCGTTGATTTCGGCGCGCAGGGCGGCGGCCCGCTCGTATTCCAGAGCGTCGGCGGCTTGCCGCATCTCCTTGCTCAGGAGAATTAGGGGAGAATTAGGGGTCAGTCCGAACATTTCGTCATTTTGTTCTTCAAGGTCTTTCTTGCCCTGTCGGTCGGCCGCCGATACGCCTGCACTGCGCGGCAGATGTTCG
>CAZYAW010000069.1:0-6745 GCA_964646045.1 uncultured Victivallales bacterium | reverse complement strand
CCGGAGGGCCCGTCCAAAATGTGAATTTATTTTCGCACGGGCCCTCAGGGTCGCATTTCGCGTTGCCGAGGTCTGAAAGACAGGGCGGCGCTCCGCGATGTCGGCATATCCCTCGGATTCCCTGTCACTCAAGCGAAAAATCAGATGAGCCTGCGAAATCACGGGCCCCACTGAACACTGAAATCCATGCCCGAACCCCTTCTCGGATGGGGTCTATGTAGGGGGTACGGCGAGGGCTGCCACAATATTTTGTGGTTTTTTTCTTGAACTCGGTTTGCGTTATATGCTTTAACGAATAAATTCATGATAGAGCGGGTTTTTGCGAAAACCACGGTCGACGAGACACGGGCGGGATGCCCGTGTCACGGTTGGCGGGCGGAGATTTTACGAGAACTAGCAGGAGTTTTCTGCAACCGGCGGCAGAGGGAGATTGGCGATGACCCAGAAATTAGAAACGGAAACGACCATGCGTTTTGACGGATTTCGCAAACGATCGGGGGTGGTAACGCCGTTTCGCAAAGAAAAAATCGAACAGGCGGTTCTGCGGGCGACGGAAGCGGTGGCCCGCAATACCGATTTGCCGGCCAATAAGGACGTGGCACGAAAAATTGCCGACGGCGTGGTGGATCAGTTGGACCGGCCCGGCAGCGAGTACTATGTGGGGCCGGACGCGGAGGGCTTGCGCATTCCGCGTATCGAGGACGTGCAGGATCTGGTGGAGATTCTGCTGGCCGAAAGCGGCGAAACCATGACGCTGGCGTCGTTCAAGCGCTATCGCAAGAAGCGGGAACTGGCGCGGGCCAGAATTCGCGTGCGCAGCGGCCGCGACGACAGCGGCGCGGACGTGACCGACGCGAGCCTGCTGCTGGTGGAGTCGGCGACGCAGAATCTTACGCTGCCGTGGGATCATCGCCGCATTGTCGAGCAGTTGCTCAAGACGACCGGGCTGACGGCGGAAGAGTCCATCAGCGTGGCCAAGGCGGTGGAGAACCGCATTATCTCGGGCAACATTCGCACCATCAATTCCACGCTGATTCGCGAACTGGTCAACAACGAGCTGATGGAACGCGACCACAACGACGAATTGCGCGACCTTTCCCTGTATCGGGTTCCCAAGGACTACATGGAATCGCTCATGTGCGTGAAGTCCACGGAAAACAGCAACATCGTCAACAACAACCCCGAAGCGGTCAACCTGGGCATTGCGGAACTGGTGCTCAAACAGTGGGCGCTCGACACCATTTTCAGTCCGGAAGTCAAGCGGGCGCACGATACCGGGGCGGTGCATGTGCACGATCTGGGCTATCCGCACCGGGTGTACTGCTCGTCGCACTCCATCGAGTACGTCAAGAAGTACGGGCTGCGCAATCTGGTGAACCTCAATACGGAGTCCAGTCCGGCCAAGTCGGCTTCGGTTCTGACCGGCCACCTCAACACGTTCCTGGCTTCGATGCAGGCCAACTACGCCGGCGCGCTGGGCATTGCCTACATCAACGTGTTCTACGCGCCCTATCTGGAAGGCATGGAACGGGCGGAAATCAAGCAGGTGGCGCAGGAGCTGATTTTCAACGGATCCCAGAATGCTTTTTCGCGCGGCGGACAAACGCTTTTCCTCGATTTCAACATTCATACCGGCGTGCCGGCCTATTTGCGTTCCGTGCCGGCCATCGGGCCGGGCGGTCGCTATATGCTGCGCCGCGCGGACGGCGTCAAGACGCCGCTGACCGAGACGCTGCGCGCGGAACGCGACGCCAGCGGCTATCCGCTCATGGATCTGGCGCTGACGGAGGCGGACGGGTCGCGGCGCGTCGTCTATCGCGAAATCAACGACGGCAAGGGCGGGACGGATCGCGACCCGGCCGTCGAGCGGCAGGTACGGGAAGCGGGCGAGGCCATCGTCTGCTACGGCGACTACGTGGCGGAGGCGCAGGCCTTCTGCCGGGCGCTGCTCGACGTGTGGTCCGACGGCGACCGCAACGGCCGGGTGTTCGAGTTTCCCAAGTGCGACTTTCATGTGAGCGAGGAAACGTTCGACGACCCGGACCAGTACGCGCTCTTCCTGCAGGCCTGCGAGCTGGCCGGCAAAAACGGCTCCACCTATTTCGTTTTCGACCGCGACGAGGTTACGCTGTCGGCCTGCTGCCGATTGCGCACGACCATCGAGGATACGCGCATGCTGCGGCATCCGGAATGCATGCGCTTCTGCGGCTTCCAGAACGTGACGGTCAATATCCCGCAGGCCGCCTATCGGGCCGCTCGACGCGGGGACGGACGCGTGTTGGAAAACTTTTACGAGGAGCTGGAGCGCACCATGGATCTGGCGGTCGAGGCGCATCTGCAGAAGAAGCGCAAGATTCGCGACATGATGTCCGGTCCGGGACACCCGCTGTGGCAGATCGGCCGCGAATCCTGCGACGGCAAGCCCTATGTGGATCTGGAGGCCTGCACCTACATCATCGGTCTGATCGGCGTGAACGACGCCGTGCAGTTCCTGATCGGCGAACAACTGCACGAAAGCCGCGAGGCCATGGCGCTGGGTCTCAAGATCGTGGCGCGCATGTTCATGAAAACCAAACGGCTGACGCGCAAGCACAAGCTCAAGTTCACCCTCGAGGAGTCTCCGGCCGAGAGCGCCTCGCGGCGCCTGGCCAAGACCGATCTGATCTATTTCCGGCGCGAGGCCGCCGAGATTTTCAAGGGCGACAGCGAAGACGTGGCCTACTATACGAATTCCGTGCATTTGGCGGCGGACGCCGACGTCTCGCTGGTGGAACGCATCCGGCAGCAGGCCAAATTCCACAGCATCATCGAGTCGGGCGCCATCACCCATGCCTTCGTGGGCGAGGAACGGCCCTCGGCCCAGGCCATTGCGCGCCTGGTGCGCGAGGTCATGTTCCGTACGCAGTCGGCGCAGTTGACCATCTCGCCGGAATTCACCTACTGCAATCACTGCAACCACAATATGCGCGGACTGGTGGAGCAGTGCGCGCAATGCGGTTCGCAGGACGTGGTCGGCGAAACGCGGGTGGTCGGCTATTTCAGCAAGATCCAGAACTGGAACAAGTCCAAGCGCTACGGAGAACTGGTGGCCCGTCGTCGCGGTCGCTACGCGGTGGAAACCGCCGATGCGGAGGCGAGCCTGACGCTGGCGTCCCGGTCCGGGGTCCGTTTGTAGCCGGCGGCGCTTTGCGGGAGAAACACGATGGCGAAAACGTATCAGATATGGGTGTTCGGCAAGAAGGGCTGCGACAAGTGCGCCGTTCTCAACCAGCGCATCGACAAACTGCTGGCCGACGAGCGCTGGCGGGATTTCGAAAAGAGGCCGTGGGATGTCGAAACCGAGGAGGGGCTGGTGGCCTTTTGCGAAATGGAATGCGTGAATCCCCAGCGCATCCCGGCGTTTGTCGTCACGCGCCTGAACGGCAAAACGGGCGCCTACGAACCCGTTCCCGCGGCCCCGCGCGCGGAAGGCGCGCCGGCGGAGGCCCGCGGCGCATCGGCGCTCCTCTATTCGTATCTGGGCATGCAGACGGACTACAGTCGCGCGGGCGGCGGAGTGATTGCGCCCAGGATGATCGCCGCTCTGCTGCAGCAGGCCCGCGCCGAAGCGGAAAAGGACGCGGTATGAATACGTCTGCGCATCCGCCGGTCATCAATCTGATGAAACGGAAAACGTCCGGTCACGAGTCGACCGTGCTGGCCGACGCGAGTCGCGCGGACGACCCGTCGACCATGCCGATGTCGCGCCTGAAAGACAATTACGAGTCCATCTTGCGTACGAAAGGCATCTATTACCCGGTGGCCTATCAGTTTTCGCGCGATTTGGGCGAAGGCCGTCAGGGCAAGGTCTTTCTCGGGCAGCGGCAGGGCGCGCGGGGCTGCATTACGGAGCATGCCATCAAGGTGATGTCCCCCTACATCTATCGCAGCGCCGAGGAATACTGGACCGACATGGGCCGCATCGCCTTCCAGATATCTCGTCTGCAGCGACTGCGCAGTCCGCATATCGTCATGAGCCACGCCTACGACGAGACGCAGGGCATCGGCTATATGCAGATGGAGGCGATCGACGGCGTCGATTTGCGGCGGATGCTGTCGCGCGACATGCTGGACTACGCCAAGTCGCGCTGTACGCACCGGGAATGGGCCAAGTTTACGCAGAACCTTTTCAATGTGAGCGCGCAGCGCATGTGCGTGCAGCCGGGCGTGGTGGTGCATATTCTGCGCGGCGTCCTGCGCGGGCTGGAGTGTCTGCACGGCACGAACTTCCTGCATTCCGACGTCAAGCCCGGCAACATTATGATCGACCGGCTGGGCTACGTGAAGCTGGTGGATTTCGGGCGGGCCGTGGTGCTGGGCGAACAGCAGTCGTTCCTGATGGGATCGCCCATGTACATGGCTCCGGAGATGCATCGTCGCGAGGATGCGGGCATCCAGTCCGACCTGTACAGCGCGGGTCTGGTCGGATTGGAGCTGCTGCGCGGCGAACGGCTGACCGAGGACGACGACATTACCGAAGAGGATCTGCTGCGCATCAAGCTCGAACTGCACGAGCGGCTTCCTTCGCTGCTGCCCTCCAACGTGCTGGTCAACGAGGAACTGGTTTCCATTCTGCGCAAGTTCATCCATCCCGATCCCGCGCGCCGCTATGCGGCTGCCAAGGACGCCGAAATCGGATCGGACGGACTGCTCGTGATTGGCCGTCAACTGGTGCATGCCGGACTGGACACCGAGTACGAACGCGATTTGGCCGAATACCTGGCCAAATTCATTGATTCCAGAACTCAGCGCATCGAAACGCTCGACCTGAGACGCTGGATGTAAACCGGAGCGGACGCCGACCTATGAAGCACGCCCCTCTCGATCAGTCGCTGCGGGAAAGACTGGACGCCTCGCGTTTTTCGGCGGAAGGTTTTCTAGGGAACGATGCGCGCGAAATCGAGGAAATCGTGGCGCAGGATCGCGCGGAACTGGAGCGGCTCGGGGTGACGGAGCAGGCGGTGGTCCAGGCGTTGCGCGCTGCGGACGACCAGGCGCGCGCCACGTTGGGCGCGCCGGTGCGGCTGGCGCCCGGGCTGGTGGCGCGGCACCACGAGGCGATGGGCAAAACGCCTTCTCCGTTTCGCGGCGACGGGGTGTTTGCCAAAGGCGAAACCGAAGTTCTGTGGGACGACGGGCGGCGCCTGCGCCTGACGGCGCTGGGCCTGGCGCTGATCGAACGTCACGGGTTTTTCCAGGGACGCGGCAGCCTGTACCGCATCGAGCCGCAAGACGCCGCCGCCTTGTGCCGGCGGCTCGCGGAGCCGTCCACAATTTGAAAATGTGTCAAATCATTTTCCTGCGACGTCAGGAAGTCTGAGATTAGGTCTGGGTCTAATATAGGCATGTTACAATCTGCGTAACTGCTCAGGAAGCCTCGGTAAGTCGGCCATTCCTGGCTGATCCTCCAACGCCTCGGGGTCGGGCAGGAATGCCCGACCTACTTTTCGCTGCGAATTCAGCGTGCACCGTGAGTCTACCTGAGCAGTTACCAATCTGCAAGACATAGGAGATGTCTATGGAACGCCACTTGAAATCGGCGATAGAAAAGGACCTCTGTGAAAAGATGGTTTTTGTCGGGGGTCCGCGACAGGTTGGCAAGACAACACTGGCTTTAAGCTTGTTGAACAAGGGCGATGAACAGCATCCCGCATATCTCAGTTGGGATGATTTCGACTCGCGCAAACTCCTTCTTCAGGGCGCTCTGCCGGCCGAGCAACCTTTGATTATCCTGGATGAAATACACAAGTACAGGAAATGGCGCAATCTTGTAAAAGGCTTTTACGATCTCAACAAGTTGATTCGACGCTTTCTCGTAACTGGATCCGCAAAGCTTGATCATTACAGAAGAGGCGGCGATTCGCTGCAGGGGCGCTATCATTACCACCGCCTGCATCCTCTCTCGCTTTATGAACTTGGCAGCCGTCCATGATCGCCCGCATGCGGCGTTTGATTGCGGAGCACGAACTGCTGCCGCGCGGCGGGCGCGTGCTGGCGGCGGTGTCGGGCGGAGCGGATTCGGTGGCATTGCTGGCGGCGCTGCGCGAGCTGGCGTCGACGCTGGGGGTCGAGCTGGCGGTGGGTCACCTTGATCACGGGCTGCGCGGCCGCGCTTCCCGTGCCGACGCCGCATTCGTGGCGAACCTCGCTCGCGACTGGGGCATGCCCTGCGTGGTCGGACGCGCTCGCGTACGCGAACGGGCCCGGCGGCGCGGTATCTCCCTTGAGATGGCCGCGCGCGAGGCGCGCTACGCCTTTCTGGCCCGTACGGCGCGGCGTCTTGGCGCCGCCACCGTGGCGACGGCCCATACGGCCGACGACCAGGTCGAAACGTTCGTGCTAAAACTGGCGCGCGGCGCCGGGCCCGACGGACTGGGCGGCATGCGCGTCCGCCGACCGCTTACGAAGCAGTGCGCGCTGGTGCGACCGTTGCTGACCGTTTCCCGGCGGGAGATCGAGTCGTTTCTGCGTCGTCAGGGACTCGTCTGGCGCGAAGACTCCGGCAACGGGGAGGATGTCTTTTTGCGCAATCGCGTGCGCCACCGCGTTTTACCTTTGCTCGAAACCGAACTTAATCCGCAAATACGCCGCGCCATTCTGCGGGCCGCGACTCTTTGTCAAAGCGACAGCGACTGGCTGGCGGCCCTGACGGCCGATCTGTTGGCCGTTTGCCGAGTCGGTCCGCGCGACCTGGAAACGCGCGGGC
>CAZYAW010000068.1:0-3876 GCA_964646045.1 uncultured Victivallales bacterium | reverse complement strand
ACGCTGGAAGGTCTGCGCAACTACGAGGACAACATTCGGGCGTCGGAAAGCCGCATCCGCGACGTGGACGTGGCCAAGGAAACGACCGAATTCTCGAAGCTCAGCATTCTGACCCAGGTCGGCACGGCCATGCTGGCGCAAGCCAACGCCATGCCGCAGGGCGTGATTCAGTTGCTGGGCTAAGTTCGATTCGAAAACAACGCCAACGCTCCGGGCCGGCGCAAGCCGGTCCGGAGTTTGCGCTTTAGAGCCTTCCTCACGCGGTCCTGCCCCCAAAACAAGAAAGGCAAGGCGTGATTCTTTGTGGGTGAGTGGGTGGGTGGGCTTGCGGGCGAAGCCCGCCTTTACTGACAGGGATGGATCGGTCTCGCCCGTGGCACGCGGCCTGCTTTATCGACGGCTATTGACATGTCGCGCGACTATGCGTAGAGTTCTTGCCTTGGTGACGGAACGGGCCGTGGCGAACGCCGCCGCATGCGGCGAGCGGCGCGAAAAAACAGGATGGTGCATTATGACTGCCGAAAACAGCATGACGGACATCGCATCGATCGAGGAATACACGCTGTTCAGTCTGGATCGTTCCGGCGAAGGACTGCGCGTTTTGTCCGCGGAGGCGCGCAACAGCGCCCGCGCCTTGCAGGGCGGCGCCGCCGGATTCGAGCACGTCAGGGAGCTTACGCAAAAACTGCACGATTTCAACATGTTCGAAATGAATCTGTGCACCCTCTTCAGCATGGACCGTGCCCGCTGCGCCGACGACCGGGGCTCCCTGGAAACCGCGATGCGAACCTATCGCCGGGCTCTTGCGGACTTGGGCGAGAAAATAGCGGCGCGCGACACGGTCGCCGCCGGCAAAATCATGGAACAGGATATCGGCGATTCTCTAACGCGCATTCGCGAACTTTTACCGCGTCTGCGCAAGCTGATCGCACACGAATATCCGCGGCCCGCAGCGGCGCAAGCGTAGCGCCGTAATCCGCCGCTGCCGCCGAAAAAACAAGAAATTGGAGGCGTGATTGTGTGTGAGTGCGCACGTGCGCGAGGGTGTGGAGAAAAACTCACACACTCCCAAACCCGCATACCCGCACGCTTGGGGTACGGGCGGAAGGCCGAAAGGTGAAATCTTTTCCCGGCATAGTCAAGGCGGTGGCGATGGCGACCATGGATGCGATAACGGAAAAACGCCTGCAAACGCTGGCCGAGTACGACCCGGCACGCCCGGCGACGGACTTGCCGCCCCGCCGATCGACGCCGCAACCGAAGCCAAGGTGGCCGCCTGGCTGGCAAAGGAAACGCCCGATCTGATCATCGTGCCGGGTATTGGCGACGGCGCGGAAGCCGCGTGTCTGCTCGGGCAATTGCCCCCATCGGCGGCCACCCTGCTGATCGAGCAGGATTCCGACCGCTTGCGACGCCTTTTCGAGCGCATCCCCTTGGAAACGCTGGCCAAAGACAATCGCCTGAGAATAGCCGGCGAGCATGTGGCCGACATGGAAGCCGCCATGTTGAGTCTGCTGTATTTGCCCAGGAATCCGAGCATTCGTATTTTCGATTTGGCACACGTGGAAGCGCGGCAACGCGATATCTATACCGATGCGTTGCTGGAAATTCGCAATCGGTTGCGCGTGAAAATCCTTAACCTGGGCACGCTGATGATGCGCGGCGCGCAATGGCAGTACAATACCTTCAAGAATTTCCCCGCTATTGTCCGACAGCCGTCCGCCTTGCGTCTGCATAACGTATTTGCCGGCAAGCCGGCCCTGATCGCCGCCGCCGGCCCCTCCCTGAACGCCGCGCTGCCGTTTTTGAAAGAACATCGCGCCGGCTTTGTGTTGCTGGCGGTGGGCACGGCGCTGGCGCCTTTGAGAAAAGCCGGGTTGCGCCCCGATTTGGTCATGAGCGTGGACGCCAGTCGCAAGACCGGCGAACAATTCCAGACCGCTTGCGACGATTTGTATCTGACGTCTTCCATGATCGCCTATCCGCCGCTCCTGCGCCGCTTCAGGGGCGTCTTTGTTGCGCGCGGATCGGCCAACTATGTCGGTCAATGGGCCGAAACCTTTTTGGGACCGACCTGCATACTGGATGCCGGAGGAACCGTCAGCTCGACGGCGCTGGATCTCGCCGTAAAAATGGGATGCCGTCCGATACTGACCGCCGGACTGGACCTTTGTCTGAGCGCGAACGGCTATTCGCACGCCGATTACAGCATGTATCACGGCCAGAGAGCGCGCCCGGAAGACCAAGTTCATCTGCTGCCGGCGCCGGGCAATTATCGGGACACGGTTTATACCCGCATCGATTTGCGATCCTATATCGATACCGTCGGCGATTATGTGCAGCGCCATCCGGAGGTGCGCTTCGTCAACGCCAATAACGACGGCGCGCGCATTCAAGGCATGGATCTGATCCCGCACGAGCGGATCGGCGATTTCATGGCCGAACCGTTCGACGCCTATGCCGTTGTCGAGGATGCGCATCGGAACTTCGCGCCCGTGCCGACCGAACGCATTTCCCCGGCCTTTCAAAGCGCCATGGACCATATGTCCGAGACGGCCGCGAAAGCCACCGAGGCCGCCATGTTGTGCAATCGGCTGGTCGCCATGCTGCGGCGGCCCGGCCCGGACGCCGAATCCCGAGCGCAAGCCATCCTGGAGCAGTTGGCGGCGGTGGACCAATTCATTCTGACAACGCGCGATTCCTCCATGCTGGCCGACATGACGCTGCGACGGGTCTACTACGCGCTGGACGCCAAAAAGGAGGAGCACGAGGAAAAATATACGGAGGCCGTCTACGCCAACAGGCGCTCGCGGCGGCTTTACGAGAGCATCGCGAAAGCGTCCTCGACCACCCGCGCCATGCTGCGGGAAGCCATGGCCGCCATCGAGTCGGGCGGCGATACCGCTTTAATTGATTTTGAAAACAGCCCTGTGGCATCGGACTTGCATTCGTTGTGAGACGGGAACGGAACACAGTCAGTAAAAGGGGAAAGCGCATGACGACAACCGCCGAAAACTATCGCAATACCCACATCATGACCGCCAGTCCCATGCAACTGGTGCTGATGCTTTACGACGAGTGCATCCGCGCGCTCAAGGCCGCCGAGGAGGCCTTTGCCGGGAGCCCGCCCGAAAACGTCGAGATTATCAGCCGGAACCTGTTGCAGGCCCAAAACGTCATTACCGAACTGATCGTCTCGCTCGACATGGAAAAGGGCGGCGAAATCGCCGGCATCTTGCAGCGCCTCTACGATTTCATGACCGAGCACCTGATAGAAGCCAATCTCAAGAAAAAGCTCAAGCCGGTACAGGATGTGCTGGAAATGATGACCGGTCTGCGTGAAACCTGGCGAAAAGTCGCCGAAAAGGAGCCGCGCCCGGCGCCCGACGCCCCGGCACCGCCAGTCGGCGTCGGCAACATCGCGTTCTCGGGGTAGGGGAATCACTGTCGTACCGCGGAACAATGGAACGATGGAAGACGGGAATAATGATAGAAGGCCAAAACAAATGTTTCGCATCCTCGTCGGACGGCGCCGCAGATGAGTCGATTATGTCCGCCGATCCGTTCGACCCGATCGCCGCCGAAATCGATGCGGCTTTGCGCAAAAAGGACGCCGAGGCCGTGGCGGCCCTGTTTCAACGCCGCCGCCAAATGATCGGCGATCGCCTTGCCCTCGCACAACCGGACGGCTTGTCCCGCGCCTTGATCGAGAAGCTGGCCGCCCAGGACCGCCGCTGGCTGGAGCGGGGCGGGCGCCTGCTCGCCGCGCTCCGGGCCGAAATGGCCGAATTCAAGACCACCCGCCAATCCTCGCGGCAAATCGGCCAGGCCTACGGATCCGCCGCCGCCGGCCGCTACGTTTCCAGTCATGGCTAG
>CAZYAW010000067.1:0-3781 GCA_964646045.1 uncultured Victivallales bacterium | reverse complement strand
TATCCAACAAGGAATTTCCAACCGACCAAATTTTTGTGTATTTGCCTTGGATATTGGATATTCCTTGTTGGCTGTTGGACATTGTTCTCAGAGACAAGTGGATCACAGGGGAGGGGAATGTGAACGCAACGCGCATCAAGGAAAAGCTGCAGAAAGGCGCGTCGGTCTTCGGCCCGTTCATCAAGGCCGACAGTACGGCCCTGGTCGAGATTCTCGGCCATACCGGATTCGACTATGTTCTGCTCGATATGGAGCATAGTCCGGTGTCCATCGGGCCCTACGATCTTTCGCAGTCGCTGGGCATCCCGGGTCAGGTCGACGATGCGCGGGTCGTCGATAAAATCGGTCAGATCGTCGCCGACGTGGCGCGCGCGGGGAAAAGTCTCGGCATTTACGTGGACGACCCCGCCACGGCGCGCAAATATCAGGCGATGGGCATTCGCTTCATTACGCTGTGCGTGGACACCACCATTTTCTACCGCGCCTGTGAAGCGCTGCATGCCGAGCTGCGGAGCGCGGGGTGATCGGCGCGGCGGGCTACGCCTATCGCTTCGATCCGAGCGCCTGTCGTACGTGCGGCGGACGCTGCTGCAACGGGGAAAGCGGACGCGTCCGCGTGACGGCGGAGGAGATCGGCCCGTTGGCGGTCGCCAAGGGCCTGGACCCCGCCGCTTTCCGCACCGCGTATCTGCTGCCCGACGCGGACGCCTGGCGTCTGCGCGAAAACCGCGACGGCGCCAACTATGCCTGTGCGCTTTACGACCGGCGGCAACAGGGCTGTTCGGCCTATGCCGCACGGCCTCGACAATGCCGCACCTTCCCGTTCTGGGAATACTGGCGGTCGCGCGTGGACGAGCTGATGCGTGAATGTCCCGGCGTGTCCGCCCTTGCGGAGCCGTGAGGCGGCGGGCGCTGCTGCTTCAGAACAGGCCGCGCACCTGCCCGGTTTCGACATCCACATCGATGTTGCGATAGGCGGGGTCCGAGGCCGTGCCCGGCATCAGCTTGATGGCGCCGGCCACCGGAACCAGGAAACCGGCCCCCTTGTAGACCAACACGTCGGAGACGGGCAGGGTCCAGTCGCGGGGCGCGTTTTTCAGTTCCGGGTCGTGCGAGAGACTGAGGTGCGTTTTGACCATGCAGGTCCCGAGCGCGGCCGTGGCCGGGTCGGCGCGGTGCCGCTCCAGTTTGCGCCGGGCCACGGACGAGTAGGTGGCGCCGTCGCCGCCGTACACGACACGCGCAATGCGGTCGATGCGCGTTTCCTGCGACTCGTCGGCCGCATAGAGAAAACGGAACTCGTTTTTCTCCGCGCAGGCCGCCATGACCGCGTGGGCCAGTTCTTCGGCGCCGGCGCCGCCGCGCAGCCAGTGTTCCGACACGGCGCAACGCGCGCCGGCCGCTTCGGCCACGCGGCGGATCAGCGCGGTTTCCGCGGCGGTATCGGTATGGAACCCGTTCACGCAGACCACCGGCTGCGCGCCGCTGGCCTGGACGGTGCGAATATGGGCGAGCAGGTTTTCACAGCCTTTTTCCAGCAGCGCCGTGTTTTCGCGGGTATAGGCCTCGTCCAGGCGCATGCCGGGTCGGACGGGCGGGCCGCCGCCGTGCATTTTGAGGGCGCGTACCGTGGCCACGATCACCACGGCATCCGGCACGAGCCCCGACATGCGGCATTTCAGGTTCCAGAATTTTTCGTAGCCGATGTCCGCGCCGAATCCGCTTTCGGTGACGTGATAGTCGGTCAGGCGCGTGCCGAGCCGGTCGGCGATGATGGAGCTTTGTCCGATGGCGATATTGGCGAACGGGCCCGCATGCACGAGGATGGGCTGGCCCTCGATGGTTTGCAGCAGATTGGGGTTGACGGCGTTGACCATCCAGGCGGTCATGGCGCCGTCCACTTCCAGATCGGCCGTCGTGACTTCTTCGCCCCGGCGGTTGTAGGCCAGCACGATGCGGCTCATGCGTTCGCGCAGGTCGCGCAGACTGTCGGCCACGGCCAGAATGGCCATGATTTCGCTGGAGACGGCGATGGCAAAGCCGGAATTCATCTCGAAACCGTCCGCCTTGCCCCCCAGTCCGATGCGGATGTTGCGCAGCGACTGCGCGCAGAAGTCCATGACCCAGCGCGATTCGACGCGTTCGGGATCGATATCGAGACGGCGCAGGCGACTGCGCGCCAGGCGGGCGTCGTCGTAGTTACGTTCGTGCTGCATGCGGGCGGTCAGCGCGACCATGGCCAGGTTGTGCGCGTTGACAATGGCGTCGATGTCGCCGGTCAGCCCCAGCGAGAGTTCGGTCAGCGGCAGGCATTGGGCCAGGCCGCCGCCGGCCGCCGAGCCTTTGATGTTGAAGGTCGGTCCGCCGCTGGGCTGCCGAATGGCGCCGCCCGCCCGTTGGCCCAGGCGGCCCAGCCCCTGAATCAGGCCCAGGGTGGTGGTGGTTTTCCCTTCGCCCAGCGGGGTGGGGGTAATGGCCGTGACATTGATGTACTTGCCGACGGGGCGTTTTTCGATGCGGCGCATGGCGCGCACGAAATCGATTTTGCCGAGGCGCCGTCCCATCGGGATGCGCTCCTCTTTTTCCAGGCCCAGTTCTTCGGCCAGGGTGTCGAACGGCTTCATACGCTCTTCCGCCGCCTCGGCGATTTGCCAGTCGGCCATTTTCCTTGGATCCGCCGCAAGTTTCATGTCTTCTCCTTATGTGACGTGCAACCATTGACAAGTTCAAAGAGGGTCGAGCACCCAGCGTTTGTTGTACCAGAACCACTGGCCGGGATCGTTGCGGATGGCCTGATCGAGCACGGCCATGACCTGCGCCGTGATGCGGTAGCCCTCCTCCTTTTTGGGGGCGCCGGCGTCGGGCCGGATCGGGGGATGAACCGTCAGCGAATGACGCGACAGTCCGTGCCGTTGGGCGATCACCGGGAAGACCGGGCAGTCCGCGCGCATGGCGAAAAGAGCGACTCCCTTGTGGATGTTGGCCTCGCCGCCGAGGAAGGGCACTCGGTATCCGGGTTCGCGGGAGCGCACGTCGGGCAGGATGCCCAGCGCCTGGCCCGACCGTATTTTGCGGATCACCTCTTTCATGGCTCCGTCGCCGCGCGGAATGATCTGGATGCCGGGTCGTTGGCGCAAGCGGTGAATATAGGCGTCGGCCAGCGGGTTCTTCTGGCGGGCGCCGATGCTGAAAATCGGGATGCCGTGCAGATGCGAAACGACGGAAGCCATTTCCCAGGATCCCATGTGGCCGCAGGCCAGCAGGGCGCCGCGGCCGGTCGCGAGATGGGCGCGAATCATTGTCACATAGGCCTCGCAATCGCAATGACGTTGCGCCCAGGCCCGGTCGGCCCGGCCGACGCGCATCATTTCGATGCCGTTGAGGACGACGTTACGCCACGATTGCCGGCAGACGGCCGTAATTTCGCGTTCGCTGAAACGGTCGCCGAAGACGGCGCGTACGCGACGGCGCGCTTCGGTCAAACGAAAGCCAATCGTTGCGAAGGCGAGATCGGCATGCAGGCGGCCGAACGACAGCGCAAGACGATAGGGCAGGGCCGCCGTGACTGCGGCGATCGAGCGCAGCGCCCAATATTCCGCCCGGTGCCTGGTGGAGATGGCGGGCACCGGTTAGAACCTGAATCCGGCGCCGAGATGAAGGCTTTGCTCGGAGATCAGGGCCAGGGTCGCCTTCAGGCGAAAACTGTCGAAATCGTAGATGCCGCCCACGCGCAGACCGAGCGGGTTGTCGTGCTTCATATCCTGGTCGGGAAGCGAAAGAC
>CAZYAW010000066.1:0-6527 GCA_964646045.1 uncultured Victivallales bacterium | reverse complement strand
AAACGTCCCTACCCGGAATCGCGAATGCATGGGTTTTGCAAGAGCCTCACAAAAAAGAAAAAACATCTTGCGAAACGGAAGAGCGAGGTCTAGTCTATTCCTGAATCCGTGACGGGGATTCCCGCCACGCCGGTTTTTCCGTCCGGAACCGTAATTCCCGCCATCATCGCCTGTCTGAGCGAGGGCGCTCGCAGTCAGGCCGGACGTTCCTGATGAGCACGGCGTCGTTTCGCCGAATTTCTCGATCTTCGTCCCGATCCTAGTCGATCCCGTCCACCGATCTTGTGTTCTCTCAGACCAGTGGCCCTGAATCAATCGTCCGCCACGCAAAGCGGACTCTTCAGTACTCGGAAGGGTGCGCCGCAGCGACCGATCCGCCTGGCGCGCAAAAAACAGGCGGGTCTCTCCCCGCCCCGACAGCCCCTCGTCAGAGTCATGCCTATTCTTCGAAGATTTCCGCAAGAGATACCGGACGGTCTTCCGCGATGGAACGTTCCATGGCCTCGCCGACTCCGACCGCGCGCAACCCGTCCATGCCGGTCGCCAGACTCTGCCGGCGCCCCTCGCGCAGCGTTTCCAGAAAGCGCTTCACCTGTCGCCAGTCGCCGCCGCAATGGTGACCGCGCGATTCCTCCCGCAGGTCGAACACCTCCGGCGCCGCGCCCGGACGGCGTTTGGCGATTTCCAGGCGCGCGCCTTCCGCGTCTCCGCGGATTTCGCCCCGGGATCCCACGATCGTGAAGGTGCGTTCGCGCGGGCCGGACGAGCAGAAGCTCATATCGAAGGTTCCTCGCAAACCGGACGCATATTCGATCAGGCCCACGTAGTTGTCGCCGACATCCTTGCGCGAGTTGTAGTAGCATCCCGTTGCGCTGGATCCGTCCTGAATTCGGCCGTCGGGCGTACTGGCCGTCGCCCCGCCACGCACGTCCGGATCGTGATCCTCGCAGGGTTCCGGACAGGTTCGGCAATCTTCGCCGATCTTCGATCCGGGCACGAACTTGTCGAGCCCGCTCCACATGACAACCCGACGCGGAAGGTCGCCGAAATACCAGTTCAATAAATCGTAGTCGTGACACGCCTTCTCGATGTTGAGCCCGCCGCTCCACTGTTTCATCCTGTGCCAGGTCCGGAAGTAGTGGATGCCTCCGCGATAGAAGACCGACCAGCGGAAGTGAATCGGCCGCCCGATTTCGCCGCTCTCGATCAATTCCCGAGTCCTGGCGAACAGCGGCGCGTAGCGCAGCACGAACCCGACCTCGAGTACGGTTCCCGACCGATCCCGCGCGGCCAGAATTCTCCGGCCGTCGGCCACGCTCGTCGCCAGCGGCTTTTCGCAGAACACATGCTTGCCCTTTTCAAGGGCGAAGACCGCCTGATCCGCATGCAGCGCGTTGGGCGTCGCCACCACCACCACGTCGATGTCGTCGTGATCGACGACCGCGCGATAGTCCTCCCCGACATGTCCGGCTGCAGGGTATCGTGCGACGGCCGCTTTCAGATTCTCGGGATTCGTGTCGCACAGACCGGCTATGCGAACCTCGCCGGCGCCCTGTTCCTCGAAGGTGCGCGCGTGCCGGTTCAGGCCGCGCTGTCCCGCGCCGATAACGGCCACTCCAAGCTTCCTACCCATATGGCTTTTCCTCATGTTGCAGCCGTTCACGGCGTCATTTTATCGCGGACCCCTCCGCCGCAGGCGGAACCGCGCGGAAAAGGGCCCGCAGCAACCCCATCGGCACGGCATACAGTCTCCCTCCCCCGCAATGCAAGCGAAAAATTCCAGCCATTCTCATTGGGGCGTCTCACGCCCGGAGAGCAGCCTGAAGGCTTGTCTGCGAAGAGGCGCTCAGCGCGCAACGGTTCCCTGTTGATGGACCGGGACGGTTCCAGCGTCTCCGGCGGCGCTGGAACGCCGCGTCCCATGAGGGTCAGCCGGCGCGCGCGCGCAAAGCCGGGTCGGTCATGGCCAGAACGTTCGCCGCGGGCGTATCGGCCTGGATGTGATGCGAGCTGGACAGAATGTAGCCGCCGTCCGCGCCCAGAATGTTCACGAGGCGGCGGACTTCGTTGCTTACGGCGGCGGGGGCGCCTTTGGGAAGGACGTCCACGATGGACACGCCGCCGTGAAAACTCAGGCGGTCGCCGAACGCGCGCTTCAATCGGGCCGCATCCATTTCCGGCAGATCGGTCTGGATGGGGTTGAGCAGATCCACGCCCATCTCGATCAAATCGGGAATGAGCGGCCACACGGCGCCGTCGGTGTGGTACATGAACTTTACGCCGAACTCCCGGGCCACGGCGACGATGCGTTCATGCCGCGGCCGGATGAGCGTCCTCCAGTTGTCCAGCGACATCAGCAGCGACTGCGACGTAGCCACGTCGTCGTACACATAAATCATATCCACGCGCCCGGCCGCCTTTTGTAGAAAGCGTCGCGTGTTTTCGACGTGCAGATCCGCGAGGCGGTCCATAATCCCCTCCGCCAAATCCGGCTCGGCCAGAAGGTCCATCAGAAACGCCTCGAGGCCCCGCAACTGCCAGGCGATCTCGAAGACCGATCCGACGCGATAGCGCACATGCACGTCGCCGGCGGAGGCGGTCAACTTGTCCAGCGCCTCCGGCACCTCGGAAAAGTCCCACCAGTCCGGCTCCGGCCAGGTGAACCGCGACAGGTCGTCTACGGTCCGGACCTCCGCCAGCGGATGGTCCGCATAATTTTCGCGGACGCCAAAGTCGTCGCGCGAACGCCGCGCGCCAATGCCGAAAACGTCCAGAATCAAGCCGTCGGGGCCCATCTGCCGCCACATCCGGTTGGGGGTCGAACGATTCGCCGAGCTCCACCAGTCCTCGCGGGCGCCCGGGCGCAGGAGTGAGGCCGGATACTTCACGAACATGTCGTATGACAGCAGCCGGCAGTCCGCCCCGACGGCCGCAAGCAGCGCTTCGCGCTCCGGCTGCATCCAGCGGTCCAGATCGGCGAACGGCGCCGGATCCGGACGAAGACGCTCGGCCAACGCATCGAAAATTTCGGGAACCGCCAAAAAATCCAGCGGCACTCGATCAGGCTCGCGATGCGCCATAGCCATGTTAACACGTTCGCGTGATGTCATTGTGTCGGTCGCCATCCGTCTCTCCTCCCAAAGCGGCCTTCGGCCGCAACTGAAGCGATCAGTCATCAGTCATCAGCGCGGGCTTCTCGGACCATGCCGCGATCTGAATCGCAAAAGGATCCCGGTTTGTGAATCGTGGAATCGAGCATACGCCCGAGCTGCTTCATCGTCGGCAGTCCGTCGATCACGCCGATATGCCCGACGCTGTAGGCCCCGACGGAGGTTGCGAACTTGACGGCCTCCGGAGGCGCCATGTCCGCAGCCAGCGCATAGGCGAAGGCGCCGTTGAAGGCGTCGCCGGCGCCGGTGGTGTCGGCGACGCGCACCTTCGGCGCCGGCGCAGGAACCGCCCCCTCCTTCGTCACCAGCAGCGATCCCGCTTCGCCGAGGGTTATAAGAACATGTCGCGGGCCCATTGCCAGCAGCTTTCGGGCGGCGCGTTCCGCGCTCCTCGCATCTCTCACGTTGACGCCCGACATCTCGGAAGCCTCCGTCTCGTTGGGCGTCAGGTAGTCACATAAAGCCAGGAATCCGGCGTCGAGCGGATGTTCCGGGGCCGGGGCGGGATTCAGAATCACCGTCATGCCGGCCCGTCGCGCTCGCCGGGCCGCTTCGCGCAGGACCGACACGGGGCTTTCGAGCTGCATGAGGAGAATCGCGCCGGGCTCGAACAGTTCCGCGGCACGGGAGATATCGCCGCAGTTCAAGGCAAGGTTCGCGCCCAAGGCGACGCCGATGGCGTTCTGGCCCGCCTCGTCGACAAAAATGACGCCCGCTCCGGTGGCCTGTTTCTCGTCGATGGCCACATAGCGCGCCGGCAATTTCTCGCGGCGGAAGAGTTTCAGCGCGTCTCGTCCGAACAGATCGTTGCCCACACGGGCGACCAAGGTGACACGGCCACCAAGACGCCGGGCCGCGATGGCCTGGTTCGAGCCTTTCCCGCCGGGGCCCGCGGTAAAGCGATGCCCCGTCACGGTCTCGCCCGGTCGCGGAATCCGTTTCCCAAGCACGGTGAGTCCGATATTGTAACTGCCGATAACGACAATGTGTTTCATCAGCCACGCTCCACGTCTTTCACGCAGCGAAACCCGATCGTTTCGCAGCGATCCAGTCCGGGGTACATGAGCAGCATCTTCTCGTGCGCGTCACAGGGTTGCGCGCCGGAAGCCGAATACCATCCGCTGCCTTCGACGACCGCGAAGGAGCCGCCCCGCAGAATCGCGTAGCGCGTGTGTCCGTCGTCGCGCTCGCTTTCGGTCCATTCCCAGACATTGCCGGCCATGTCCAGCACGCCGAACGGCGACGCGCCGAGAGGATAGCGCTCCACCGGCGTGGTATCGTTGGAATGGGAATTGCATTTCGTCGTATCCGGCCGGTTCCCGTACTCGTGACGGCGGTTGTCCCGCTCCCAGACGTGCATCCGCCGGTCCGGTCCGTCCGGATCGTTCCCCCACGGCCACAGCCGGCCGTCCGTTCCCTGCGCGGCATATTGCCACTCCTCCTCGCGCGGCAGCCGCTTGCCGGCCCAGCGCGCGTAGGCGCGGGCGTCGTTCAAATCCACGTACACCACCGGATGATCCGCCTTGCCGGCGGGCGTCTCCCACAGCCAAGGCTGCTCTGACGCGCTCGGCGGCCGGATCCAAAGCTTCAGATAAGCGGTCGTGTCGGACGGAACATAGCGGGTTTCCGCCAGAAATTGTCGGTACTGCTCGTTCGTGACTTCGGTGCGGTCGATCAGGAAGGGCGGCATCCATAAGTATTGCGGCGGATGGCGCTTGTCGGTGAGGCTTTCCCGCGAGCCGTAGCAGGCGGTTTCCATCTGGCGCGAGGCATTGTGTCTGACGCGCATGACGAAGCGGCCTCCGGGAATCATCGCCATTGCGGACGGATTCTCTTTCGCCGGCGCCGGCGGCGTCGGCGCAACGGGGCGCGGCATGTGACCGGCGATGCCGGTGGCATCGTCCGTGTATTGTTCGAGACTGACGCGGTCGCCGCCGACATCCGGCGGAGGCTCCGTCTCCGGCTGCACAAGCACGGCCGTCGCCTCCCGCGGCGGAAGGGTCAACGAGAGCAACGCGCCCGATTCGTCCGACACGAGCCGCAACGGTTCGCCGCTCAGCAGGTCCCACGCGCGCATCCCCGGCGCCGGAGGCAACGCGAGCGCCGGTCCGTTCACCGCCTGGTCGGTCCCGTTGTACAGCGTGTACACCGTGCGGTTTCCGTCCGGCCAGCGGTTGGCGTACACGCCTTCTATGAGCGTGCCGATCAGCGGTTGCCAGTCGGGATGGGCAAAGGCGGCGCGGCAGGCGCGGAGTACGCGGGCGATCTTGCGCACCAGCGTACGGTCTTCGGCGTTCCACGGATTGAAAAAACCGAACAGGTTTTCCCAGATCACATGACCCCCGCCGAGAAACAGGTCCCGGTGCAGAATCGGCTTGCGCGACCGTTCGGAGCGAGCGATGCCGCGCAGGGTGAACCGCGGTTCCAGCCAGCGAATGGTCGGGATGACGGGCGGGAAGATTCCCCGCACCTGGAGCCAGGACCCGGTGATGATCTGCAGATCCTGTGTTTCGGGAATCGCTTCCGGATCGAAAACGCACGCGGGATTCGCTTCGAGCAGCGGGGTCCGGAAGTCCGCGGGACTGTTCCACATCGTGTCCAAAAAAACGCCGTCCGCCCCCGTGGCCGCCAGAATCCCGGCGAGCGCCTCGCCGTCGCTTGACTCCTCGCGCCGCGTGCCGGTGTCCCAAGGGTTGTAATTCAGGAACACCCGCACGCCGCGCGCGTGACAGCGGTCCGTCAGGGCTTTCAGTCCGGGCAATCCGCCCGGCATCTCGCGGTACAGGTCGAACTGGTTGCGCCGGTCGATCCCCAGGCGCGGATAGGACTGCCACAAGAGCAAAATGTCCGGTCCGCCGAACTCCCGCTCGCCCTCGTCCAGATACTCGTCAATCCGGTAGCATCCCCGCTCGGGATCGTAGAAGCCGCGATCGTACATGAAGGCGAAACGCTCGAAAAAGGCGTTCCTGTACCAGGCCCGATCCGGATCGTCATAGGCCGAGAGATCGAGTTGACCGCGAATTTTCTTGCGCCAAGCATCAAGAAGCGCGCGCTGCGTCGGATCGTCGCCGACAAAAGCGGACAGGTCGAATTCCTGGCTTTTGACGTCCTCAAACGGGAAATAGGGCATGTCGATCGGTTGCGTTTCCGTCATGAACTTCCCTCCTGTTTTCGTTATCCCCGGGCGCTCATCTGCGTGCCAGTTCCTGCGACAGATCGAGGTAGCGCTTGATGGCCTCGCCGGGCACATTGAAGGGAATGTGATTGCCGATACACATCATGTAGCCGCCCGACATGCGGCCGGTCTCGGCCATCGAAGCGACCATGCTCCGGATTTCCGCGGGATCGTTGCGCGTC
>CAZYAW010000065.1:0-6666 GCA_964646045.1 uncultured Victivallales bacterium | reverse complement strand
GCGCGCCGCCGGCCGCGTCGAAGTCGGTAGAGGCCGGCGCGCCGCCGACGGAGGGGAGCGAGGGAAACGCCCCGTGGGCCTGGTGCCGGGTCGTGGGCCGCATCGGAACCTTGTATGCGGTGCTCGAAACCGAGGACGGCTATGCCGTTCTCGATCCGCACGCCGCGCATGAGCGCATCCAGTTCGAACGTTTCATGCGTTCGTTTCTGGACGGACAGGTGCAGTCGCAGCCCCTGCTGCTGCCGGAAACGGTCGAACTGGCGCCCGCCGACGCCTTGCGCGTGCGCCGCAACCTGGCTTTGCTGCGCGAGATGGGGTTCGGCGTGGCCGAATTCGGCGGCGACACGTTTGTGGCGGACGCGTTGCCGTCCTGTTTCAGCGGCGCGGCGGCCGGCGCCATGCTGGGCGAAATCGCCCGTCATCTGGAAGAGGCGGGCGCGCGCGGCGGCAAGGGCCGCTGGCGCGAGGAAGCCATCGCGCAGGCCGCCTGCAAGTCGGCGGTCAAGGCCCGCGACGCCTTGTCCAACCGGGAACTGGAAAGTCTGGTGGCCGACCTGGCGCGCGCGGAAATGCCCTATACTTGTCCCCACGGCCGCCCGACGCTGATCTTCACCTCTTTTCAGGAACTCAACCGCAAGTTCGCCCGCGAGTGATTACGCCTGCATCCGGGTTTGCGCGTCGCGGGCGGCGTCGCGCACGATTTCGGGCAGGGCCGGGTGAATGAAAAACATATCGAGCAGATCGTCGAGCGTGCCGTTCATTTTCATGAGCAGAATCAGCATGTGGATCATATTGGAAGCTTCTTCGCCGAGCAGGTGCGCGCCCAGCAGGCCGCGGGAGGCGCGGTCGACCAGTATCTTGCAGAGTCCGCACTCGAGCCGCCGCGCCAGACCCTGGTTGCTGTCGGCGTAGGCGGCGCGACCGACCACGTAGTCCAGTCCGCGTTGGCGGACCTCTTCCTCGGTCAGACCCACGCCCGCGATTTCCGGATCGCCAAAAACGGCATGCGGGACCGGACCGTAGTCGAGCGGCAGGGCCGTCTGTCCGCCGAAAACGCTGCGCATCAGATATTCGCCTTCGCGGTTGACCGTGTGCCGGAAAAGATAGTGGCCGACCGCGTCGCCCAGGGCATAGACGCCGGGTTCCGCCGTGCGCAGAAATTCATCGACCTCGATATGGCCGGCGGGCGTGCGTCGCACGGCGGTGTTTTCCAGGCCCAGTCGGTCCGTACAGGGGGTAACGCCGTTGGCGACCAGCAGGGCGTCGCCCTGCACGGAGCGACGTTGTCCGGCGCCGTCTTGCCCGCGGATGGTGAAGAGGCGTCCGTTGTGCTCGACGGACTCCGTCTGAAAACAATCCAGAACCGTGTTGCGGCGCCTGAAAGCGGCCGTAAAGGCATCGCCGATTTCGCGGTCTTCGTGACGCAGCAGCCGGCTGCGCACCAGAAAGGTTGTGCGACAGCCCAGCGCGCGATAGGCGTTGCCCAGCTCGACCGCGATGTAGCCGCCCCCCAGGACCAGCAGATGTTGCGGAGGCTCCGTGCGACGCAGGGCCTGTTCGCCGGTCATGTAGGGCGTACTCGCCAGTCCGGCGATGTCCGGAATGGTCGGTCGCGAACCGGTCGCGATGAAGATGCGTTCGCCGTGCAGATCGCGCGATCCTACGCGGATGCTGCGCCCTTCCGTAAAACGGGCGTGACCTTCAATCCATTCCAGATTCGGCTGCCGTGCGCAGGCCTGGCGCAGTTGCTGCGACATGGGGTCCACCGTTTGCGTGATGCGGGAAACAAGCGCGCCGAATTCCACGCGCGGTTCCGGTACGACAATATTGAGACGGTGCGCCGCGCGAATCTTGTCGGTGAACTCGGCCGGATAGACGAGCATCTTGGACGGGATGCAGCCGCGGTTGAGACAGGTGCCCCCGCAGGCGCTCTCTTCCACGACGGCCACCCGCAAGCCCAGTCGCGCGGCGGGCCGCGCGATCTTCAGCCCGCCGCCGCTGCCGATAACAATGACGTCGAAAGAGGATGTTTCCATGGGAATATCTCTGCCTATTCGGCGGGAATCATCGAGCGCGGCTCCGGTTTGGACGCGCGGGTGGCGCGCTGATAGGCCCAACTGCGGATGGCGCGGATTTGTTCCGACATGGTAGTGGAAAGCGGAACCATGCGCGCGGCGTGACGGCGCAGATCCTCGAAACGAATGTCGCGCTGTTCTGCGCGCGCGTCCACGCGCGCCGCAATCACGGCCTGCTCGATTTCCGCGCCGCTCCAGCCCTTGGTGGAGTGCATGAGCCGCTCGATCTCCAGGGTGGCGGGATCGGCCCCGCTGAGGCGCAGATGCACCTCGAAGATTTCGCGTCGTTCGTTCTCGCCCGGCAAGTCGCAGAAGAAAACTTCGTCGAAACGGCCTTTGCGAATGGCTTCGGCGGGCAGGGCCTCGATGCGATTGGCCGTGGCCGCCACGAAAACCAGCGGCGGCCGTTCCTGCATCCAGGTCAGAAAAGACGAAAAGGTCAGCGACTGCTCGGCCGTGGCGGCGCGGGCGGTCATGCCCAGCGCGTTTTCAATCTCGTCGATCCAGAGCACGGCGGGCGCGATGGATTCGATGGCCTTCAGCGCCCGGTGGAAGGCCGACTCCGGACTGCCGTATAGACCGGAAAAAACCAGGTTCATGTCCAGACGGAACAGCGGCAGGGACCACAGGGCCGCCAGCGCCTTGGCCGACAGACTTTTGCCGCAGCCGCTGACGCCCATCACCAGTACGCCTTTCGGCACCGGCAGTCCCGCCTCGATGGCGTCCCGCGAGAAAAGACCCCGGCGCCTGCGCGCCCAGTCCTTGAGGATTTCCAGTCCGCCAATCTGATCGATATCCTTGCAGGCCGGCACGTATTCCAGGTACCCGCATTGGCTGAGCGTCCTCTTCTTTTCCTCGAAAATGCGGCGCAACACGTCCTGTTCGTTTTGAAAGCCCTCGTCGAACAGGCTGTGCAGGGTATGCCCGACATCGTCCAGCGTCAGTCCGCGCAAGGCCGGCAGGATATGGCTATGCCAAGCTTCCGGAACGGGCGGCCGGTCCTTGTGTTCGAGTTGAATCGCCTGCAGGCGCTCGGCGATCTCCTCGGCGTCGGGCGGCGGCGCTTCCATCCAGAAAATTTCGGATTCCATGTCGGGCGGCAGCACGCGGCGCGGGGAGACGACCACCAGCGTGGCGTGGTTCTGTCGCAGCAGCACACGTCGCGCATTGCGCAGCGCCCGCACCACGGCGGGGCGCTCCATAAAGTCGGCCAAATCCTGGAATACGCTGAAACCGGGTCGCGGATCGCGTGCCAGGCATTCCAGCGCCACTTGCGGGTCGCGCGTGTCGGGGACGTCGGCGACGGGCGGCTGGAGACCGTCCACGCAGGTCCAGGTCGTCATGGAGCCGTTCGCATGAAGGTCCCCGCACAGTTTGCGCAACGCCTGCAGGACCCGCTCTTCCTCGGGCGACTGCACATACAGAACCGGGCGGCGTCCGCGCAAGGCCAGTCGCAGATCGTTAAGAAGCGTGTTCATGGCCAATATGTGAAGCACGAATGACGCTGAACCGCAAGAATATTCCGCGTTTCAACATTTTCTCTTGCCATGAGACGCTGTTTTTGCCACTGTAGCTCCTTTGTTGATCGGCGCCCGCCGGTCGCACGCCGCAATACGGTGGGGTACTCAAGTGGTCAACGAGGGCAGACTGTAAATCTGCTGGCTTACGCCTACGGAGGTTCGAGTCCTTCCCCCACCACCATTTTTCATCAGTAAGCGGTCCTATAGCGACCTTCCAATGCCGTAATATGAAGATAATCCCGATCATGTTCGTGGCCAATGACGGCAAATCCTGTCGAGACCGTATGGATTGAGGGCTGGGCACGGCCAGCCGCCAAAGCCGGGTTTGGGAAGTGCCCTGGGACGCTTCCCCGACTTCACCAGCCGAGCCGCCGTATACGCGATCCGTACGTACGGTAGTAAGGGAGGGGAGCCTCGCAAGAGGCGTCCCTATCCCAATCGGTATGCATTAGTTGATCTTCTTCCAGTAAAGAGAAAACTCTGCTTCGGGTATATTCCCGGAGAGAACAAGAGTGTGCCCCTCCATTCTGTATTCGATTTGATCCTGTCCTCGTTGAGTAAGTATGAGATTGGAGGGTGTATAACTCCACCTGCCAGTTTCGGCTTCTGTTCGACCTTTCTGCGTAGAATGGGAAGAGAACGTGCCATCAGGATTCAGGGACAACACTTCCACCCAAGTCTCCGGCAACGGGTGCTCGCTCTCGCTATCGGACACACCGGATAAGACGATTTTGAATGCCTGCCACGTTCCTGCAAGACTTGTTGTATCTTCATCTTCACATCCTGTGAGAAAAAAAGTGGCCAAGAGTAGCAACGATAACAATTGATATATTCTTCTCATTCCACACCTCCCTGTCGATACTGAGCGAGGATCTCTCGAACAAACACTCGCACCCGTGAATGAAGGCTATCTATATATTCCGGCTCCGGCTCCGGCTCCGGCTTCGGTTCCGGTTCCGGTTTCGGTTCCGGCTCCTCCACAATCAGATGGAGAGTGCTTTCTTTCTGTATGTTATAGTCGGCGATAGTTCTGCCGTCCTCCAATTTCTTGCCGGCAAAGATCAGTGTCTGCTGATCAGTAGGAATGCCTTCCTTGTCTTGAATCTTCGTCTTCACATTCTCGATGTTGTCACTAGGTTCTACCTCAAGCGTGATGTTTAAACCTTCCAGCGTCCTGACAAAAATCTTCATGGCGCACATAGCAGGACAAATCGGAGACACTGTCCAGTCTTTTTTCTGCATAACGTCATGAATCAGAGTTTTGGCGCGGTAGCGACAAATGCCCTCCGATGTGTTGTTGTGTGCCGGGTACGCCTGGCTGTTTGTCGGTGCGCTCCGCGAGCGTACCAAATTTCAAAAACGCGTCAAGCGTAAGCGAAAGGGTAACCGTTCACGGGTTGGGGAATGCGCTTTTTTGAGTGCGCGTGCCTGCACGCGCTTTCTGCCCCGGAGCCTGCTCCGGGAGAAGGCTCATGTGCCGGCGCGGGCGCCGGCACGTAAAGCGCGTGCAGGCACGCGCACTCAAAAGAGATCGGCGCACATGGCGATCGAACAGGCCTGCAAGTACGTGGAAGACGGATATACCTAATGAACGGCATAGCCTCGCTGTTGGAGTTTCGTCAGCATCGCGACGATACGGTCGAGCAACGGCTTTCGAATCGTGTTCTCCTCATCCCATTCAACTTCCTTGTTCCAACATTCCCCCGTTCCATGATTCCATGGGATGAAAGTGATTTCAAATCTCAAATGATGCGACGCATATGCGTCGCATCGTACCACGATTTGACGAGCCGCCCTGCGGGGCAGGCGCCCATGGCGCTTTGCGCTTGCATATTCCCCCGCAGAAAGAGTAGCTTTCTTTCCATGCGCATGAACCTGATCTATCCGAAGTGGCCCAAGATGCGGAATCAGCCGGAATTCCATTTGCCGCCGCATGGGCCGGTCTGTTTCGCGGCCACGGTGCCGGACGATGTCGAACTGCGTTTTATCGACGAAAATGTAACGCCGTTGCGCGTGGAACGGGATGCCGATCTGGTGGCGTTTTCGGTCATGCTGACCTGTCAGATTCCGCGCGCCTGGGCCTTGGCCGATCAATATCGCGCCCTGGGCGTGCCGGTCGTCTTCGGCGGCATAGCCGCCATGTTGCATCGCGAGGAAACGCTGCGCCATGCCGACTCCGTTTTCATCGGCGAAGCCGAAGGCCGTTTTGCGCAGGTTGTCGACGATCTGCGCCAGGGGCGGCTGCGGCGCGAGTACGACTTTTTTCACGATTTCCCGGACTCGTCGCTGATCGGCCCGGCCCGTCGCGACATTCTCGACCGCGCGCGCTATCGTTTTCGCGGCGTGCAGATGGTGGATTTGGTCCATGCTTCGCGCGGATGCCGTTTCAATTGCTTCCCCTGTTGCACGCCCTATCTGGGCGGTCGGCAGTTTCGGCCGCGCGACATAGACCGGGTGGTCGAGGAAGTCGCGGGCATCGACAACAACCGCCTCTTTTTCGTCGACAATTCGATGGCGCAGAACGACCAATGGGAGAAGGATCTGTTCCGGGCTCTGGCTCCCCTCAAGAAAAAGTGGATTTCGCATCCCATCAAGAACAACGACGAGATCCTCGATTTGGCGGCGGAAGCCGGCTGCTGGTACGTCTATCAGGCGATCATCGACACGTCGGATGTCATTCGCGAACGCATCCGGCGGCTCAAGGATCGGGGCATCGGGGTGGAAGGCACCATTATCCTGGGCATGGACGACCACGACGAGGACGCCATTAAGCGACTGGTGGACTATCTGCTGGAAATCGACCTGGATTTGGCCGAGTTCACGGTGCTGACCCCGTTCCCGCATTCGCCGATTCGCGCCCAGCTCGAGCGCGAGGGCCGTATTCTGCACGACGACTGGCTGCGCTATACGGGCGATCAGACCGTCTTCCGGCCGGCTCGCATGGCCGTCGAGGATCTGGATCGTCTGCATCAGTACGCCTGGGACACGTTTTACGGCGAGTCGAGTCATGCGGCTCGCATGGGTCGGCTCTATCTCAAGGTCATTCAGAAGGAGATCGCCGACGGCACCTA